>JAGFXW010000013.1 GCA_017861495.1 Bacillota bacterium
TACCGTTTCGTACAGCAACGCATTATCGATCGCGATCGCAGCAATATCGGCGAGGCGGTTCAGCAAGTTTTCTTCTGCCGGCGACGGACTATGCTTGGCATCCGTATAGCCGATACCAAGAACGCCGACCACTCTGTCCCGGACCTGCAGAGGCGAACAGCCAATCGACAAAATCGAAGAAAAGGGATACGAGAACACAGCACCTTCTAATTTCGAATAATCCTCAACCCACACGGGCCGGCCTTCTTGCCAAACCCGGCCGCATAAAGCCTCGCCCGATTTCAGGCGAAAACCCATTGCCTCTTGATAAATTCCGACCCCGATTGTCAATTCGATTTCATCGCCATCTGCCGTCACCAAATGAAGGAACCCGTGCGGCGTATTGGTCAAAAAACAGGCCCGTTCGACAATCGCCCACAGCAGGGCGTCCAAATCATGACGCTGCATCAGCGCTAATGCCGTTTCATGCAGCGCAACCAGATATTGGTTCTGTTGACTGATGTTTTCTTCGGCTTTGATTTGCTCCTCGGTTCGCCGTTTGATCTGTCCGCGCAGCATGAAACAACCAAAAGCAACAAACACGGTGAATATAAAGGCCGTACCAAAACACATGTTCCGCCGCTGAACATAGGACGCTAACGCAATCTCTTTGTCGGTTCCCACGCTGACAATCAACGGATAGTCCTTCATTACCCGGTAACTTTGAAACACCGGCTTTCCATCCGCAGCCGACTGATCCAGATAGGACCCGGAGGTCGCTTCCGCCACCCGCCATAAAAAAGAACCAGCAGTTGTATTTTCCTCCGCCACAGATCCGTTTGCCGACAAGTTTGCTTTTACCACTCCGTCCAAACCGGTGATCACGGCAAATTTCCTATGGTCAATTTCCATTTGTTGATAAAAAGTGTTAAAATATTCTGGCTTCAGCGTCGCAACCACAACCCCGCCAAATTTCCCATCGGGCCGTTCAATGCGCCGGCTGATCCGGATAAGGGATTGTTTCGTTTTTTCGTCGAGCACCGGATTATCAATGTACAATGTCCCGTTCGAACGCTCTTGCTGCTTTTTAAACGCAGCGCTGGCAGCAATTGCTTTTGCGCTCGTTTCGGTTGACCCGCCAATGACCTCCCCTTTCTCATTGAGCAAACACAGGAGGATGATGCCCGGTTCTTTCAATGCCTGGGAAACTTGTTCCCTAATATCGGCATTGATCCTTCGCTCCCGTTCGTAATCCTGCTTGATCGAAACCAATTTATCATCAACATTCTTTACTCGTGCCTGGACATATCCTTCCAGGAATTTTGTCAGGTTCTCATTCTCCCGGATAATGTTGCCGGTTTCCGCCGCATATTCCCTGTTGACTTGGAGATAAGTAAACGTCCAGGCTCCCACAATAAGAAATAAGCCTACGAACAAAACAAGTTGACGAAGGCTGATGATCTTCTTTATATTTTTGCTATCTTCTTTTCTATAAACAGTAAACAACACCTCAACCTCCTACAGGTCTTTAAATCATGGAAGATGCTGGATTATGACTGCTATTATAGAAGATTCTTTTTGTGTTTCTACAACTCCTGCTATTTTCCTATGACAGCAAAGAAAACTTTTCCTGCGCAATGGCGCAAATTAAAACAAAGGTCTCATTCGTGTTTTTTTATGAACAACTGATCCCCAACAACAGTCCCCGTTTTCGCCGCAATTCCCGGCGGTAATTCCAGCACGTAAGAGCTGCCCCAGGCGACAGCAGCCCGGCCTGGCGGCATCGAAGCCGCAATCTTCAAAACCCGGTCATCTGCCGTCATAAACAACACATCAATTGCATAATTCATACCCAGCGTATGGACACTGCTGCAGGGCCGAATGAGCAACGCTTCACCCTCCGGCAAAAATTTAGTCCCCAGAAGGCCTTTCAACCGTTGTAAAAACGTAACCGCTATGCGAAGCCGGCTGGCTAACTGGGTCTGTTGCGTTACATTCCACAATTCCATGGCGTCCACTCACTTTCCCGGCTAATCACAAAGGAACCTTCACCATTACCTTTGTCCCCTTCCGTTTCTCTGAACGAACCACTACCTCTCCATTCAATAACTCCACCCGTTCCCGCATTCCCATCAGGCCAAAACTTTCCCGGCTTCTTTCCGCACCGGTATCAAACCCAACCCCGTCATCTTCAATAATCACAACGACCAGATCCGGCCGAAAATCGATTCTCACCCAGATGCAGCGGGCCTGGGAATGCTTTTCGGCATTATTCAAGGCCTCTTGAATAATGCGAAACAAACCAATTTCCAACGGGGTGGCATAACGTTTTTCTTCGCCGCTGATCTGTAATTCCGTAATAAAGCCCTTACGTTCTTTCAATGTATCCAATAACCGGCGGACCGTCGGCGCCAGGCCGAGATCATCGAGTGTCATGGGACGCAGGGCAAAAATAATCTTACGGGTTTCCTGCAAGCAGCCCCGCACCTGTTCCTGTAAATCACGCATTTCCCCTTTGGCCCGGCTCAAATCGACGTCAATCAGACGTTCACACACTTCCGTACGAAACACGATGTTCGCCATTGCCTGCGCGGGACCGTCATGAATTTCACGGGCAACCCGGCGCCGTTCTTCTTCCTGGGCTTTGATAATTTGCGTGCCGAAGGCTTGACGCTGCTGAACGGTTTCAATTTGGTCAACAACCGTTTCCATCTGGTTGTTCAGATAGCCAAGTGCAGCCCCAACCTGGGCAACAAGGTTTTCAGCCTTGTTCACGGTCTGCTGCATGGACCGCAAGGTTAATTCCATCGCATCCCGTTCCCGCCGCAAATTTTGTTCCTGTTCGCGGGCGACCGCAAGTTCTACCTTCAAGGCGCTTGTTTCTTCATAAGCCTGCTTAATATCCGCTTCTTTATAGACTTGGAAATTACGGCTCACTTCCATGAGCCGCAACCGGGACTGGCGCTCTTTTTTTTCCAGGGCGTCAACTCTGGCAATCGTTTCTGCCGTTCTTTGTTTTAGCGCTTCATACTGCTGTTTAATCTTATTTAATTCCTTATTGGCTGCTTCGTAAATATCATAAATTTGTGTTTTGCCTTTTTCCACCGCGGAAATTGTCTGTTTGACAACAGTATCCAACATTTTTGCATCTACGTTCGCCATGCTGCAATTCGCACCTCTTTATCCAAACAACCGCTTAAACTTGCTCATAACACCGCCCGGCGGTTCCGGCTTTTTTTCCTCGCCGCCGGCAATCATGGCTGCCAAAGAAAAAATACCTTTCGATACGCCCGCTTCAGGATGACTGGTGACAAACGGGATGCCGCGGTTCACGGAATAAACAACGGTCCGCCCGTCGCTCGGCATCGCCGCCGCAAACGGATAGCGAAGGCTTTCTTGTACTTCCCGCCGTTCTAGTCCGCCCTCCGAATCGGCCCGGTTTAAAAACACCTTGATTTTGTCACGGCTATATTCCAATGACTCCATAATTTCCAGGCATAATTTTACATTTTTGATGGTCGGTAAATCCATCGATGTGATGACCAGAATTTGATCCGCCGCGTCCAACGTCGTCAACATTACATCATTGAACGTGGGTGACGTGTCAACAATAATATAATCAAACATTGTCCGCATCGTCGCCAAAATAGCAGTTATCTGCGCACTGCCGATCAACTCCGCCTGTTCAGGCCGGAGCGGCGCCGGCAAAAGGCTAACCAATTCATTATAAGAGGAAAGATGGTTGGTGATCAGTTCCGCATCCATATGATCCGCTTCACGAACCAGGTCGGCAATGGTTGCCTTCGGTGCAACATTTAGAAATAAAGCAACATCGCCAAACTGCAGATCGGCATCGACAATGCAGATCTTTGCTCCCGTATTGGAGGCCAGGGCAACGGCCAGATTACTGGCAATCGTTGTTTTGCCTATACCGCCTTTTGTGCTGAATATAGTAACGATTTTCCCTTGCTTGATAGGATCGGAAGCCGTTTGTGAAATTGTAATCCGTTTTTGGGCCAACGAATATACCTGCTTGATGGCTTGCAACAATTCATCGCCGCTGAACGGCTTTACCATGTAATTCTTCGCGCCGGCAACCATCGCCCGCCGTAAATATTCCTGTTCGCCCTGTACACTCATAATGATAACATTGGCCTGCGGCACCTCGTCAGCCAATACCTCTGTGGCCGCAATTCCATCCATAACCGGCATATTGATATCCATCAAAATAATATCCGGCTGCAGTTCCTTCGCTTTTGCAATCGCTTCAGCAGCGCTTCCGGCTTGGCCAATAATCTTGACTTCCGAATGAAACTCCATTAGCTTGCTGATATTCTCCCGAATATCAGCCACATCATCAACGACCAGAACTCTTATCGCGTCTTTCTTCATTTTTCTTCCCTTCCTGCCAAGGATTTTCGTTCAACAATGCTTGCATTTTTCCCGTTACCAAAGGCTGGTATGTCGTAGTATCGATCACTGTCGGCGTGACCAAAACAAGGAACTCGGTTTGGGTACGCGTGGACGATTTGCTGCGGAACACCGGCCCCACGATCGGCAAATCACCCAACAAAGGGAGCTTGTATATTTCGTTTCCGGCCTGCTCTGCAATCAGGCCGCCAAACACGATCGTTTTCCCGGACTCAAGAGCTACAACCGCTTCTGTTTTGCGCATAATCAGCGGTGGAATCGACATTCCGGATCCAAGCGTAATCCGGTGGGCCGAATCCCAATCCAGAGAACTCGATTCCGCGGTGATTTTGCTTTGGATTAGGTTCTCCGAATTAACTGTCGGTTCAATCGCCAATTTAACACCATAGGTTTTCCACTCAATTCCAACCTGGCCGTTATTAACGCTGACCGGTACCGGAATTTCACCGCCGACGGACAGGTTCGCTTTTTCGCCGCTTAAAACAACGGCATACGGACAGAAAAGAATTTTTGCGTCGCCGGTCTGAACCAATGCATCCAGTTCCGCGTTCACATCGCTGTAAGAACCAAACCAGCCAAATGCCTGGTTTTGCCCGGGCACCGAATTGGCCGCTGTATAACTTTGCCCAAAAGAAAATGAGCCCGGCGCAGACGGCGTATTTCCCCACAAAACTCCCAGACTATTTGTTTTATTTTTGTCAATTTCAATAATTCGCGCTTCAATTTTCACCTGCGTGGGATTTCGCAATTCCATGAGGTTGATCACTTTTTCCCCGTAAGCGCCGGCAGCCTTTTCCACCCGGCTCCGTTCAAACTGGTCATTGACCCGCCCTTCCAACACAACGGTTTCATTGACTTTGCCCACTGAAAGTTCTGAACAACCGGTTATCTTCTTTATCTCATTGGCAATCCGCCGTTCTTCCGCCGCCACCTTCACGGAAAAACCAACCTGTTCCTGCGCTGTCCAGACGTACAACGTCGTGCTGCCAGGCGACCTCCCTACCAGCAATAGTTCAGAGCCGGAAACGATCGCCACATCCGCAATGTCCGGATTGGACACCGCCACCCTCTGCATCCCATTAAATGAAAGCAGCAGCGATTGATTGACCGTTACCACATAATCACCTGCGGCTGCCGCCGGAGGCGCCGGCGCCAGCATGAAGAGCAGCAGCGCCAGAGCAATGATTATAGTATACTGTCCCTTCATTTCCTCTTAGCCACCCTCCACGGCGTTGTTGAAGCCTTAGAAACCCGTCGTTTCCACCTGCTGAATACTAATCTCCGTCTCCTTACCATCATTGAAAACCACAGCAATGGTATCACCGGAATGAATCAGCGACAATTTCGGCGAACTGCTCAGCGCGCCGACAAAGATCCGCGGATCTCCCTCCAGCATAAAGTAAAAATACGATTCGCCGCCTTTGACAACTTGGGAATAACGGGTTACTTTCCCCTGCAGGCGAATTTGTTTGATTTCGTTGCCAGGAATAAAGGCATTTCCTTTATTGATCAAGTTTAATTGGTACGCGCGCAGAGCGCTTTCAATATCCGGCCCAACACCAACCAGGTTATAGTTCTCCACGGAAATAAACGACACCAATTTCAGCAAGCCCTCCTTGTCTTTCAAGGGAGCAATGTAGGTTGGCACGCCGTGAATATTATACAGGATCGGATACCCCGCCCGGTATCCTTTTTCCTGCACCTGTCCTTCGGCTGATTTCTTCGCAGCCGATTCCGTCGCTCCGGCGACTTTATACCATTTTGCGTCTTTCGTGCGCGAATTTACCAATAAAAAGCCGACAGAACTTT
This sequence comes from Bacillota bacterium, assembly GCA_017861495.1. The sequence continues at coordinate 6,220 of JAGFXW010000013.1, forward strand.
CATCTTTACCGGAAGACGTAATGCCCGTGTACCAATAGACCCGGTCATCATTGCCGTATATTAAATGCAGCTGCTCGCCCGTTGGCTTTAAGGTACCGGTTTTGGCCAACAGAGAGTTCCAATAACCATTCACATATTCACCCCAACCGGCGATCTGGCGATAAATAAAACTTTCCGGTTGAATCCGGTCTACCCATTCGGGAACATTGTCCACCGCGTATTTTTGGATTTCACCGGTTTGGGCATTGACAAGCACCACGCCAACCGCATCCGGTCCACTATAGCCAACCTTGTTTTTATACAACGTTACAACCCAATACGGGTTTAAATTATCATCTACTTCAAAGGAATAATCCATCATACCGGCGTTGATAATTCCATGAAAATACAAGTACCGCGGCAAATAATCCATGAAAAAGCCATTGGTCTGAACTTTCAGATAAACCGGCTTATTGTTAACCTGCTGGATCAATCTCACATCCTGGGGATTCGTAGCCGATACCATGACATAGCCTTTGCTGCCCTGGGAAAAATTAGTAATCCACTGGAAAATCCCACGATGTTCCAACGGTGCAACATAATAGAGCTTATTTTGCACCTTTTGCAAAACCAGGTTTCCCAGCCGTGTCTCACTGCCCAGAGCCGGAACTTCACCGACTTTTTTTTCCGCCAGTTTTATCGCCGTTTCTTCGTCTACGATACGGATCTGCGATAGATTAATCGGTTCCACATCCGCCGTGAAGGAGCTTTCTTCTACCGTTCCCAGCAAATTTCGGTAAGATTGGCTGAAAAACACCGGATGGCTTAATATTACCGGAAGGACGATCAAATTTAAAATCCCCACCGCCAGAAATACAGCGCCGGCCATTGCTATCTTTCTGATCGCCGGCGTAATATGATGGCCGCTGATATCAACCACTTTGCCCGTTTCAGAGCGGCCGCCGAGAACCATTTTTTCCAGCAAACGGCCCCAAGGAGAGTTGGACAAGGCCGCCCGGCCTTTTTGCAAAAGGGGACGAGCCAAAAAAAACAGCAGAATCCAGCCCCAAAACAACAAAGGCAATGACCAATCCGTAAACCCAAAAGCAAAAACCGGCATCTCAAAATACAAATAAATAAAGTTCAGCAGCAGAAAGAAACCAATCGTCCATACCATATATCGCACCTCATCGCCGAAAAAGTCTATACTTATATATCATACCACGTTTTACCACCTGCATACTACTATCCAAAGAGAAAAAGATGCCTGGCAACTGCACAGGCATCTTGCTATTCTCTATATTCCCGCGACCATCTATATCAGCCCGCGGTCGGCAGGTTGCTATAACCGGTCAGCTCTTCACAAATTTTTTCCCAGACAATAATCTGCGCCTTGGCAAATCCGTTGAAAGTAGTTGCCGATGCCGAACTGTACGCGCCGCAATTTCGTACCAGGATCAAGTCGTCCATTTCCAAGGGAACTGTCAATTTATCCCGGAAAAGAACGTCCAAGGAATCGCAGCTCGGGCCGGCAAAGGTCGCCAATATCTCGCTCCCGGTTTTAAACGTCTCCATGTCGTATTGCCAATGGTCAAAAATGATTCCGGAGAAAGTGCCGTACAGGCCTTCATCCAGAAAATACCATTGCTGGCCATTGCGTTGCTGCGTTCCAATAACCCGGGTGATCAGGTTCATCGCCGTTCCGCATATAAACCGTCCCGGCTCCGCCCACACTTCAATGCCGGAAAAATGGGTTTTTAACATGGCAGAAATTTCATCGGTCATTGCCGCCACATCAATTTTTTGCGTTCCGTTCGGAATGGGGAAGCCGCCCCCAATGTCCAGCAACCGCAATTGAAATCCATCGGTTGCCGCTTCATCAAACAATTCCCGGCAAATTTGCAGAGCCGTTAAATAAGCGGTGGAACTGGTGGATTGGCTGCCGACATGAAAACATAACCCAGCCACATCAAGCCCTTTTTCCCGGGCTTTCCGTAACAGAGATAATGCTTCGTCGGGCGCAGCGCCAAATTTTTTATTCAAATCAACGAGCGCTTTCGGATTATCCACCCTGATCCGCAATAATACGGTAGCTCCGGGTATTGCATTGGCGATTTTGCCGATTTCGCTCTCGCTATCAAACGTAAACTTATGAATACCTTTTTGACGAGCTATTTCCAAACCGCCGGCGGTCTTCACGGGGTTGGCATAAACAATCCGTTCCGGCTCAATCCCCAGATCGGACAGCATTCGCATTTCCCCATCGGATGCCACATCAAAACAAGACCCCAGGCCGGCCAAAGTCTTGATAATCCGCTCATCCGGGTTTGATTTCACTGCATAATACACCTTTACTCCCGGCAGCTGTTCCGTCAAAAAAGAATAATTACGGGCAACTTGTTCCAACGACAGCACCAAGGTCGGAGTGCCGTAGGTATTGGCGATTTGCTGCACAACAGCTTGTGATAAATTAAAATACTGTTTCATATCCATCTCCTATCTTTCGGGAAGTATCCGGAAGGTTCTTTCCTTCCGCCAGAAGGGAAAAATTACGATATGATTTTATCACAAATGACCAAAAGTGCAATAGAAAAATGCAAAAAATAAAAGCGAATCTGTGTAATTCAAAAAAAATAAATAAAATCCGGATGAAATAAATAAAATCCGGACAAAAATGTCCGGATTTTGCCTATTCTTCAACAAATGTAACTTTCTTCATCACATCGCCGGGCGTAATCGCGTCAACAATATCCATGCCGTCGATCACTTGGCCAAACACCGTATGCATGCCATCCAAATGCGGCTGCGGTTCATATACGATAAAGAACTGGCTGCCGCCGGTATTCGGTCCGCGATGGGCCATGGAAAGAGCGCCGCGGGTATGTTTGCGCGGATTGCCTTTCGTCTCGCAGGGGATTGTGTAGCCCGGTCCGCCGGTCCCGTTGCCGTTCGGACAACCGCCCTGGGCAACAAACCCTTTTATAACCCGATGGAAGGTGAGTCCATCGTAAAACCCTTCCTTGATCAGTTTTTCAAAGTTCGCAACCGTCTTCGGCGCTTCTTCCGCAAACAGTTCGATCGTGATCGTTCCTTTATCCATCTCAATAATTGCCTTCTTCATCTTCATCCCCCATTCATTTCCTATCGGTGTCATTATACCATGTTATGCAGATATCTGCATTATAATAATGCGGATATCGCCGCTGCCGTCTTTCGCACTTCCTGAACAATTTCATTGCATAAGTCACCTTGCAGACGGGAAGTCGGCCCAGACAAGCTCAACGCCGCTGCAATGTGGTCCCGGCCCATAATCGGCGCCGCAATACAAGTCAGCCCCAGCTCCAATTCTTCATCATCCACGGCAAAGCCTTTCGCGCGGATCGCGGTTAATTCATCCAACAATACGGACCAATCGGTAATGGTCTTGTCCGTAAATGCCGGCAGCGATGCGCCTTGAAATTTAGCCAACTGCTTGGGATCGCTAAATGCCAGCAAACACTTCCCTACCGCTGAACCATGGCAGGCGGATACCGATCCGACGCCAGGTGTAAAACTGAGGACCTGCTGGCTCTCGAATTTATCAATAATGATTTGCTGCGGATATTGTTCCGCCTGAGGATCCAGTACGGCAATATGGACTACCTCGTTGCACTTCTCCGATAAGATACGGGCCAGCGGGGCAGCAATATTTTGCAACGGCATCTTTCTGCGCATCTGCATGCCCAAAGAATACAGCTTCAATCCCATCCAGTATTTCCCCGTTTCTGGATTTTGCTGGACAAATCCTTTATTTTCCAACGTCGCCAAGGTTCTGCACACCGTACTCTTATACATTCCTAATGCGGAACTGATCTGGGTAACACCCATTTCTTTCTCTTCTTGATGCAGCAACAGTAATATATCGAGTGCCCTGGCAACGGATTGGATTGAGTCTCTATCTTCGCTCATACCTACATACTCCCTCTCTGATTGTTCCTCTCATTGGAACCATGTTCCGTTTTTATTGCCCTTAACAGTAATCTATACGATCTCAACCGGTCTTAGCAAAATAACAATGTTACCATTTTACCATAAACGATGCCAGATTCCTACCTGCAAGGCGGAACCATCAGTCCGTCAAAAGCATACGAATACAAAATTAGAAAACCCGGCTTCCGCCGAGCTTTTAGCGACCGCAGAGGCTGCCGGTTGCGCTTATGTCCATCAGATGTACTTTATACTCTCTGACGGAGCAAGGAAACACCTCCGTTCCACTGAGGGGCCGGAAGCGTTTCGCTCATATCATTATGCCCTTTACCGCATCATTTCTTTGTTCGATGGACTAACTGCAAGATTGTCCGGCCCATTGCCAAGGGTTTTGTGCAATTGCTCCATATCCAGTTCTTTTTCCCATTTGGAAACAACAACCGTAGCAACGCCGTTGCCGACCAGATTGGTCAGCGCCCGGCCGGTTGACATGAACCGGTCAATCCCGAAAATCACCGCCAATGCAGCGACTGGAATTCCAGGTATCACGGACAAGGTCGCCGCCAACACAATAAATCCGCTGCCGGTCACACCAGAAGCCCCTTTCGATGTCAGCAGCAGGACAGCAATAATCGTCAGCTCCTGCACCAAGGTCAGTTCGATATTCGTCGCTTGCGCCAAAAAAATGGCTGACATGGTTAAATAAATCGAAGTTCCGTCCAGATTAAACGAATAGCCGGTAGGGATAACAAGCCCAACAACCGGTTTGGAACACCCCAGCCGTTCCATTTTATCGATCATGCGGGGCAATACGCTCTCCGAGGAAGACGTTCCCAACACAATCAGCAGTTCTTCTTTAATGTAGGCAATAAACTTCAGCAAGCTGAAACCGGCCCACTTTGCAACCGGGCCCATTACAATAAAAATGAAAATGATACAGGTAATATAAAACACGCCCAGCAGCTTGCCCAATGGCCCCAGCGACGCAATGCCGTATTTCCCGATGGTAAAGGCCATCGCGCCAAATACACCCAGCGGCGCCACTTTCATGATAATATCGACAATCTTAAAGAACGCATGCGAGACGTCGCTGATCAGCAAATAGACATTTCGCCCCTTTTTGCCCATCATCGACAAAGCCGCGCCGAACAGCAGGGAAAACAACAGTACCTGCAAAATATCCCCCTTGGCAAATGCATCGATTACCGTCGACGGAATGATATTCATAAAAAAATCCAGCGTGCTTTGGGATTTGGCTGCGGTTGTATACGCAGAAATCATCTTGGTATCCAATGCCGATACATCGACATTCATCCCCACGCCAGGCTGGAAAATTTTCACAGCCACCAAGCCCATAATCAAAGCCAGCGTAGTAATGACCTCAAAATAGATCAATGCTTTCGCCCCGACACGGCCGACTTTTTTCATATCATCCATGCCGGCAATACCGGTAACAATCGTACAAAAAATAATCGGGCCAATGATCATTTTGATCAGCTTAATGAACGCATCCCCCAGCGGCCGCATACTTTCGCCGACAGACGGATAATAGTGGCCTAATGCTACACCAACAATAATCGCAACAAATACCTGGAAATGGAGGGATGTAAAAAATGATTTTTTCATGAATGGCATTCCCATTCCTCTCTGTTATTAATTACGGATCATAAATAAAATATGTTTTTCACGCATTATTCATAGAAATAAAATATCACAAACCCATGGAAAAAGAAAGCTTTTTTCGCCAAACGCTTCGATAAAATTAACTACAGATGTTTATTCCACCGAAACATCCATGCGTAAAGAGGGTAAAAAAATGCCCGGATCTTTGCAAAGATCCGGGCATTTTTTCATGCCGAACATAGATTGTTAATTGTAATCGTAAAATCCTTTACCCGTCTTGCGCCCTAAATATCCGGCCTGTACCATTTTTTTCAACAACGGGCATGGACGGTATTTCGGATCGCCAAAACCATTGAACAGAACTTCCATAATATACAGGATCGTATCGTTGCCGATCAAATCCGATAAAGCCAACGGCCCCATTGGATGATTAAAACCAAGTTTGGCTACATTGTCAATATCCTCCGCATTGGCAACCCCTTCAGCCAAAGTGTAAATTGCTTCATTAATCATAGGGATCATGATCCTGTTGCCGACAAAACCGGGAGAATCGTTTACTTCAACCGGGGTTTTGCCTAACGCTTCCGCCAACGCTTTAATTGTGGCGAACGTTTCCGAGCTTGTTGCCAATCCTTTAATGACTTCAACCAATTTCATTACCGGCGCCGGATTAAAGAAATGCATGCCGATGACTTGCGCCGGACGTCTCGTAAACGACCCTAGTACCGTAATCGGCAACGAAGAGGTATTACTCGCTAAAATGGTTTTCGGCGGGCATAATTTACAAAGAGTTTCAAAAATCCCCTTTTTCAACTCAATATTTTCGACGGCAGCCTCAACAACTAAATCGACGTCGCAAGATTTCTCATCTAATTCAACAACGCCGGAAATCCGTTGCATAATTTCATCCCGGGATTCTTGTGTCATTTTCCCCTTTTCAACCATTTTATTAAGGTTTTTGGAAATTCCAGTAATTCCGCGTTGGACAAACTCATCTTTGATATCGCGGACCACCACTTCCAAACCGCCCTGCGCCATAACCTGGGCGATGCCGCTCCCCATTTGACCTGCCCCAATAATCAATACCCGTTGAATAGCCATTAATAAAGCCCTCCCTCTCGCTCTTATTGTTAACAGCCTGCCTGCTTATACAGCAACAGTAACAGGCCGCAACATACACAACAAACTACATTGAATCAATGTTTAGATCCGTTCAACCACCATGGCAATTCCTTGTCCGCCACCGATGCACAAAGTCGCCAGCCCGTGTTTGCCATTTCTCGCCTCTAAAGCATGCAGCAACGTTACTAAAATCCGTGCGCCGCTGGCGCCAATCGGGTGGCCGATTGCGGTTGCGCCGCCATTGACATTCACCTTGTCCATCGGGAAATTCAATTCCTTGCCTACCGCCAAGAATTGCGCCATAAACGCTTCATTGGCTTCTATCAAATCCAAATCTTCAACCTTCATCCCCGCTTTAGCCAACGCTTTCCGAGTGGCAGGGATCGGCCCGGTACCCATGATGCTGGGCTCAACGCCTGCCGACGCATAAGAAACAATTCTGGCGATCGGTTTCACGCCTAATTCTTTGGCCTTCTCGGCCGACATAATGACAAATGCCGCTGCGCCATCGTTAATCCCTGAAGCATTGCCGGCCGTAACCGTCCCGTCTTTTTTGAAGGCAGGTTTCAGACAGCTTAGCGTTTCAGGCGTCGTGCCGCGCCGTGGATATTCATCGGTATCGAATACCGTATCGCCTTTTTTCCCTTTGATGATTACCGGCACAATTTCTTTTTTAAACGCGCCGCTGTCGATAGCCGCAATCGCTTTGTTTTGCGACTCGGCCGCCTCTTTGTCCTGCTGCTCGCGGGTAATTCCGTATTGCGCTGCTACGTTTTCCGCAGTGATCCCCATATGGTAATCATTAAACGCGCACCATAAGCCATCCTGGATCATCACATCGACAACCTTGGCATTGCCCATGCGATACCCCCAGCGGGCTTTGCTTTCCAAAACATAGGGAGCATTGGTCATGCTTTCCATTCCACCCGCAACTACCACGTCGGCGTCGCCGGCTTTGATAGCCTGGGCGGCCATGGCAACCGCTTTCAGACCAGATCCGCACACCTTGTTGATCGTCAGGGAAGGAATTTCCACCGGCAAGCCCGCTTTTACAGACGCCTGGCGGGCAGGGTTTTGTCCTAATCCAGCCTGCAAAACATTCCCTAAAATTACTTCATTCACATCATCATTGGAAATACCGGCCCGTTTTATCGCTTCCTGGACAACAATACTTCCCAGTTCCGGAGCGGATAACGAACTTAAACCACCATTAAAACTTCCTACCGCGGTTCTCACTGCACTCACTATCACTACTTCACTCATACATACACCACCCTCATTAATATTGAGAAACGGCGATAAACTTTCCCGTTTCCGGTATTTGACGACAAAAGCCATCGCCGTTTTCGTAAACAGAAATCAATTCGTCTAGCTTTTTAGTCTATCGGCCTGATGAAAGATGCTTTATTAAATCTTCAAGCCCATTGGTTCATCACGGAACAGTCTGGCATCCATTAATTTTAAGTCCGGAGCAACGATCACCGGAAACTCAATGAACGCCAACACATCTTTTTCCAAGTCAACGCCCGGCGCAATCTCGGTCAAAACCATTCCTTTTTGCGTCAGCTTAAACACGGCGCGTTCGGTAATGTACAGGACCGGCTGGTTGACCTTGCGGGCATAGTCGCCGCTGAAGGTAATTTGTTCCACGTGCTTCAGGAACTTTTTCACTTTGCCTTCCTGCAAAATATTCAATTTTCCGTCTTTCACTTCCACCTTCAAACCGCCGGCGGTAAAGGTGCCGCAGAACACAACTTTTTTGGAATTCTGCGTAATATTGATGAAACCACCGCAGCCGGCAACACGGCCCTTAAATTTGCTCACGTTAATATTCCCGGCCTGGTCTGTTTCGGCCAAACCCAGGAACGCGATATCGACTCCGCCGCCGTCATAAAAATCGAACTGGTACGGTTGATCCAGGATCGCTTCCGCGTTCGTCGAAGCGCCAAAACTTAATCCGCCGGCAGGGATGCCGCCAATCGGGCCGGCCTCAACCGTAAGCGTCATCAAATGGCCTACGCCTTCCTCATTGGCAACCATGGCAACGCCCTCCGGCACACCGATCCCCAAGTTTACCGCTGCATTCGGGATCAGTTCCATGGCAGCCCGGCGGGCAATGACTTTCCGCTCGCTCAACGGCATCGACGGTATCGCGCTGACAGGTACGCGGGTTTCGCCGGAATACGCCGGATTGTACTGTTCCGCAAAAGTCTGCATGTGCAATTCGGGCGGAGCGACAACGACATAGTCAACGATCAGTCCCGGCACCTGCACGCTCATCGGTTTCAACGAACCATTGGCAACAATTCGTTCGACCTGAACAATAACAATCCCGCCGGAATTTTTAGCGGCCTGCGCAATCGATAAAATCTCCCCGGTAATTGCTTCTTTCTCACAGGAAATGTTGCCTTTTTCATCGGCGCTGGTTCCCCGGATCAATGCTACCGTAACCGGAAATGCCTTATACCATAGCCATTCTTCGCCGCCTAATTCAACTACTTCCACCAAGTCTTCCTTTGCTGCGTTTCCGATTCTTCCGCCCTCTAACCGCGGATCCACAAACGTATTCAGACCGACTTTGGTTATGACGCCCGGCCGATGGCCCGCAACCTCACGAAACCACTCCGACAGTGTCCCTTGGGGGAAATTGTACGCTTCGATGATGTTCTCGTGAGCAAGGTTGCCGAGTTTCGGGGCAAAATTCCAATGGCCGCCGATGACCCGTTTCGTCAATCCCGCATAGCCAAAATGGTTCATGCCTTTTTCCTTGCCGTCGCCTTGCCCCGCACAATAAATCAGCGTCAGGTTACGAGGCGAATCTTCATTTTTAAACCGTTCTTCAATCGCTGCGGTCAACGCTTCCGGATGTCCATTTCCAACAAAACCGCTTGTTCCTATTGTGTCTCCATCCTTGATCAATTTGGCGGCCTCCGCCGCGGTGATAAATTTTGCCATTCTTTTTCCCCCTCAAAAATGTCTATTATTTTTGATTTAGCAACCGGCAAGTTCATGCACTAACGTATGGCATTTTTCTGTTCATCTTTTTCTTATGCACATTCAGTGCCAATACAAGAAGGCTGATTTTAGTTATATTCTCTTGATTTTTTCCTGTTTAAGACATGTCTTATCCGACAACCAAACGATATTTCCGACACTTTTGGATTATAGTCAGACACTTTTTTTGCACTCGACAACTCCGGTTGTCTTATTTTTCACAATTAATATCTGGATAATTCAGGAAATGTGTACGATGTGAGAAAATTAATTACAATCGAATTATTTTATATTTTTTAAAAATACAGAATAATTCGATTGTAAAATTGGCGGCTCTCCACCTGTAAAGAACCGCCAATTTTCTTAAAAGGTCATCTTCTTGTCTTTCTGCAGCCACTCCAAAAGGACATCTTCGCGAGTCCGTTTGATTTTAGCCAATTGTTCCGGTTCCCAGTCATACATCCCCGTGCCGGTTTTCGCGCCAAGGTTCCCTTTTGCCGCCGGTTTGCTCAACAACGGCGATACTCCGTGGCTGTCGCACAAATCTTTGTTCAAATACGAAGAAATATTGTAGAAAACATCCAACCCGCCTAAATCAGCGCTTTCGATTGGACCGCTGGTTGACAGCCGGCGTCCAAGACTGTACTTCATGGTCGTATCGACCGCCTCTTTCGTGGCAATCCCGTTCTCCACAATATACAAAGCTTCCCGCAGCAACGCAAATTGCAACCGGTTGCCAATAAACCCGAGCGCTTCTTTTAACAAAGCAACTGGTTTTTTGCCAATTTTTTCCATTAATTTCCAAGTAGTGTCAACCGTTTCCTGCGCGGTATGTTTTCCCGGCACCACTTCTACCAGCGGCACGAGGTGCGGCGGATTCCAAAAATGCGCAACGACAAAGCGGTCTTTTTTCGCCAGTTTTTCCGCAACAGCCGTCGGACTTAAGCCAGAGGTATTTGTCGCAAAAATCGTTTCCGGCTTGCAAAGTGTTTCCATTTTTGCAAAAAGATCTTGTTTTATGGCCAAATCTTCGGCCACCGATTCGATAACGAAATCAGCATCCACTGCCGCCTCTTCCAAAGTGGTTACACCTTTGATCCGAGCCAAAATGGAATCAATGTCTTTCGGATCGACCAAACCATGCTGTTGATACGTTTCCAACCCGGCTTTGATCCCTTTGAAACCGCGTTCAATGCTGCTTTCCGAGCGGCCAAACATCCGTACATTATACCCGGCCATTGCAAACATCAACGCTGTGCCGAAACCCATGGTACCGGTACCCAGGTTACAAATATTTTTAATTTCTTCCATTTGCATGTTAAAAATCACTCCCGTTCTGATTCGTATATTATGGTTTATTCCACATTTGGAGCGAAAAGCCTGCAAAATTGTTTTAGCCAACTTTGCAAGCCATCCGCAGGATCATAAATCCCAGCAATTCGCACCATCTTACTCTCAACTTAATTAATCATCGGCGCAACATAAGGCATCGTTTTTGACAAGAAGTACAGCAAAATCAATACGGTCGGGGTCAAGAAAATGAGCTGCAAAACAGAGAACCCCGCCAAATCCCGCGCTTTCATTCCCGAAAGGCCAAGAAGCGGCAGCATCCAGAACGGATTAATAAAGTTCGGCAATGCTTCAGCAGCATTGTATACCTGAACCATCCAGGCCAGATTCACTTTCAATTGGTTAGCGGCTTCCAATACATACGGAGCTTCTACAACCCATTTGCCGCCGCCGGACGGCAGGAACAGGCCCATAATCGCCGAGTAAGCACCAACAACAACCGGCAAAGAACCTTGTGTTGATACGGAAACGAAGAATTTTGCCAATAAATCATTTAAACCGGATGCCATTAATACACCAAAAATACCGGCATACAAAGGGAATTGGAGGAGAACGCCGCCCGTCATCGGAACAGACTTGCCTGCCGCTTTCAGGAAGCCTTTCGGAGTCCAGTGCAGCAGCATCCCCACGATGAGGAACATAAAGTTATACGTATTGAGGTCAAGCATAGACATCGCGCCTTTGGTTGTGAACAGGAAAACCAAGTAACCAAAACCCAATAAACAAATAATAATCGTAAGGATCGGGCTGTATTCCAAATATTCGCCGGGAACTTTCGGTTTGCCCAAATCCTCTTGTTCGTCCGCAAATTGAATTCCGGCCATTTGAGCCGTTTTTGCTTTATCGGCGTTCGGCGTCGAAGCGTAACAAATCCAAATGGCAACGACGGAAACAACAACAATCATAACGAGGTTTTGCCAGGTGAAAAGAGTTAAACTCAGCGGTATTTCACCACTAATCTTATACAGAGAAGCAGGGATAGAAGCTTTCGTCGCCATTAGCAACGCGGCTGAGGACGAGAAACCCAGCGCCCAAACACTGCCTAAACCCAAATACGCAGCGGCGCCAATTGCCCGATAGTCTACTCCGGGAACACGCTTGAGAACTTCTTTCATCAATGATCCGGCAAAAATAAGACCAAAGCCCCAGCTAATCAGCGAAGCAACGATAGACACAAAACCGATATACGCTACGGCGACCTTCGGTGTTTTGGGGAAAGCAGCCATTGACACAATCAATCGTTTTACCGGGGGGGCAACTGCCACGACATAACCGCCGATAACGATAAAGGCCATTTGCATAGTAAAGGGGATTAAGCCCCAAAACCCTTTACCAAAGTCGATAGCGACCTGGTTGGGAGTCCGCCCCAGCGCCAATGCGGCTGCGCATACTACTGCCACTGCGATTAACGCAAAAACGTAGGCATCAGGAAACCAGCGTTCACTCCAGTCAGCCAGCGCCATTCCGGTCCGCGCCATTACGCCGGCTTCTTCTTGTTTTGGTTGACGTTGATCAGCCATACAATAATTCACTCTCCTTATTCTTTATTGTGCATTTTTTCACTACAGCTTACGCAAAGGCACCTCCTTATACCTATTTTCCCGCAATAATGATTACGCGAAATAAATAATGCAAATCATATGCCAGCAAAAAAAGAAACCTGAGTCTACCATCTAACGATGAATAAACTCAGGTTTTTCTTACACTGCACTACTACATTTTTGCAAAAACGCAATCACAAGGTCCAAATATAGCTGCGCATAGTGTGCATTTTTTCATGCAACTGACTAATTTTTGCGCAGTTCGCTTAGAGGTTGCTCAGGTATTCATGAATTGCTTTGGCCGCCCGCTTTCCGGCTCCCATCGCACTGATAACCGTTGCTGCTCCTGTTACGATATCGCCGCCGGCATAAACGCCTTCCCGGGCCGTCTTGCCTTCCTCATCGGTATTAATCGTTCCCTTACGGCCGATTTCCAAGCCCGGCGTCGTATGGGGGATCAACGGGTTCGGCGTATTGCCGATTGCAATAACTACAGTTTCTACCGGCAGCACGAAATTCGAGCCTTTCACTTCTACCGGTGAACGGCGGCCCGAAGCATCCGGTTCGCCTAGTTCCATTTTTACGCACTCTAAACCGGCAACCCAGCCGTCTGCATTGCCGATTACTTTAACCGGGTTCGTCAGGACATTGAAATCAATTCCCTCTTCTTTGGCATGCTCCACTTCTTCATGGCGTGCGGGCATCTCTTTTTCTGACCGACGGTATACCAGATAAACTTTATCGGCCCCGAGACGCAAAGCAGTACGCGCAGAATCCATCGCAACGTTGCCGCCACCAACGACAGCCACCTGTTTGCCTATGCCAATTGGCGTATGCTGGTTCGGAAAATCATACGCTTTCATGAGGTTCGTACGGGTCAAAAATTCATTGGCGGAATAAACACCGTTCAAATTTTCACCCTGGATCCGCAAGAATTGAGGGCTGCCTGCGCCGGAACCGACGAATACCGCCTTGTACCCTTGCTCAAACAATTCGTCGACGGTGATGGTTTTGCCGACGACTACGTTCGACACAAACTCAACACCTAAATTTTTGATATATTCTACTTCTGCGGCAACAATGTTTTTCGGCAGACGGAATTCCGGAATACCGTATACTAAAACGCC
>JAGFXW010000318.1 GCA_017861495.1 Bacillota bacterium
TCGCCCTGGGCGAGGATCGAATAATTACCGTACTCTTTATACTGGCGTTTTAATTCGCTGGCAATCAGGTCGGTTGCTTCGTCCCAACTGATCCGTACAAATTTGCTTTTGCCCCGGTTTTGCGTATTGCGATCGCCGTTCGGATCCCAATCGATGCGTTTCAGAGGATAAAGGACCCGGTTTGGCGAGTAAGCTCTTTTTTTATACACGAGGCTGAACGGCGGAAGCAGGGATTTCATACTGGCTTTAAATACTTTGCCGCGTGCTCTGATTTGCCATGGATTGAATTCTTCCGGTTTGTATTCTTTTGTAAAATTCAGGGGCCGAATGCGCAATATTTTACCGTCTTTAACATCTACTTCGGCTGTATTGGACCCGATTGCAAAACCCTCAAATCCTAATCCTTTGAGATAGGTTTTAATACCTGCGCCGTGGTTGTTTGTTGACATGTTGGCATCCTTCCTTTTTGTTCTCGTATTTTTAACGAAAATCAGTTTTGCCGAACCAGGCCTCCTTCATATGATTGGTAGCGCGCTTGCTGTATTTTTATGCAATAAATATGCCACGTTTAGAAATCAATTGGAGGACGCGACTTTTGTGCGGAAATTAAGGCTGGACAGTAATCCGTGTTTTTCAACAGGGTGGAACGGCCTCTAGATTTGAGAATCTATTGTAGAATAGATGCCTTTATTCTGTTTTAGAGAATCAGCTGATATTTTGGTTGGTTTAGCAGGAAAAATCCAATCAATGATGGTAATTGGAAGGCCGTCAGAAAAGGTTGGTTGTTGTGCTCCGGGAAGCGGCGTGCTACTATAGAAATATATATTCGAAATATTGTTTTAATTGGCCCATTTTACGTTGGCTCGGGAGGAATTTTTACGTGGATTTGACTCATACGGAAAATATTTTCTTTTTTGATGATCAAGATACTTTCGTGGCTAGATGGCAGGAAGTTATTGAGTGCAAACGCAGGTTTCTTTTGCATGATGAAGACCCTAGACGCTCGTTCTGTATGATTCCCGAAGTCGCCGAATCGTGGATACGGTCCAGAAATTTCGGCGTGGATGCAAATATGAAATTAATTCCGAAAACAATTAAAGTGCCCAGCGAGCAAGATAAATTGCTTATTAAAATCGCTGTTCCGCTGGTGAATACTTTCCAACCTTTGTTAAAAATATCCGGCTACATGTTTTCTTTACATAGCAGTGATGGGACTGTATTGTATCACAGCGGAGATGAAACCGCTGTTGAGGTTTTTAAAGGCTATCAGGCTCATGTGGGCGCTTATGGCAGTGAAAAAACGATTGGGACGACCGCCCATTCGTTGAGCATTAACCTAAAAAGGCCGGTGCAGCTTATTGGCCCGGAAAATTACTGCCTATTATTTGAAAATAATATAAGTTCAGCTTGTCCAATTTTGTCGGAGAATGGGGAAGTCTTAGGCGGATTGGTATTGGTGAAAATATGGAAAAAACATCCGGGCGAAGACGAAATTCGTAATTTGCGTTCCCACACGTTAGGTTGGGTCTTATCGATGGGACAGACGATTGAGACGCAGTTGCAGTTAATTCACCGCAACAACACGCTGAAGGTGACTAACAGCACTTTAAATACTACGTTGGAATTTATTGATGAAGGAATTATATCGGTCAATCCTGACGGAACCATTAAACATATTAATCGAGAGGCTGCCAAACTGCTGCAGTTAAATCCCAACCATGTTATCGACAAAAATATAACCTCTTTTTTTCATGACCAACCGGCTGTTTTAAACGCGTTGGCAAGCGAAAAACCCGTTGACTTTTTAGAAACAACGATGAATGGATATCCTGTTATGCTATCGCTGAAACCCGTTTCGGAAGAAGATACGAAAATAATGGGGCTGATACTTCGTCTTTCGCCAATTGGCAAGATCAATGCCTTGGTGAATACGCGGGTTGGCGCGAACGCGAAGTTTAAATTTGATGATATCATTGGCGACAGTGAACCTATTCTTAAGGCAAAATTGATGGGAAAAAAATTTGCCGATGCTTCGGAAAATATTCTGTTGTTCGGAGAAAGCGGTACCGGCAAGGAGTTATTTGCCCAGGCTATCCATAACGAACGCCGACCGAATAAACCATTCATCGCCATCAATTGCGCCGCTATTCCGCGCAATCTGATTGAAAGCGAATTGTTTGGTTATGAGGGTGGCGCCTTTACCGGCGCAGAACGAAAAGGCCGGCCGGGGAAAATTGAACTTGCTAATGGCGGAACACTTTTTTTAGATGAAATCGGTGATATGCCTTTTGAAATCCAGGCGGTATTGCTGCGAGTCCTGGAAGATAAGCAGGTGATGCGGTTGGGCGGGCATTGTTATACAAACGTCGATTTTCATGTTATTGCGGCGACGAACCAGGACTTGCATAAAATGATTGCTGAAAAGCGGTTTCGCGCCGATTTGTACTATCGTCTCTCCATTTTAAAAATATCATTGCCGCCGTTGCGAAAACGGGGGAGTGACATACTTTTGCTTTGTAAATATTTTGTCGATAATTATTGCCGGAAAATGGGGTTTGTTCCGCCGACGATCAGCCAGGCTGCGCAAAAGAAAATCATCGAATATAATTGGCCCGGCAATGTCAGGCAACTTGAAAATGCGATGATCCGTACGGTGAATTTGGCGGAACACAATGTGATTAATCCCGAACATTTGCCGGATGAAATGATTGCCGTCCTGCAGTCTAATCCGAGTCTCCCTGCCACTAATACAGAGATATTTTGCTTAAAGGATGCTGAAGCGCTGGCAATAAAAAATGCGCTGTCAAGATGTGACAATAATTTGCCGCTTGCTGCTGATTTATTGGGAATGGGCAAGTCTACACTTTATAAAAAA
>JAGFXW010000319.1 GCA_017861495.1 Bacillota bacterium
AATTTGTAAAACGGTAAAAGTGGAGTAGGCTAACCGGCGCGTCCGGCAAACGGGCAATGTTGTAGCCACCGTGTTTATGCACTCATCCAGCGGGATGCCTCGTGACAGCATGGTTCCCAGGATGGTCGTTGTGAGTGTGGACAGAATATTCGCCTTGACGCCGCTGCCTAGCCCGTCGGATAAGACAAATACTCTTTTGTCGTTGTTTTCAAAGACTTTGAAAAAGTCGCCGCACAATTTTTCATCATGCTTATTTACGCTGGCCCAGCCGGTTTCCATAAATTGAAAATTAGTATCAAACATCCTTTTATTCCTCATCATCCATCATGATTGTGTCTTTCAGGTCATGAACGGCAATTTGCGTTTCGGCGGCAGTTTCTCCCAGCAGAGAGGCAATTTCATGGACAATGCGCAGCTGTTTGTCGACAATTTCGTCCGCCAGGGCCGCCGCTTGCACTTTTTTCTTCATGGATAGGTTCTTTTTCTGACGGTCTTTGGAAATGTTCTTCATGATGCAGACGACCATACTGCTTTCCTGATCATAGAGAAATATTTGATGCAGGTACGCATTATATTCGGGCAGAAACGCCGTTTTTTCCATTTTCTCCTTGCCCTGCATGATCATATCCACGAAATTGAACTCATCGAGAATTCGGGAAACGGGCTGCTTCAAAACGTCTTCCGGCGCCAACCGGAAAATGTCACAGGCGGCCTGGTTGATTTGCTGGACTTTTAGGTCCATGTCCACAGACAGGATCGCATTAGGCGTGATATTGATAATTTGATTGGAAAACGACTCAGCCCGTTCATGCATAAACGGCAGGCACATATTGATTTCGGCCTTGCCCGTCAATATGGCCGTCGCTTTTTCCCGGCAGGAATGATAGCCGCACATGCCGCAGTTCAATTCGTCTTCCGGTGAAAGTTTACCCATCTTGCGTAGGACAGCATGAATCTGGTCATTGGCGGGGGGGTGGTGCGCGCTATTCGCCGGTTTTGGGAAACGGCGGGCTAACGAAGGTTCATAACGGATGTTATAGTCTTCCGAATAGTCCGTTATGGCGGATTGTTTTTTGATTTGCAAGGCAGAATGTAAGAGAGAAACCTCTTTTTTTCGGAAGGAGGGTCCGCCGATGCAACTGCCTTCGCAGAGGCTCATTTCCACAAAACAGGAGGAGATTTTTCCAGCTTGGATATCCCGGATGGCCTCTACACAGGCTTGGTACCCGCTGACGGATACATAGCTGCACGAAGGATTTTTGGCCAGTGTGGAAACGATTCCGCCGTCCATGGGAAATTTGCGTGACAAATAGTGTTGGCTGGCTTCAACGTCGTTTTCCTGCAGTCCAATGCCGGCGTCTTGCAGCATCGTCTCCAATTCTTCAAAGGAGATAACGAAGTCCACCTGGGACCGGATGTTGTAGCGTTCCTCTTTCTTTGCCACACAGGGAGTAATAAAGGCAACCAGTGCATCTGAGTATCGTTCTTTTAACAGGTTTGCATGCGCCTGAATCGGCGTTAAAACAGGGACAAGATGAGGTAATGCCGCTGGATAGTAGGTGTTGATGAGCAGGTTGACCGAGGTGCAGCAGGAAGAAATCCATACTTGCGAGGGATTTTCCGCAATTAGTTTTTCATATTCTGATTTCACCAGGTAGGCCCCTTCGGCTGTTTCGCAGGCATCCGTGAAATGTAACGCAGACAATGCCGTTTTTAGTGTGGCGAACGAGGTGGAAAAATAGGCAAAGCAGGAGGGGGCAACGCTGGCAACCACCTTGTTGCCGGCTAACAAAGCTTCTTTTAACTGACCAACCTCGCTGATAGCCCCCTTTGTTTTTTGGGGGCAAATGATCGTACACTCGCCGCACAAAATGCACTCCTCCGGCCTGATTTGCGCGCGGTGGTTTTTCACTTCAATTGCTTTGACGGGGCAATGCCGGACGCATTTGTAACAGTTTTTACAATGTACTTTGTCAAATTGCAAAATGTCCATGAGAGACTTCCTTTCCGATATCCTTTTCGCAAACGGGCTGTCATTTTATTCAGATTAGTTCTGATTTAATATTGCTATTCCTATTTATGAAAAAGCGAAACAATCTTACTATGTTATTATTTTCACGTACTTACATTCTATTATGCGGCTAAAACTATTTTTTTGCAAGGGATGGCGCCTATGGAAGTTGTAGAAATAGTATTGCTCAAAGTAATATAGAGATTATAACCACTCCGCTGTTCGGCACCGTAAGCGTAACGGTTGGGGGTGTTTTTGTTGGACAATTTTCGGCATGGGTAGTAAACTTATACAATGGAAACCTGCCGTAAGTCGTCAACTGTACAATGTTTCAGAAAATGACAAAATAGATTTACAGTTGTTTACTAAGGAGTCGTTATGAATAAAGCACTGGCAATATTATGTATGGTTTGGGGGCTTAATTGGGTGGTAATGAAACAAGCCAACCTGTTTTTTCCACCCATCTTGTTTGCAACGTATCGTTTCCTTTTAGGTTCGGCGGTATTGCTGATTGCTGCCTATTTTATGAAAATACCGTTACCGAGACGCCAGGATTGGAAATGGATTATTATCGGCGGTATTTTACAAACTGCTTTTTCCAATGCGGCAGTCCAAGTCGGGATGCAGTTTTTAACGGCCGGTTTTTCTTCGGTTTTGTCTTACAGCATGCCGTTGTGGGTGGCCATTATGGCCCATTTTTCGTTGAATGAAAAATTGACGAAGCGTAAGATGACTGGGGTTGCCATGGGGATGGCCGGATTGGGGGTTTTACTGAACATCAGCAGCGGCGGTGTTTGGTGGGCGATCCTATTGACACTTGCGGGGGCGGTTGCCTGGGCTTTTTCCAGTATTCTTGTCAAATTGCTTTTTCCAGTATTCTTGTCAAATTGAAATTGCAACATTGCGACATTTTACAATATACGACCTGGCAAATGGCTGCGGGCGCACTCGTGTTGTCTGTTTACTGCCTAATCTTTGACCAGGGAGCTGTCCAGTGGAACTGGCTGGCAGCCGGATATTTATTGTATAATGGTGTTCTTGCATCCGCATTGGCGTTTTTTCTTTGGAACTATATTTTGTCAAACACTGAGGCTGGCAAGGCAGCTATTTCTGTGCTGGTGATCCCGATTGTTGGCGTATTGGCAGGCGTGATACTGCTGAAAGAACCACTCCATTGGAATACTATCACCGGAATTGTGATGATATTAGCCGGAATTTGGCTCGTCAAAGAACAATCCGAAGCACCATATTAATTTTACAGAGGAGAATGGTGAGAAACATGATTACGAACCGACTTTTTATCATACAAGCGAAGCTGCTGGAGAAAATTGCCGAGTACGGCAACAAAGAAATAGAACGGGATTATCCGCTGGC
>JAGFXW010000320.1 GCA_017861495.1 Bacillota bacterium
ACGAGATAAAATGAGAAAGAGGGGGATTGACTTGGATAAACAGTTAGTTATCGCTCTAGGTGGAAATGCGCTTGGCAATACCCCTGAGGAACAGAAGGAAGCCGTCTTGGTGGCGGCCGGTCATATCGTAAACTTGGTCAAGGACGGCTATAAAGTTGTTATCGTCCATGGCAACGGACCGCAGGTCGGTATGATCAACTTAGCCTTTGAACTCGCTTACAAGCAGAATTCAAAAGTAGCTGCGATGCCTTTCGCTGAGTGTTGTGCCATGAGCCAGGGCTATATTGGTTTTCATCTGCAGAACGCCCTGCAGAATACCTTCTTAAAACAAGGCATGACGACTCATGTATCGACCGCCATCACCCAGGTCATTGTCGATCGCCATGACCCGGCTTTCCAGAATCCGACGAAACCTGTCGGTCTGTTTTATTCAGAAGAAGCGGCCCAGGAGATAAAGGCGGAAAGAGGTTATTCCTTTATTGAAGACTCCGGGCGGGGTTTCCGGCGGGTGGTTCCTTCCCCGGAGCCGGTAGACATCAAGGAAAAAGGAACCATACGTTGTCTCATGGAAAATGGGGATGTGGTGATCGCCTGCGGCGGAGGAGGCATCCCCGTATATCGCGAAAATGGGTTGTTGCACAGTGTGGATGCGGTGATTGACAAGGATAAGGCCGCCGCAAAACTGGCCGACGTCATATGTGCGGATACCTTCATCGTTCTGACGGCGGTGCCCCGTGTCGCCATCAACTTTGGCAAACCGGATCAAAAGTGGCTGGAACGCATCACGGTAGCGGAAGCCGAGCGTTATATCTCTGAAGGGCACTTTGCTCCAGGGTCCATGTTGCCGAAAGTGGAAGCGGCCATCAAGTTTGTCCAGGCCGGATCAGGCAGGGAAGCGATTATCACTTCTCTGGACAATGCATACAATGCTGTTACCCAAAATCAAGGAACGATAATCTGTTCCGAATGACCAGGCAAACGGCCGGCTTAGCCGGCCGTTTCAATAACGGACGCATTGCGGTAATTGGGAAGAAAACAAGCGGAAAATTCGATGGATGGAGCCTTTTTTTATACCGAAGGGATAAAAATAACATTTATTTTTATCTAGAGTACCGGATGACTACGATCAAAAAATAACGTATAATTTTTATTGTGAGATGGTATTGCAATGCTTGACTGGAAGAAAGTTTGCAGGGATAAACTCTGTGGGTGAACCGCAAATTTGATGATTGGTCGGGCGTTTTTCCATTCTTAAAAATCCGGAAAGGCATATGCGCTGACTGCCTTCATAGTTAATAATCTTAAGTAGGCGAAAACCTATGTTCGAAGAGCATAGGTTTTTAGGACATCTATAATAAAGAATGAGAGGGATGCAATTATGTATAAAGATCTTAATACTACCTTGCGAACGATTATGACTCCAGGACCTGTCGAGGCTGAGCCGCGGGTTCTCCGTGCGATGTGCACGCCCATTGTCGGCCAATTTGATCCGGAGTTTACGAATATAATGAATGAAACAATGGAAATGCTGCGCAAAGTATTCCAAACTGAGAATCGATGGGCGTTTCCGATTGACGGCACTTCCCGGGCGGGTATTGAGGCCGTGTTGGCCAGTATCATTGAGCCGGGTGACGTGGTGTTGGTTCCCATATATGGACGGTTCGGACATCTGCTGGTGGAGATTTCGCAACGCTATGGAGCGGAAGTGGTCACCCTGGAAACGGGCTGGGGCGAAATCTTTGCCCAACAGACCGTTATTGATAAAATTAAAGAAGTGAAACCTAAAATCGTTGCGATGGTTCATGGCGAAACTTCATCGGGCTGCATGCAGCCACTTAAGGAAATCGGCGAAGCCTGCAGAGCGTTAGATATTCTCTTTGTGGTGGATGTCGTAGCGACCATTGGCGGCACACCGGTAAAAGTGGATGAATGGAAAATTGACGCGGCGATCGGCGGCACGCAAAAGTGTTTGTCCGTACCTTCCGGAATGGCGCCAATCACCTTTAACTCCAGAGTGGAAAAACTGCTCTTAGAGCGGAAGAAAGTAGAACGAGGGCTGGCCGATGCCAGTATGCAAAATAAGACCTTTTCCCGCATGATTCGTACGAATTATTTTGATCTTAGCCAATTGATGGATTATTGGAGCCCGGTCAGATTGAACCATCATACTGAAGCCACTTCAATGCTCTATGCCCTAAGGGAAGGGCTTAGGATCGTGCTTGAAGAAGGTCTTGAACAACGGTTTAGCCGGCATAAGCTGCACGAATCAGCCCTTATGGCTGGGTTAAAAGCTATGGGCCTTGAACTCTATGGCGATGCCGAAAATAAATTGCCTGTGGTGACGGCGATCAAAATACCGGCAGGAATAGATGGCGAAGCCGTTCGAAGTATGATGCTGAAAGATTTTGAGATTGAAATTGCCAGCTCCTTTGGTCCTTTGAAAGGAAAGATCTGGCGGATAGGCACTATGGGATACAGTTGCCGGCAGAAGAATATTTTGCATGTATTAGGCGCATTGGAAGCCGTTCTGCTTTGGCATAAGGCAGACATCAAGGTTGGTCAAGCTGTACAGGCCGCCCTTGAAGTATACCGCGAAAACGAAAGACAAGAAGCTTAAACAGGAAATGCCCTTTGTTTTTTTGATTACGGGGGTAGCGACTCGGCGGCTGCAGCGTTGACTGTGAGAAGCAGTGATGTTTCCACATAACTGCAGAAAACCGGATAGGATGTGGAACTATGGAATTTGATATTTGGCGATGGTGCGCGGCGCTAACCCCGATTGTGGTTTTGTTGATACTGCTGGTAGGATTTCGCTGGGGCGGAGATGAAGCCGCCTCATGCGGTCTGTTAACTGCTATCGCAACC
>JAGFXW010000109.1 GCA_017861495.1 Bacillota bacterium
ATTGTTTTATGTTATTGTTTTATGTTATTGTTTTATGTTATTGTTTTATGTTATTGTTTTATGTTATTGTTTTATGTTATTGTTTTATGTTATTGTTTTGTTGTTTGCACTATTTAAGCCGGAATGATAGAATAAAATTATTTGAAAACATTGCATATGCTGTTTCAAGCAAGAAAAATGGGAATGAGATATCTCTTTAGGAGTTGTGTGATGAACCAATTCACAAAACGACTTATTCTGCTGATTGTTCTTATTGCCGGCATCTCAGCCGGAGTAATCTATATGACAATTGATGCGGAGACTTTGTTGCATCTGAATGTTTTTAAGCCTTGGTCCTTGTTAGGGGCAATTTTATGTATTGCCGTCGGAATGTATTTTGATGGATCGCGTTTAATGCATTTGGTTTGGATTTCCGGGGAACGTATCACGTTATCACAAGCTGTGCAAGTAATATTCAGCAATTATTTTTTGGCTCTATTGACGCCAGGAGCCGCTGGCGGCGCTTTTGCGCAGGTGATGTTTTTACGGCGGGCCGGGGTAACTACCGGAAAAGCTACCGTACTTGTTTTGGTTCGAACAATTTTGTCTATTTTATTTTTGTTTGTTTGTTTGCCGGTGGTATTTTATTTTGATAACGGGCTTGTACCATGGTTTTCGTCCCGCGGGTTGATTTTAGGCTCTCTTGTCATGATTGGCGGAATTTTTGCTGGAATTTGGTTGTTTCGTACGCCTTGGCCCAAACGGATATTAGTGTTGTTGACAAAAAAAATGCAGCATCGCCGGCGACGTAAAATTTTCCTTTTGTATGCTGAAATGAAGGGGGCGGTATCGTTGCTCTCCTCTTCTCCTGGCAGCATGCTGCGGGTTTTTGGAGAATCCGCGCTTAGTTTGTTGGCTTTATATAGTATTGTTCCGGTACTGCTTCTTGGTATGGGAATTGGTGTAGATTGGGGACAATTGTTGGGCCGAATGGTTTTTTTAAACCTGTTTTTATATTTTGCGCCGACTCCGGGCGGGGCAGGCATTGCCGAAGGCGGTTTTGTTTTATTGTTTAATGAATTTTTGCCAAATGGAACTGTCGGTATTGTGGCGGTGGCTTGGCGTATTTTGGCGGAATATTTACCATTCAGCATTGGGTTCTATTATACGGTGAAGGTCTTTGGCCGTGAGTTTTTAGCAAAGTTGGATAAAAGGGGGTCAATTCATTGAAAATTGCAGTTACCGGCGGCGCCGGTTTCATAGGGTCGCATGTTGTAGAAAAGCTATTGACGCAAGGGATTCATGTCACTATAATCGACGATCTGTCCAGCGGTCTGTTAGAAAATATTCCGGCGCATGCGGACTTTGTACAGATGGATATCCGCAACAAGGAATTGCAGCAGCTTTTTGCTATGGAAAAATTTGATGGCGTAGCGCATTTGGCGGCGCAGACGATGGTGCCAAAATCCTTGCTCGACCCTGGATTGGATTGCGATGTTAATATCCAGGGAACAATTAACGTTCTGGAAGCCTGTCGAAAAGCCGGCACCAAGAGGATCGTATTTTCTTCCAGCGCGGCGGTGTATGGCGATACGGACGTTTTGCCGATTATTGAAACTACTTCTCAACAGCCAACATCATTTTATGGACTGTCCAAGTTAACGGCAGAAAAATATTTGCATCTCTATCATTGTTTGTTTGGGATCGACTATGTTGTTTTGCGTTACGCGAATGTGTATGGCGAGCGGCAGGGCGATGGTGGTGAAGGAGGTGTAGTCAGCATCTTTTCCCGTTTAATCCGCCAGGATCAATCCTTAACAATTTTCGGCGATGGCGGACAAACGCGGGATTTCATTTATGTTGGCGATGTTGCTTCTGCAAATCATAAAGCGTTGCTGACGGAAAATGCGAATACTATATACAATATCAGCACAGGTTTGGGAACCAGTGTTAATGATTTGATTGCAGTTATGGAAACAGCTGCTGACAAGCAGGTTACACGCTGTTATGGCGCGCCGCGCGAAGGCGATATTTATCATTCCCGGTTAGACTGTTCCAGGGCAAATGATCACTTGGATTGGAAAGCGGTTGTGGCATTGCAGGATGGAATTCACCGGACCTATCAATCATTGGGAGGAAAGGCATGATTTTTCTTCGAAACAAGGAATTTTGGCTGCTCATTGCAATTACGGCGTTTGTTATGTTTTTTAATTTAGGCGGAATTCCGCTGCTGGACCCGGACGAGCCTGTGTATGCAGAAACGCCATTAGAGATGATCGCTTCCCATGATTTTTTATCACCGCGGATTTATGGCGAATTTTGGTATGATAAACCTCCCATGTATTATTGGCTTGTTGCTGCCGCATTTCAGGGTTTTGGCGTTAGTGAATTTTCCGCCCGTTTCCCTTCGGCTCTTTTAGCCGTTGTCTGCGTGGCGTTTGTTTATTTTTCCGGCTCACGGTTGTTTGGCCGGCTAGCCGGTTTGACCGGCGCTTTGGTTTTGGCAACCAGTGTGGAATATTTTTATCTGGGTAAAGCAGCTGTGACGGATATTACTTTGACGTTTTGTCTTACTGCTGCGCTATTATCCTTCTTGAGGGAAAAGTATTACCTTTTTTATGTTTTCTGCGGCTTGGCTGTTTTGACGAAAGGTCCGGTCGGTTGTTTATTTCCGGGGGCCATTATTTTTCTGTATATGTTGGTGACCAGACAGTTTGGGATATTGAAGAAGATGAAACTGCCTGTTGGGGTCATTCTATTTTCGATGATTGCGCTGCCTTGGTATATCGTTATGTACAATATTCATGGCAGCATATTTTTGGATACGTTCATTGGTTTTCACAATGTTACCCGCTTCACTTCGCCTGAACATCCGGAAGTCGTTTTATGGTATTATTTTATTCCGGTTCTTTTACTCGGATTTTTCCCCTGGACAGCGGTGCTGGTTCAGTCTGTATGGCGTTCTTTAACGGCAGCCCGTCAAGATGAAAGGAATAGCTTGCTGTTTTTAAATATTTGGGCGGTTTTTATCTTTGTATTTTTCAGCATTTCGCAAACCAAGCTTGTTTCCTACATTTTGCCGATGTATCCTCCGTTGGCAATGGTTGCCGGCTGGTACATCAGCCGCATTTATGAGGAAAATAGAACCAGGCGCCCATTGGCTTGGCCGGTTTTACTAACCATATTTGCTATTTTATGGGCAGGCGGGTTATATTTCGGGGCGAAAAAGTTGCCGGAGCTGGCAAATGGCGTTTGGGTTGAGATCGGTGTATTAACGATTATGGCATGTTTTGTCTGGTATTTTTATCGTAAAAAATCATTTCAGAGGGCTTTTGCGGTTCAAATTGCCGGAATGGTTCTTTTTATAATGGTTTTGGTTGGCATGCTGTTTCCGGCTGTTGCCCCCAGATTTACCGCCCGTGACATTGCGCGTGATTTCGTTATAAATTACGATCGGCAGTCGCCGGTGTATGTTGTGAAATTTTTACGACCGGGATTTGCTTTTTATTCCGGATTTTACGGGAAGGCGACTACATCCGAACAAGAATTGATGGCTCGGATTGATGAACCGGGAAAAGCATATTTTGTTGTTCGGCGATTGGAATACAATTATTTGCTGAAGACGAGGCCGGATTTGTTTGCGAAACAATCCGGACCGGTTTCTATCGTGGCAGACCAGCCAGAGACATTATTGCTTCTCAAACAATAGGAGAGGGTACGATGAAGAATAAAATGATTTTTGTTGCAATGTTTGCCGGTGCGCTAATTTATTCGTTGCTGTTTAATGCGGCAATCCCTATTACAGATCCTGTGGAATCCAATTATGCCTTAACAGCCAAAGAAATGCTGCTTAGCGGCGATTGGTTGTCGCCGCGTATTTACGGGCACTACTGGTTCGATAAACCGATCATGATTTATTGGTTAATTGCCTTGGCTTATAAAGTTTTTGGCGTCAATGAATTCGCCTCCCGATTGCCGGCTGCCGTGTTTTCGGCTGCCAGTGTAACCTGGATATTTTGGTTTGCCGGAAAACTATTTGGCTCGCGTAGGACTGCGTTTTACAGCGCCCTGATATTGGCCACTTCACTTGAATTTTGGATTTTATCCCGTATGATTATTACGGACGCGGTTTTATTTTTCTTCACCAGTGTATCCATTTCAGCCTTTTATCTTCAGCTTCTGCAGCGTCATTCGCTGTGGTATATTGTTGCATACGGTGCCGCGGGTTTGGCTGTTTTGACGAAAGGCCCCGTCGGTATTGTAATGCCGGCTCTCATTCTACTGCTATACATGGTGGCCAGCCGTCAATGGAAATTGTTTTCCAGGCTGCAACTGCTGCGCGGCGGTCTCGTATTTGTATTGGCAGCTTTTCCTTGGTACGTGGCCATGTATTTTGTTCATGGCAATGATTTTGTGAATACTTTTTTAGGTTTGCACAATGTGTTGCGGGCGACGGTCTCTGAACATCCGCAGGATAATGTTTTTTATTACTATCTGGTGTTATTTCCAGTGAGCGTATTGCCTTGGACAGGAATTTTTCTTCTTTCCTTGTTGCGAGGGCGTAAAAGTTATGGAACGTCTTATCGTTTTTTGGTTATTTGGATCATCGGTTTTATTGGCTTTTATTCCTTGATGGCAACAAAATATTTAACGTATGTGTTTCCGGCTTTATTCCCGGCTGCACTGTTGGCAGGCCGGAGTTTACAGGCTATGATCCAGCAAGGGGGGAGAAAGCAATGGCTTTGGCTCTCTGGACCGGCGATTGTTTTATTTCTTCTGTTTGCATTCGGGATGCGGTTTTTGCCGGGTCAAGCCGGAGGCCTTTTATTGTATGGCTGTATTGCCATTGCGGTTAGCCTGATAGGGTGGCTGCAATTTCGTGGTAATGTCCGTCTTTTGCCCGAAGGTACAGTATTAGCGGTGGTAGCGGTAAGTTTAATACTGATCCATAATGTCCTCGTGCCGTATGCTCATTCCCGTTCAGCGAAAGAACTTGTTAACCATATACCACAAAACGGTGCGATTGTAGCAATGTATGGCGATTATGCGACTTCTGCAGTCTATTATAGCGGATACCGTATACCGCAATTGATTTCTGAAAACGATAAGAAAGAAGTTCGTGGCGTTTGGTCGGGTAAATTTACAATGCCGACGGAGCCAATACATGATTTTGCCGAACGGACGAATAATCAACACGAAGTCTACATTTTGGTGAAGTCGACGGAAAAACAGTTTTTGAGCGAGCCGGTTGCAGAGCGGTTTGAGATCGTTGCGCGTGATGCAAAATCAATATTGTTTAAACAAAAGGCCAACCCCTGAAAATTTCACGCTGTCCTTTCCATGCTATCTCTTTTGCGCCTGAGTGTGCATGGAGATAGCTTTTTTTGTTTTCAGATCGTGATTTTCAGTTAGCTGCAATAATTCGTATCGTGCTCGTTTTGGTTGTTTTGTTTACAGTTTTTCGAAAATAATGATGGAATGAAACACAAAAACCCGAATAATGTGCGACTAGTGTAAAAATAAATAATTTTCTATCTATTTTCGCAGGAAAAAACTAGGACCTGCCGAAATTTTAACATAAGTGTACAAAAGTAATTTCCCGTAAAGGAGATGCTTTGATTATGGTTGCAGCGAATTACAATCCCTTACTGGTAGCGCAGAAACAAATCGCCCATGCAGCGGAAAAATTGCAATTAGACCCGCGGATCCATGAAATGTTGAAAGAACCGGAACGATGTTTGGAAGTAAGTATTCCGGTAAAAATGGATGATGGCAGTATACAGGTCTTTAAAGGGTGGCGGTGCCAGCATAACACGGCGATTGGTCCGGCCAAAGGCGGTCTGCGGTATCATCCGGATGTGACCCAGGAAGAGGTAAAGGCATTAGCGATGTGGATGACATTTAAATGCAATGTGGTTGGGCTTCCGTATGGTGGCGGCAAAGGCGGCATTCGCGTCGATCCGCGAAAATTATCCGTAGGTGAGCTAGAGCGGATGACCCGGGCCTATATTAACCTTATTGCGCCGGTAATTGGACCGGCCAAAGATATTCCGGCGCCTGATGTATATACGACGCCACAGATTATGGGATGGATTATGGATGAATTCAGCAAGCTGAATGGCTGTAATGTGCCAGCAATTGTGACAGGTAAACCCGTTATTGTTGGTGGATCGTTGGGGCGGGATAAAGCCACCGCCCGCGGCTGTACCATTGTGATCCGCGAAGCCGCAAAAAAATTAGGGATTAATTTGCAGGGAGCTGCCATTGCCATACAAGGTTACGGTAATGCCGGCAGTTATTTAGCTGCATTATTGCGGGACATGGGCTGTAATATTGTTGCTGTCAGTGACAGCAAAGGGGGTATTTATAATCCAGACGGTTTGAATCCGCGGGATGTCATGGAGCACAAGGCTCATAACGGTTCTGTTGTGGGTTTTCCAGGCGCTGAGACTATTACCAATCATGAGTTGTTAGGCTGTAATGCCGATATTTTAGTGCCTGCTGCCTTTGAAAATCAAATTGATGCGGAAATTGCAGCGCAAGTGAAAGCGAAAATTGTGGCTGAAGCAGCGAATGGACCGACTACTCCGGAGGGAGACGCAGTTCTATATGAAAAAGGCATACTGGTTATCCCGGATATTTTGGCAAGCGCCGGCGGTGTAACCGTATCCTACTTCGAATGGGTACAGAATTTGGCTAATTTTTATTGGCCGTTAGAAGAAGTAAACGATCGATTGGAACATATTATGGTGAACGCTTTTGCCGCTGTTTTTGCGATGCATCAAGACAAAACTGTCAGTATGCGGGATGCAGCGTATATGGTGGCAATTCAGCGGATTGCGGAAGCGATAAAGATGCGTGGATGGATTTGATGGGCAGGAAGAATAGTTAATTTGGTTTGTGATTGCGTAGAAATTAGAAAAGCGTTGCCTTCTGTAGTATTGAGATACAGGAGGCAACGCTTTTGAGTAGGGCCGTGAAAATGAGGTTTCCTAAAATTCAATGCTTTGTGTTATGAATTTCCCCATGTAAAAACAGGTTCTATACGCTCCGGCGGGGCAATCGTAACGGTTTCTGTTTGGCCATGGTTAATCACTTGCATATTGAGTGAGCCGAGCTTCGCATTATTAGCGCTCCAAACGGATATATCGATATTGATTATTGCATTTTTTTCTGTGCGGATTGTGAGCTGACCGAGTTCTTTATTGGTAATCGGCAAGGTTGTTTGTTTTGTTTGTCCGGCAAGACCGTTTGAATTCCATTCAACCTTAATGGTCGCAGGTTTTGCGGTTTCCGCCCCTGGCGTCATGAACCAGCAGTTCCAAAAAATATTTGGCTGATCAATCTGGACTTGTAAGTTTAAAGGCGTTGTGGCTGCCGTAGCAGTTGGTGTTGCTGCTTGCACCGGTAAACAAAAACAGAAGGATAATACCGCACCTAAAAATAGACCCCAAAATGATTTTCGTAAGCGTAAGAAATCCAAGAATAGTCCCCCTTGTATATGATGTTTACTAATTTTGTTATTATCATACCATAGATTGTCAGTTTTTTGCAAAGCCGGGAACGAATAAGAAAAGAAAATAATTAATGAAAACACAAATTTGGGTATGGAAATGATACTATATATGGGTTATAATAATTCTGTCAGTACAATATATAGTGATTTGGGGGCTGGCCGATGAAATGTCCGTTTTGTGGTTTTTTGGAGAGCAAAGTCATTGATTCCCGTGCGACAGAAGAA
>JAGFXW010000110.1 GCA_017861495.1 Bacillota bacterium
TGTTAAAGAAATTCAAACAATGCAGGGCGGAATTATTATTGTCAATAAAGGGAAAGTGTTAGGATCTCTTCCTCTGCCGATAGCAGGTTTAATGGCGGAGCAGGATATTGTCTGGGTTCAGGAAACGTTGGCCAAGCTTCACAAGGCAGCCAGAGGGTTAGGTGTTAAACAGGATTATGATCCGTTTATGACACTGAGCTTTTTGAGTTTACCGGTGATCCCGTTGTTAAAACTGACCGATATGGGGTTGGTGGATGTCGACAGTTTCCATTTCGTTCCTGTGTCGGTGCAAAAATAATTCTTTTTACCGATGCGGGGTTCGCTGTCTTCATCTTGACAGCGATAAATTCATCGTTGTCTGTACCTAGTTGAAACCAAGCAGGAAAAACAATTTGGATGCCGAAAATATAGCAACAACCAGTTAAAGTTGTTTATCTCGTTAACAGCCTGTAATACCCACAGGGCACAGGGACCCCGCCCTCTTAGGTCGGGGATCAACAGGCTATAACACTCGAAACCCTAAAGGTATCGACCAACCGACCAAAAAGCAAGGCGCAAAGATGCGGCTTTAGAAGTCCGGATACTGGACTCATGTTTGTCAGACCATACCGGACTCTTCCGGATATGCTCTGGCATTTTTTCATTCTACGATAGATGAGGGGGATTTGGGAGTATCCTTGAACGCAGGTATTTGTTCGTTTGTTTGAATGGAAATAGGCTGTTATTCCCATACACAATTGACGAAGGAGTGAGCACAATGCTTTTAGTTGGCAATGCAACGCGGAACACGATTGCAATGGTTTTAGCCGGAGGTAAAGGAGAACGGCTTAGTCCGCTTACGGAGCATATTCCCAAGCCCTATCTTCCATTTGGGGGCAAATATAAAATCATTGACTTTGTGCTTAGCAACCTGTTCAATTCGGGTATCAAGAAGGTCTATATCCTGACCCAGTACCATGCCTATGCGCTGAATAAGCATATAAAGGAGTCCTGGTCCGGCTGGGCCGGCCTCGGCGATTTTTTCGACACGATTTCACCGGAGACCACCAGTGACCGGGAAGAATGGTTCAAAGGAACAGCGGATGCAATTTATCAGTTCATACGGTTTATTGAAAACTCCGACGCCGACTACGTAGCGATATTCGGCGGAGATCATATTTATAAAATGGATATCAGCCAGATGTTGTCGTACCATATATGGAATAAAGCCGATATGACCTTGGCCGGGCTGCAGGTGCCGGTAGAAGAAGCCAAACGGTTTGGAATTTTTTCCGTGGATGAAGACTATAGGGTGATTGACTTTACGGAAAAACCGGCCAATCCTGAGACGATACCGGATCGGGAAGATGTCTGCCTTGCATCCATGGGGAATTATATTTTCTCCACCAGAAGGCTGATCGAAATACTCAGGGAGGGCAAAAAATACCACGATGATCTTGATTTTGGCAAGCATATTGTTCCTTTGATGATCGAACGTGGAGAACGGGTTTTTGCCTACAACTTTTCTGACAACCTCATTGCCGGCACGCGGGCGGAGGAACGAGGATATTGGAAGGATGTCGGAACGATCGATTCCTATTATGATGCCAATATGGATTTAGTGAATATCGTTCCTCAATTGAACCTTTATAATTACAGGTGGCCGATTTTGACGAAACAAGGAAATTTGCCGCCGGCAAAAACGCTGTTTGACGAGGAAGGCCGCCGCGGAGTGAACATCAATTCTTATGTTTGCGGAGGCTGCATCACCAGCGGCGGCACAGTGCGCCGGTCGATTATCGGGCCGCGATGCAAAATCAACAGTTTCAGCGTTGTCGAGGATTCGATACTGTTGGAAAATGTGGAAATCGGTAGATACGCTAAAATCAAAAAAGCAATTATCAGCGAAAATATTAAGATTAAAGAAGGAATGGAAATCGGATACGATCACGAAGAGGATCGGCGCAGAGGATTTACTGTTACTGAGTCGGGGATCGTAGTGGTGACCAAGGCTTGCCCAAGTTAGGCAGGCATTGGTTATTAAATGCTTCATTGCCAATAAATGATCGCTGATTAGAGGATGTGTATCATGAAGGAAAAAAATAATTTTCAAGCCGCACCAACCGATAAAACAGACCTTGAAATATTGACAATCGATCCTTGGCTGCGGCCGTACGCAAAAGATTTGCTGTTGCGAATGCAGCGGTATAGGGATGGTAAAAAAACACTTCTTGGCGGAGATGGCGGATTCAGGGATTTTGCCAATGGCCACAAATTTTTCGGGTTTCACCAGGTTGAAAATGGCTGGTATTACCGTGAATGGGCTCCTGCTGCCGAGGCATTGTTTTTAGTGGGAGATTTTAATCATTGGAATCCTGGATCCCATCCGCTGACCAAGAAAGAAGACGGGATATGGGAACTTTTTTTAGCCGGAAAAGATACCATTACTCACAAATCCCGTGTTAAAGTCCGGGTCAGAGCGATGGGAGTTGAGCGCGACCGGATTCCCCTGTATATCCGACGGGTTGTCCAAGATCCAAATACGCATGACTTCAGCGGGCAGATTTGGAATCCGGCAGAACCATACAAATGGGCCGACGAAACATTTTGTATTGACAATAACCGCCCTCCGCTTATCTATGAGGCCCATATCGGTATGGCGCAAGAAAAAGAAGCTATCGGAACGTATACGGAATTTGTGGCGAATATTTTGCCCAGAGTAAAGGCGTTAGGCTATAATACGGTCCAAATTATGGCGATTATGGAGCACCCGTATTATGCTTCCTTCGGTTATCATGTGTCCAATTATTTTGCAGCCTCTTCATGGTTTGGAACACCGGAGGAGCTCAAGTCCCTTATTGATAAAGCACATGGCATGGGTATTGCCGTGCTGATGGATATTGTACATTCCCATGCGGTAAAAAATATTGCCGAAGGCATCAACGAGTTTGACGGTACAGCTTATCAATTTTTTCATGCCAACGGCCGTGGCGAACACAGCGCTTGGGGTTCAAAGCTGTTTAATTACGGTAAGCATGAAGTGGTTCATTTTTTGCTGTCAAATATAAAATTCTGGATGGAGGAATATCATTTTGACGGTTTTCGTTTCGACGGCGTGACCTCCATGATTTATCATGATCATGGCCTTGGGACAGCGTTTGACGAATACGGCAAATACTTCAGCCTGAATACGGATCTTGAAGCCATTACCTATCTCCAGTTTGCCAATGATCTGATCAAAGAAATTCGACCGGATGCAATTTCCATTGCGGAGGACATGAGCGGCATGCCTGGCATGTGTCTTCCGATAGCGGGTGGCGGAATCGGATTTGATTATCGACTGGCGATGGGGATGCCGGACTTCTGGACTAAGGCTATGAAGCTTCGGGACGAGGACTGGGATATGAACAGGCTCTGGCACGAATTAAGCACCAGCCGGCCGGGTGAAAAACGCATCGGTTATGCGGAATCGCATGATCAGGCGTTGGTGGGCGATAAAACGCTTATTTTTTGGATGGCGGACAAGGAAATGTATTGGCACATGGATAAGAGCAGTGAAAACATGCTCATTGATCGTGCGGTTGCCTTGCACAAGATGATTCGGTTTATCACCATTTCTCTTGGCGGCGAAGGGTATCTGAACTTTATGGGCAATGAGTTTGGCCATCCGGAGTGGATTGATTTTCCGCGTGAAGGCAATGACTGGAGCTTTAAACATTGCCGAAGACAGTGGAGCTTGCCTGATAACCCGTTATTGCGGTATGGAGACCTGAACCGCTTCGATAGTTCTATGGTTCACTTCATGTCGGAGGCGGATTTGATGAGGAGCGGAGTGCCGCAGGCGCTCTGGATCGATCAGGATAAAAAGATCATTGCTTTCCGAAAGAAGGATTATTTATTCTTCTTCAATTTCCACCCGACAAATTCTTATAGCGGATTTGAACTTCCCATCCATGAAACCGCCAGTTTTCAAGTTGTATTGGATACGGATGAAGAGAGGTTTGGCGGATATCGGCGTATTTCCCACCAGACAATCTACGAAACGGGTAAACTTTCCGGTTTCCCTGATTTTTCCGGCATTACGATATATTCACCAAGCCGCACGGCGATGGTACTGAAAAAAATCCGGTAATTTTGCGAATTATGTAGTAGAGACCTGAAAGGACAAGTGATGTAAATGACAAAGGTTTTATTTGTGGCCGCAGAAGCGGTACCATTTGTTAAAACCGGTGGTTTGGCTGATGTAGCCGGTTCTTTGCCGAAGGAGCTTAACCGCTCTGGAATGGATGTACGTGTGGTCTTGCCAAAGTACAAGAATATTCCGGCGCGGTATACTGCAGCTATGGATTTCGTGGGCTCCATCATCGTGCCGGTAAGCTGGCGGCAGAAGTATTGCGGTATTTACCGCTTGCAGCATGAAAATATCACATACTATTTTATCGATAATGAAGAATACTTTGGTCGTGACGGGTTGTATGGTTATTGGGATGACGGCGAACGTTTCGCGTTTTTCTGCCGGGCGGTACTGGAAATGTTGCCGGTCATTGAGTTTTTCCCGCAAGTCTTGCATTGCCATGACTGGCATACTGCATTGGTGAATGTGTTTTTGCGAACGTTTTACAAGCGGCTGCCGGGGTATAGGCCCATTCGCACTCTCTTCACCATACACAATCTGCGTTACCAAGGGGTTTTCCCGAAAACGGTTTTGACGGATGTTTTGGGACTCGGCTGGCAGCATTTTACGGTGAAATTCCTGGAATTTTATGATCAGGTTAATTATATGAAAGGGGGCATTGTAGCTGCTGACCTCATATCTACCGTCAGCGAAACCTATGCCCGGGAGATACAGTATCCTTTTTTTGGCGAACAGTTAGATGGATTATTGCGGGAGCGGCAATTCGATTTGGAAGGGATCATCAACGGTATAGATTATGAAGTCTATGATCCGGGTGCCGATCCGCAGATTTTTGCTAATTATGATCTGGATACCATTGACAAGAAAGAGGAAAACAAGCTGCAGCTTCAAGAATTGTTGGATCTGCCTGTTAAGCGCGCCACGCCGTTGATTGCCATAGTATCCCGTCTGGTGGGACCGAAAGGCTTGGATCTTATCGCTCATGTACTAGACGAACTGCTGGCTTACGAAGATTTGCAGTTTGTGGTTTTGGGAACAGGGGAAGAGCAGTATGAAGGCTTATTTCAGTATGCTTCCTGGAAATATCCCGCAAAGCTGTCGGCAAATATTTTTTTCGATGATAAGCTGGCCCATCAGATTTACGCCGGTTCTGACATGTTTCTGATGCCATCCTTGTATGAACCTTGTGGGATTGGACAGTTGATTGCCTTGCGTTATGGAACGGTGCCTATCGTTAGGGAAACAGGCGGCCTAAAGGATACTGTCCGGTCTTTCAATCGGTATACCGGGGAGGGGAATGGCTTTTCTTTCAGCCATTATAATGCCCATGATATGCTGTATACCATCAGGCGGGCCGTGCGAGTCTACCTTGATAAACCGATGTGGCAGAAAGTGGTGAAGAACGCGATGACCAGCGATTATAGCTGGCAACACTCGGCAAAACAATATGTCGGATTATATCAGCGGTTAGAAAAAGAAGAACTTTAATCATTCTGTGGACGGCGAATTTTGCTGCCGTTTTTATACAAATAAAACTGGCACCTTTTTGATGAGGTGCCAGTTTTACATGGATCAATGCTGTTTTATTTTCACATAGCCTGTAAGTCAAAATCGATTACAACGCTTTTTTTGTCAGTTGCTGTTCTTCTTCATGTTGGGGTAAATTCCAGATCTGCTCATTGTATTCATCAATGGTACGATCGCTGGAAAATATGCCGGCCGCGGAAATATTGGTAATCGCTCTCGACCACCAAAGTTCAGGATTTTGGTAGTCTTTTTCCACTTGCTGGTGGATGCGGCGGTATGCGTCAAAATCTTTGAGTACCATATAAGGATCCGCCATCGAACCATTGCCGTATAATAAACTGTCGTATATGGGACGAAACAGGTTACGGTCTTCTGAATAGGTTCCGTCGATCAATTGGTCCAGCACACGCTTCAGACAAGGATCTGCCTCGGCTAGGGTCCATGGACGATGGTCTCCGTGTTGATAAATATCGTTCACTTCCTCTGCGGTCATTCCAAATATGTAAATATTGTCACGACCGACAGCCTGGCTCATTTCGACATTAGCCCCATCCAGGGTGCCGACGGTCAACGCGCCGTTAAACATGAACTTCATATTTCCTGTACCTGAAGCTTCCTTGCCGGCTGTTGAGATCTGTTCACTGACATCGGTTGCCGGTACAATGAGTTCGGCTAACGATACCCGGTAGTTGGCAAGAAATACTACTTTTAGTTTATTGGCGACAACCGGATCGTTATTGATTTTGTTACCTACGGCATTAATCAGTTTTATGATCAGTTTGGCCATATGATAGGCTGCTGCTGCTTTCGCTGAAAAGATGAAGGTTCTAGGATGCATCTCACACTCCGGGTTGTCACGCAGTTGGTTGTATAGATGCATGATATGCAGAATATTAAGCAGTTGTCGCTTATATTCATGCAGTCGTTTTACTTGTACGTCAAAAATCGAGTTGACATCGACGGTAATATTGTTGTGTTTATGAATATAGGCGGCTAACTGTTCTTTTTTCTTTCGACGAATAGCCTGCAACGCTTTTTGTACTTCTTTGTTGGTCGCAGTCCGGAAAAATTCCTTTAATAAGAGGGGATGCGTGATCCATTTGGAGCCGATGTGGGTGGTAATCAATTCGCTGAGTTCCGGATTGGCGATGCAGAGAAACCGGCGATGCGAAATGCCGTTGGTGATGGCTCGGAAACGCCCTGGGAATATGGTATGGAATTTATCAAAAACATGGTTCTGCAAAATTTCAGTGTGCAAGGTTGAAACTCCATTCACACTGAACGAACCTACAATTGCCAAATGCGCCATTCGAATTTCGCCGTAAGCGATAATCGCCATTTCGGATATACGGTGCCAATCTTCCGGATATAGTTTCCATAGTGAACGGCAAAAACGCTCGTTGATTTCTTCCACAATACAATAGATTTGCGGTAAAACCCGTTTGAATAAGGATACCGGCCATTTTTCCAGTGCTTCATGCATGATGGTATGGTTCGTGTAGGCAAAAGTCCGCGTGACAATATCCCATGCTTCATCCCAAGTCATTCCTTCTTCCAGGAAAATCCGCATTAATTCCGGAATTGCCATAGATGGGTGCGTGTCGTTGATATGGATGACAATCTTATCGGCAAACGCCGATAAAGGATTTCCGTTTCGCTTGAATTCCCGGATCATAGATTGAATTCCAGCCGAAACAAAGAAGTATTGTTGTTTCAGCCGCAAAACTTTTCCTTGTTCATGCGAGTCTTCCGGATACAATACTTGCGAAATGACTTCGACCAGATTATTCTCTGCTAAGGCCCGGGTATATTCGCCCCGATTGAACAAGTGCATATCAAGATGCTGGGTTGAGCGCGCACCCCAAAGTCGCAGTGAGTTGATTATTGGCGAGGCATTGCCGACAATTGGCACATCATAAGGAACGGCCTTGACAGTCTGATATTCTTCGTGGACGAAACGGGGTGTTCCATTGTCGTCCCAACGTTTTACCGTGCCGCCAAAGCGGACTGTTTCGGCTTCTTCCGGTATTTCGATTTCCCATACATGCCCATCTTCCAACCAGGCATCACACACTTCGACTTGGTAACCATCTACAATTTTTTGCTTAAATAAGCCGTATTCGTAGCGGATACCGCAGCCATGGCCTTCCAGCCCCAGGGTTGCTAAAGAATCAAGAAAGCAGGCAGCCAGTCTTCCCAGACCGCCATTTCCCAAGCCGGGATCTGGCTCCACTTCCTTAATTTCTTGCAAATTGATATCCAGTTCTTTACAGACTTCTTCCAGTGCTTTGTCCATTGCCATATTAGATAAATTATTGCTTAGCGCTCTCCCAACCAAAAACTCCATTGACATATAATACAGTTTCTTTCCGTTGGTTTGGTGCACTGTTTCTTCCGATTCGGCCCATTTTTTCATGATTTGG
>JAGFXW010000014.1 GCA_017861495.1 Bacillota bacterium
TACTATTAATAATGGACCGTTGGCAACCATTGGCGGATTGCTCACCTATATCAAAGGATTGCGTCCTGCCGGCAAGTTAGGGGCTGCTTTCGGCGCTTATGGCTGGGGCGGCGGTTCGCAGAAGGTAATCGAGGAGGCTTTGACGCAGGCGTCGATTACTCTTGAAGTTTCGGGATTGTCTCTTCAGTGGAAAGCCAGCGAAGAAGAATTGAAACGCTGTTTTGATTTTGGGGTGCAGTTTGGCAACAAAATTAAACAGGAGAAATGAGGTAAAGAATGGGCTCGGTAAGAAAAATATTTTTGCGAAAAGGGGTTCATCATCGTGTTGAGAGCGGACACCCCTGGATATACAAAACAGAGATAGATTATGAGGACGGTTTGGTGTCACCCGGAGATATTGTTGATGTTTATAATTTTCGCCAACGGTTTATTGGCCGGGGCTATTGGAATGGCCGTTCACAAATTACTATTCGTTTATTGACGCGGTCACAGGAAGAAATTGATCGGGATTTTTTTCAACGTAAGATTGCGGCCGCATGGGAATATCGGAAAAAATTTCTTTCCGAGCCTGATTATTGTCGCTTAATCTACGGGGAAGCCGATTTTTTACCCGGATTAATTGTCGATAAGTTTGGTCCGTACCTGGTAATTCAAACGTTGGCTTTGGGAATAGACCGTTTTAAAGACATGATTGTATCTTTGTTGACCGAAATGTTCCAACCGGAAGGTATTTTTGAGCGGAATGATGTTCCGGTGCGGGAATTGGAAGGACTGGCGCAGCAAAAAGGGTATTTGTACGGAGATTTTCCGACTTGCATCACGGTTAAGGAAAACGGTTTTCCGTTTTATGCGGATATTGAAAATGGGCAAAAAACAGGCTTTTTTTATGATCAACGGGAAAATCGATCCTTTTTGCAGCCAATCATGCCAGGCGCGACGGTTCTGGATTGCTTTTGCCATACCGGCTCATTTGCTGTCCATGCGGCAAAGTATGGAGCCAAGAGCGTTGAAGCGGTTGATATATCCGAACAGGCAATTGAGTTGGCTATGCAAAATGCACGGTTAAATCAAGTTGAAGAAATTTGCCGGTTCCAGGTAGGCAATGCCTTCGATATTTTGCGGACTTGGTCTGATCAGCAGCGGTTGTTTGATGTGGTGATATTAGATCCGCCGGCCTTTACAAAAAGCAGATCGTCGATTGAAGGCGCAGCGAGAGGGTATAAAGAGATTAATTTGCGCGGTTTAAAGATGGTTCGGCCGGGTGGATTTTTGGTTACTTGCTCTTGCTCTTACCACATGGATCGTGATTTGTTTCGGGCTATTGTGAATGATGCTGCTCAGGATGCAAAACGGCAAATCCGGCAAGTCGAATATCGTACGCAAGCAAAAGACCACCCGATTTTACCGGCATCATCCGAAACGGAATACCTTAAATTTCTGGTTGTTCAGGTACTGTAAGTTAAAACCGGCAGACGTTGTGAACTTGAAAAAATCAACGTCTGCCGGTTTATATAAGGGCTAGTCTGGATTGTATAACCAATCACGCTATTTTTTTAAAAATTTTATAAGAATTTTTCTATTGTTAAAAGTCAAAAAGTCAAATATAATAGTATTAAACAGTAATTCAAAATGCAGGAGTGTAATTATGGGAAATATTGCCGATCTGATAGAACGATTTATTCTTTCCCGCTTGTCCGGACAAAGCAATAATTATGTTTTACTGCAGCGCAATGAACTGGCCGATGAGTTAGCTTGCGCTCCGTCACAGATTAGTTATGTCTTGAATACCCGTTTTACGGTGGAACGCGGTTTTTTAGTGGAATCCAGAAGAGGCTCCGGCGGGTATATCCGTGTTATACGGGTATTGCCGCATGCTGCGCCGTATGAAGAGCAAGGGGAACGGAGAGGAAAAACGCCGGTTGTTGCCGACACTATTGAAAATATTATTGCCAGATTGTATCAGCAACAACGTTTGACCCGGCGAGAGGCCGCCTTGATGCAGAAGTTTTTTGCGATCATGAAGGATCGAATGGAGATACCGGAGCAGTTTGAAGTGCTGCAGTCGTTGTTGCTTACTTTAGCCCATTATTCATAGGGGGAATGGTTATGCTATGTGATAATTGTAAAAAACGTCCCGCCTCTGTGCATATCACAGAAATAAATAATCAGGAAAAAACCGAAAAACATCTTTGCGAACAATGTGCGCAAAGTGGAGGAGAAATCAGTTTTTCGGCAAATCCGGGTTTTTCTGTGCAAGACTTGCTGAAAGGAATGTTCAAAGTTGCTGTTACCGAGTCAGCTGTACCGCAAGGCGAGGTGTTTTGCCCTAATTGCGGGATGGCATACAGTGATTTTAGCCGTAATGGGAAAATGGGCTGCGGCGTATGTTACCAAGCATTTGGGCAACGACTGGAACCTTTGTTGCGAAGGATTCATGGCAATAATATGCATACCGGAAAAATACCGAAACGCGCTGGAGTCCAGTTGGAAGTTGAACAGCGGTTAAAACGCCTGCGCAAGCAATTGGAACAGCATGTAGGCAGGGAAGAATATGAACTGGCTGCTAAGGTTCGTGATGAAGTGAAAGCACTGGAGAAGGAGTTTCTTTCACGGAAAGAGGAAGGGTGAGGTGTATTGTGGCAGATATAGATAAAATCTTGGAACAATCGCTTAGTCCATGGATGAGCGGCAGTGGTTCTGAGGCCGATATCGTTTTGTCCAGCAGGGTAAGACTGGCCAGAAATTTGGCGAAACTTCCTTTCCCTAACCAAGCGGACAGCGCGAAAAGTATTTCAGTGCTTCGAGAACTGCAGCCGTCGGTAGATGATTTAATCCGGATTGACGGGAAGGGGTATCAATGGGTCGATATTGCTGACTTGTCACCGGTAGAACGGCGTGTATTGGTTGAAAAGCATGTTGTCAGCTATGATCTCATCCAAGAACCGGTTAACCGGGCGTTAATTATTCGTGAAGATGCCGCAGTCAGTGTGATGATCAACGAGGAGGACCATTTGCGTATACAGAGTTTACAATCTGGCCTTGACCTCCAAAATGCATTACAGACAGCGAATTTGATTG
This sequence comes from Bacillota bacterium, assembly GCA_017861495.1. The sequence goes on from JAGFXW010000014.1 coordinate 3,079, forward strand.
ATGATTGTATAGAGGACCGGCATACATTTGCCTTTGACGCCCGCTTGGGCTACCTTACGGCTTGTCCGACGAACTTAGGAACCGGACTGCGGGCCTCCGTGATGGTCCACTTACCGGCATTGGTTTTGACCCGGCAAATTAACCGGGTGATTTCAGCTGCCACGCAGTTGGGATTGGCAGTTCGCGGCTTGTACGGTGAAGGCACTGAAACGACGGGCAATATATTTCAAATATCCAATCAACTAACATTGGGCTATAACGAAATGGAGATTATTGATAATCTGCAAAGCGTAGCCCGGCAGATCGTTAACCAGGAACGGACAGCCCGAAATGCGCTTCTGAAAAGCTCAAAGGATGATTTGGAAGACCGGGTATGGAGGGCGTATGGAATTTTACGGTATGTGCGTAAAATTTCCGGACAGGAAGCATTGGCATTGCTGAGTGAAGTTCGTCTGGGTACGGATTTGAAAATTATTGAAGAAATTGGGCAACAGGTATTTAATGAGCTGTTGGTTGCTACCCGGTCGAATTTTTTACAACGGCTTAGCGGTCAAAAAGATCTTGATTCACCGGGACGTGATCGATTAAGGGCTCAAGTGATCCGAAAAAAATTGCAGGGGGTGTAGAGAAATGTTTAACCGGTTTACCGATCGGGCGCAAAATGTACTTTATTTGGCACAGCAGGAGGCAATTCGACTTGGCCATGATTATGTAGGAACCGAACATATATTATTAGGCTTGGTGCATGAAGGGGAAGGTGTAGCGGCCAAAGCATTAGGATCGCTTGATATCAACCTGGCAAAAATCCGGGAACAGGTAGAAGAAATAGTTGGCCGCGGCAATGGCGGTTCGGATCGTTTGGGCTATACGCCACGGGCCAAAAAAGTTATTGAATTAGCTGCTGAGGAAGCCCAGCGAATTGGGCATAAATACATTGGCACTGAACACCTTTTACTGGGGTTAATCCGCGAAACAGAAGGTGTGTCCGCTTATGTTTTTGATTCTTTGGGAGCTGAACCGGCAGAAATTGAGCACCGGGTTATGGAACTGCTGGGCGGCACTCCGTCGATGAGTGAGGGGGCCGGTATGAAAAAGATGCCTGAACAAGGGGCATCACAGTCCAAGACGCCGCTTTTAAATGACTTTGGCCGGGATTTGAACCAACTGGCACGAGAAGGCAAGATTGATCCGGTGATTGGGCGGGAAAACGAAATCCAACGAGTGATCCAAATTCTCTGCCGGCGGACAAAAAACAACCCGGTTTTAATCGGTGAACCGGGTGTTGGAAAAACGGCGGTCGCAGAAGGGTTGGCACAACGGATTGTTGATAACAAAGTCCCGGAGATTTTACGGGGCAAGCGAATTTTTTCGTTAAATATGGCCTCGGTTGTTGCCGGGTCGAAATATCGTGGTGAATTTGAAGATCGGATGAAAAAGGTAATGGAGGAAATTCGCCAAGCCGGGAATGTGATTTTGTTTATCGATGAGCTGCACACGTTGATTGGAGCGGGGGCTGCAGAAGGGGCAATCGATGCTGCGAATATTTTAAAACCAATGTTGGCCAGAGGGGAATTGCAAGTTGTTGGTGCGACTACGCTGGATGAATACAAGAAGCATATCGAAAAGGATGCCGCGCTGGAACGGCGGTTTCAAACGGTGATGGTCGGGGAACCGACGGTCGAAGATGCAATCGAAATTCTACGTGGTTTGCGTGATAAGTACGAGGCTTTTCACAGTGCAAAAATCACGGATGAGGCATTGGAAGCGGCCGTAAATCTTTCCCATCGGTATATTTCCGATCGTTTTTTGCCGGACAAAGCGATTGACCTTATGGATGAAGCTGCATCGCGTGCCAGGTTGGCAGCTTTTTCACCCCCGCCGGATTTAAAAGAGATTGAAAAGCGATTACAAAAAGTGATTACGGAAAAAGAAGCGGCGATTGCAGCGCAAGAATATGAACAAGCGGCCAAATTGCGCGATGATGAACGCATAATCCGCGACGAACTGGAAAATAAACAGAAAGAAATGAAACAGCCGGGAAATGAACGGTGTGTAGTCACTGCGGAAGATATAGCGCAAATTGTTGCCAGTTGGACTGGAGTGCCTGTAAAACGACTTACGGAAAGTGAATCAGAACGCTTATTGCATTTGGAAGAAGTGCTGCACAAGCGTGTAATTGGACAACATAGTGCCGTGGAAGCCGTCGCCAAGGCGGTCCGCCGAGCGCGAATCGGGTTAAAAGATCCGAAGCGGCCAATTGGATCCTTTATCTTCTTGGGACCGACCGGGGTAGGAAAAACGGAATTAGCCCGGTCTTTGGCCGAAGCGTTATTTGGTGATGAAAACTTAATGATCCGTCTGGATATGTCAGAGTATATGGAAAAACATACCGTTTCCAGATTGGTAGGCGCTCCACCTGGATACGTCGGTTATGAAGAAGGCGGCCAACTCACAGATGTTGTGCGACGGAAGCCGTATTCGGTCATTTTGCTGGATGAGATTGAAAAAGCGCACCACGATGTTTTCAATATTCTACTGCAAGTCCTGGAAGATGGCCGCTTGACGGATGGTAAGGGAAGAACGGTGGATTTTAAGAACACAGTGGTTATTATGACATCCAATGTGGGCGCTCAAAATTTACGGAAAGACAGTGCCGGGCTCGGCTTTTTAGCCGATAGTTCGGATAGCAAAGATAAGGAAGATGCAGCGAAAAACCGTGTTATGGAGGAAGTAAAAAAGACATTTCGTCCGGAATTTTTGAACCGCGTAGATGAAATTATCGTGTTTGACCGGCTGTCGGATGAAGAATTAAAACAAATCGTGGATATTATGTTGAAGGATGTTGCAAAACTTTTGCAGGCCAATCATTTGGCAATGGACGTGACTGATGGCGCGAAGGTTGAATTACTGAAAGCGGGGAAAGACTATGCTTACGGCGCCCGTCCATTGCGAAGGGCCATTCAAAAAATGGTAGAAGACCGCATTGCGGAAATGATGTTGAGCAAGAAGTTGGGTGACAACGACACCGTGATTGTTGATGTCGATCCAAGTGGAAAACTTACTTTTGCGAAAAAATAGCATATTGGGTAACACTTGGGCAGGAAATGAACAGAAAAACAGCGAAAAAAGCACTCAGTATATACTGGGTGCTTTTTTCCTGAGAAATGGGAAGGGGTTTTTACAAATTGGCCAAGTCGAAACTGCAATTTGTTTGTCAGTCCTGTGGTTATATTTCCTCTAAATGGCTGGGGCACTGTCCTGGGTGCGATGAATGGAACAGCATGGTTGAAGAACAAGTGACCATCTCGCATACAAGTAAAGCTGCTGTTGGCAGTGGCAGTAAACCGCAACCAATTGATGAAGTCGATACTTCCCGCGTTCCGCGCCGGAATACCGGTCTTTATGAGGTCGATCGTGTTTTGGGCGGTGGGATTGTTCCAGGATCATTGATTTTGATTGGTGGTGATCCGGGTATTGGCAAGTCAACCTTGTTGCTTCAAGTTGCAAGCGGCGTAAGCCGTGATTATGGTGATGTGTTGTATGTTTCCGGTGAGGAATCCGCTGCACAAACAAAGATGCGGGCCGAACGGCTTGGCGAGTTGCAAAAACGCCTATTGGTTATGACGGAAACAAATTTGGATGAAATTATTTTGCAGGCGACGACATTGAAACCCGCTTTGGTCGTGATTGATTCCATACAGACCATGTTTAGTCCGGAAATTCCTTCTGCGCCGGGGAGTGTGGGCCAGGTTCGCGAATCAACCGGAAAATTGTTACGGTTTGCCAAAGGGACCAGTATTCCGGTTGCGATTATTGGGCATGTAACGAAAGAAGGAAACATTGCCGGACCAAGGCTGTTGGAACATATGGTGGATGTTGTTCTTTATCTGGAAGGAGAGCGAAGCTATACTTTCCGAGTTTTGCGAGCCATCAAAAACAGGTTCGGATCAACGAGCGAAAGCGGTATCTTTGCCATGGAAGAAAACGGATTGGTTCAGGTTGATAATCCTTCTTCCCTACTGCTGGCAGAGCGGCCGCACGGTGTTCCGGGATCTGTGGTTCTTGCCGGCATGGAAGGTATGCGTCCTCTGTTGTTTGAAATTCAGGCGTTGGTGAGTAAAACCTGCTTTGGAATGCCAAGGCGTATGGCGGTCGGATTTGATTATAACCGGCTTGTGTTGATTATGGCGGTTTTAGAAAAACGGGTAGGGCTTGCCTTGTCGGACCAAGATGCATACGTCAACGCGGTTGGCGGCATCAAAACCGTGGAGCCTGCTACTGATTTGGCCATCGCGTTAGCTCTTATTTCCAGCTACCGCAATATTATCGTTCACGAACAGACGGTTGTGATGGGGGAGATTGGATTAACCGGGGAAGTGCGTATGGTGTCCAGGGTGGATGCCCGTATTGCTGAAGCGGCAACATTGGGCTTCAAGCGGTTTGTTATTCCTGGTGGTAATAGTAAAGGCCTGAAGATCCGTCGCTCCGATCTGCAAATTATCGGAGTCAATCAATTGACGGAAGCAATGGAGGCGGTTTTCCTATGACAAAAGGTAAAGATAGACAGCTGTGGGATGCAAGATTTATTAAGGCTATGAAAACCTTGGCAGTAGGAACTCCTTTGCGCGAGGGCCTTGAGAATATTTTGAAAGCGAAAATGGGGGCATTGATTTTAATTGGCAGCAGCCCCCAATCCTTATCAGTTGTTGATGGCGGTTTTCCCGTACAATGTGAATATTCGCCATCCAGTTTGTACGAGTTGGCGAAAATGGACGGCGCGCTTGTTCTTTCCGGTGATTTGAAACAGATATTATTTGCGAACGCGCAATTAGTTCCTGATTCGAATATCTTTACGTCGGAGACCGGCACCCGTCATCGCACGGCAGAACGGGTAGCGAGGCAGACTGGAGCCATGGTGATTGCCATATCACAACGGAGAAATATTATATCTTTGTATTTAGGAGCGTTGCATTATACGCTGAAGGATGTCGGATCGATTCTAAACAGTTCGAACCAAGCGGTGCAGACACTTGAGAGATACAGCAATGTATTGCATAAGGAACTAAACACGCTGAGCGCCTTGGAGTTTGAAAATTTAGCTACTTTGGGCGATGTGGCCAATGTGATCATTCGTGCCGAGCAGGTGGCGAGGATTTCGCAGGATATTGACCATTATATTATTGAGTTAGGGACTGAGGGCCATTTAATTCGAATGCAAAAAACAGAGATTATATCCAATGTGGACAATGTTCAATTTTTGCTTAAAGATTATTGTCTGCACTCTGATTTCAAAACGATTGATTCTATCAGGGAACAATTGAACGCTTTACCGGTCGAAAATTTGGAACCATACACTATTTGCCGCCTATTAGGTCATGGTGTTATGGCGAATGTGATTGATTTAACCGTTATTCCCCGTGGTTACCGTTTGCTATTGAAAGTCCGGCGGCTGCCCTTCGCGGTTATTGATAAATTAGTTGACCGATTTCAAACATTACCCAAACTTGTGAACGCTACGTTGGAGGAACTTGATGCGGTAGAAGGGATCGGGGAGGTTCGTGCCAAGTTGATTAAAGATAATTTGAAGCGGGCGCGCGCGCAGGTTTTTTTGGATGATTCAGTGTAAAATTTTGCTGTATAGACATAAAACAACGGTCTCGAAAAGCCGCAAGTTTCCTTGCGGCTTTTCGAGACCGTTGTTTTATTGTATTTATGTTTAAAAATAGACGAAATTATGACAGATGGAAAAATCCCAGAGTATTTACTCTTTTTTGCTCTTCCTCCATTATATCTTGCAAATCAAGCCCTGCTAAATTGCAAATAGCCGTGAAATAGAATAAACAGTGTCCCAATTCTTTCGCTAAGATTTCTTTACAGGAGGCGCAAGGCTCGCCGGACAAGTGAGACGACATATATTGCTGTAAATCACTGTAATTTGCATCGATTGGGATTTGCTGGCGGGAAGCAGTAACTTTTACGCACCCACATTCAGTGACCGCTTTGGCAAAAGCCCGATTCACTCTGGCGGATGCTTCCAAATGCTTGGACATGATATCTAAAATACTACGATGGCGGATTAAATATTTATCCACGGTCTTATGAAAATCTTGGCAACTTTTATCATGCACGTTAACTTACACCTCACTTCGACCTTAATTATATAAACTGCTATTAGTTGTGTCAATAATGAAGTTGAAACGGTTGTGTTTGGTTCTGGAGTTGGTTCTGTTTTTTCAACTTGATCATTGACAAGCAATTGGAACATATGATAAAATACAATATTTTGACAAAATGTAATATGTGTGTTAAAATCAAATAATGTAGTGTAAAACAAAAAGTGATAGATTTCGTTGCTTTTAAAGGGGGTCTTGTGATTGTTGGCAGTCGGTGATAAAGTGGTTTATCCCATGTATGGAGCTGGCGTGATCGAGGCAATAGAAGAACATGAAATATTAGGTTCGCGGCAAAATTATTATGTACTGACAATGCCTTATGGCGCCATGCGGGTAATGATTCCTATGGAAAAGGTGAAAAATATAGGGCTGCGCGAAGTAATTGATCAAGTGGAACTTTCTAAAGTATGGGATGTTTTACAGTCGGCTCCCGAACCTATTCATGTAAATTGGAACCGCAGGTTTAATAGTAATTTGGCCAAAATTAAAACGGGTGATATTTTTGAAGTGGCCGAAGTGGTAAGAAATTTGATATTGCAAGATCAAGAAAAAAAATTATCGACCGGCGAAAGACGTCTTTTGGACATTGCCCGACAGATATTAATCAGTGAATTGGTGCTGGCTTGCGGCAAAGATGCAAACAGCATGGAGGAGCAAGTAATTGGACTTATCGTTAAAAACGCGTCGGTTTCCTAACGTGTTTTTGACGATAGGTCCAATTGATTTTATATGCCTCACAATACAATAAAACTTCAAGCTATACAGCTTCAAACCCGTAAAAGAGATCAATGTGCAGTGCATCATAAGTTCGCGGTAAACCGGATTTTCCAAGTCCATCAGAAAGTATAAAGTGTATCCGCGCGCAGACTGTAAAATTCTTAAAAAAGATCAGCAGCCTGTGGCTCGGAATAAACGCGATCAACCTGTCAACAGATAATTTCCATCGGCAAAAAGTTGTGTACATAAGTGCACCGCCGACGTGCGCTGTCGCCAATAAGTGAGGCTTGGTTTCAAAAGGCGTTGTACCCCTTTTGAAACCTTAGCGCCAACTTAGTTTGAGTTTTACAGCCTGTTAACTCCAACACGACAGCGTAGGGTTTATAGGTTTTGTAAACGAGATAAAGCCCGACAAAAGCCGGGTTTTTAATTTTTGCAAAAAACAATCTCAATATTGCCGATGTGCACAAAGTTTTATATAATTAGCTTTAAAGGAGAAAGGGGGTGAAGTTTTGTTAAATAAAGCATTATTGTTTGTGATTACGGTTTTATCGGCAATTGGTGGATTAATGATGACGGAACGGCTTTTTCCGTTGCTGGCATCTGTCATTAATGTTGATTTTTTACGAATTGGTTTTTTTGGAATTACCATGACAACTGTAATTTCTTTCATTATTGGCGGAACCGTGGGTGGAGCAGTTGGCTATTTGATGGCTCCTTTTTTAATCCGGTACATTTGCCGTATCACGAATTGGATGGAAATGAGATTAAGCAAGATGCCGGTTGATGATATATTGGCCGGAGCTGTTGGTTTGGCCATTGGACTTATAATATCTAATTTATTGGGATCAGCTTTTTTATCTATTCCGATTATCGGCAGTTATATTCCTGGAATATTAAGCATTGTTTTAGGCTATTTAGGTATTAGCGTAGCGATTAAGAAACACGGAGAACTGTTGCCGGCGATTTCGCGCCTTCCTTGGATTGGTAAAGAGCGGCTTAAAGAAAGAGTGCCGACATCCCAGTATCATAAAATATTGGATACGAGTGTCATTATTGATGGCCGTATTGCAGATATATGTAAAAGTGGCTTTATAGAAGGAACCTTGATTATTCCGGGGTTTGTTTTAGAAGAGTTGCAGCATATAGCGGATTCTTCCGACCTATTGAAGCGTAATCGCGGTCGAAGAGGGCTGGACATTTTGCAGAGAATCCAAAAAGAGCTGGATGTAAAAGTAGAGATTAACAACAAGGATTTTGACGATATTGCCGAGGTGGATTCGAAGCTCGTTAAACTGGGGCAGGTCTTAAAAGCAAAGATCATCACCAATGATTATAATTTGAATAAGGTTGCTGAACTACAGGGTGTGTCCGTCCTCAATATCAATGAATTATCGAACGCGGTTAAACCGGTTGTACTGCCAGGGGAAGAAATGGTTGTCCATATTGTAAAAGATGGTAAAGAATTCGGGCAAGGTGTTGCCTATCTTGATGACGGAACCATGATTGTGGTTGATGGAGGCAAAAAGTTTGTCGGCGAAACGATAGAAGTACTGGTAACTTCTGTTCTGCAAACAGCTGCCGGGCGCATGATTTTTGCTAAACTCAAAACGATGTGATTACGGTGTTGCAAGGTAAGAAAACATACGGGCGGACAGAGTTGTCCAGAGGGATGATCAGCTATCGGATAGAAGAGGTGCAGGGTGTTATGGTATCAGTAATTATTGCCGCAGCCGGACAAGGAAAACGGATGGGGCGCGGGATTAACAAAGCATTTATTTCCTTGCTGAAAAAACCGGTATTTAGTTACAGTGTTCAAACCTTTGCGGACTGTCCGCTGGTTGATCGTCTGGTCGTTGTTGCCGCGCCGGCAGAAGTTTCCCAAATGGAAGCATGGCTAAATGCTATGAAGCTATCCAAACCATGGCACGTAGTGGCGGGCGGGTCTGAACGGCAGCACTCCATAGCCAATGCGTTGGCAGCTCTGGATCAGCAAGACGGCATTATTGTGGTTCATGATGGGGCCAGGCCGTTGACGGAACCTGATTTAGTTGAAGAAGTGATTAAAGCGGCCCGGTTATTTCGGGCTGCTATTGCAGCAGTTCCCGTTAAAGACACTGTTAAGCGGGCCGCTGAAAACGGATATGTTTGTGAGACGCTGGATCGCAGCTGCTTATGGGCGGTTCAGACTCCCCAAGCATTTGAAGCAGCAATTTTGTATCAGGCGTACCGACAGGCAAAAAATGATAGTTTTCTTGGAACGGATGATTCTTCGCTGGTGGAACGATTAGGGATTCCGGTGAAAATAGTAACAGGAAATTATTCTAATATTAAAGTTACAACTCCGGAAGATTTATGCATAGGGGAAACGTTGCTGCAAACATCGTCGCCGGAGAGGGGTGTACCCTTTGATAATGATGATAATGCGGAAGATTACGATATGATACATCGAATTGGAATAGGGTATGATGTTCATCGCTTGGTTGACGGAAGAAAATTAATTCTGGGCGGCGTGGATGTGCCATACGAGCAGGGCTTGGATGGCCATTCGGATGCTGATGTTTTGTTGCATGCCATACAGGATGCAATGCTTGGAGCGGCCGGACTTGGCGATATTGGCAGGCATTTTCCCGATACGGATATGCAGTATAAGGGAATTTCCAGTTTGCTATTGTTGGCGCATGTTCGCGATTTATTGATTGCCGAGGGTTGGAAAGTCAATAATATTGATGCCGTGGTTATTGCGGAAAAACCAAAGTTGGCCCCATATATCACAATGATGAACGAGACGATTGCAAAAACTTTGCAGGTCACGGTAAAACGGGTTAATATTAAGGCGACAACGACGGAACGGCTTGGGTTTACGGGCCGACGGGAAGGGATCGCTGCGCAGGCGGTTGTTTCCCTGTTGAAGCGTTCTTGACAGCTTGGATAGGCAGCAATGAGTATTTTCTGCCAAGGAATAGATAGTATAGGACTATATATAATGAGTGATTAAGAAAAGCAGTGTAATAGGGAGGAATACCTGGTTATGTCAATGCAGGAGGTTAGGGTGCGCTTTGCACCGAGTCCAACGGGGCCATTTCATATTGGCGGGGCTCGGTCAGCGCTGTTTAATTGGTTATTGGCTCGTAAAGCGGGTGGAAAGTTAATTCTGCGGGTTGAGGACACGGACTTGGAGCGGTCCACCAAGGAATCGGAAGAAAATATTAAGGACGCGTTACGTTGGCTGGGCATTACCTGGGACGAAGGTGTGGATGTTGGCGGTCCTTACGGTCCTTACCGCCAGACGGAAAGATTGGCGATCTATCGGCAGTATACTGAACAATTGCTGGCCAACGGTCAAGCCTATCATTGTTATTGTACAGACGAAGAACTGGAAGCGGAAAGACAGGCGTTGATGGCTAAAAACGAAATGCCGTGTTATTCAGGTCGTTGTCGGAATTTGAGTCCGGAAGAAGAAGCGAATTTTATTGCTGAAGGCCGGAAGCCGACTGTTCGTTTCCGGGTGCCGGCAAATGTCGAAATTGCCTTTAAAGATTTGGTTCGTGGTTCTGTAGTGTTTGATTCCAATGGCGTCGGTGATTTTGTCATTGTGAAATCAGATGGTATCCCGGTTTACAATTACGCCGTCGTGATTGATGACGCATTAATGAAAATTACCCATGTCATCCGGGCGGAGGAGCATCTTTCGAATACGCCCCGGCAGATATTGCTTTATCAGGCCCTGGGGTTTGAAGTGCCGCAATTTGGCCATATATCGTTAATCTTGGGTAAAGACCGCAGCAAAATGAGTAAACGACATGGCGCTACGTCGGTGGAACAGTATCGAGCGCTCGGTTATTTGCCGGAAGCGATTGTGAATTTTCTTGCCCTGTTAGGCTGGTCGCCGGTGGGCGAAGAAGAAATTTTTTCGCAGCAAGAATTAATTGAACAGTTTTCGATGGACAGGGTTGCGAAGAATCCAGCCGTTTTTGATGTCGATAAGCTAAACTGGATCAATGCGAACTATATGAAGAAGTTGAGTCCGGAAGAATTAACCGATATGGTTATCCCTCATTTAGAAGCAGCCGGATACATTTCCGGAGCGGTGTCAGTGGAACAACGGGCCTGGCTTACTGAAGTAACGATTGCTTTGCGCGACCACATTAGTTATGCAGCGCAAATTGTTGATCATGTCGACCTCTTTTTTAATGATCAAGTTGAGCTGGAAAATGATGAGGCCCGGATGGTTCTTGACGATGCCGATCTTCAGTCGGTTGCAGCATCCTTCCGTGAGAAACTGCAAGCTCTGGAGAGTGTCGATGTTCCAGGCGTAAAAGCGCTTTTGAAGGCAATCACGAAAGAATTAAAGCTCGGCGGTAAAAAAGTATATATGCCGATCAGGATCTTATTAACCGGCAAAAATCATGGTCCGGAACTCTTTCATATCATTCCGATCCTTGGCAAAGAAAGGACTTTGAAAAGAATTGAAGCTACTTTGGCGAAAATCTGATTGACACTCTATTTTTCCCTTAGTATAATTCAATTATAATTACATTACTCGGAAATGCGATGAACAGGAAGAGTAAGTGGAATTGGCTGTCCAGAGAGACAACGCTTTAGCTGGAAACGTTGTTGCAGTTGGTTCCCCTGAAGTGCGCCTGTGAGCAGGATGGCTGAACAAAGCAGTAGGCCGTCCCGGATACAGCCGTTATTGTGTTGAAGTGAGGCTGATTTGTATTTTGGCCTAAACAGAGTGGGACCGCGGACCACCGTCTCTGTCGAGATGGTGGTTTTTTGTTTTGCCGAAAACGTGACTGCTTTCCGTTGCGGTGCTATGGTCATTCAGATCCAGTACAAGCAGGTTTTTCGGTCTCAAAGAAAGTATAAATATTTTCCTTGGCATAAGCGCAACCAGCGGCTTCCGCCGTCGATCAACAGCTCGGAGCAAGCCGGGTTTTCTAAAATTAGGAGGAGAGATTGGTGTTTAAACGGATAAAAAAGGATATTAGAGTCATTTTTGAACGCGATCCGGCAGCCCGCAGCGTGTTTGAGGTATTATTATGTTACTCCGGTCTCCATGCTATCTGGATGTATCGCATTGCCCATTATTTTTATTTGCGTGGTTGGATTTTACTGCCCAGAATGATCTCGAATTTCGCCCGCTTTTTGACTGGGATTGAGATCCATCCGGGAGCAACAATTGGCGAGGGGTTGTTTATCGATCATGGGTCTGGTGTGGTGATCGGCGAAACTACGGAAATCGGTGATAATGTTACCTTGTACCAAGGTGTTACATTGGGCGGTACGGGAAAAGAGAAAGGGAAACGGCACCCTACGATCGGCAATAATGTGGTAGTGGCTACCGGAGCCAAGGTATTGGGCTCTTTTAAAGTAGGGGATAATTCTAAAATTGGCGCCGGTTCTGTGGTGTTGAAAGAAGTCCCGCCCAATTCTACTGTAGTTGGTATTCCGGGAAAAGTGGTAATTCATGAGGGGGAAAAAATTATTTCGCGCTTATCCGGCGACGTCGATATCGATTTGCAGCATGATGCCTTGCCGGATCCGGAAGCAGAGATGCTGATCTGTATGCAAAGGAATTTATCAAGGTTGGAACAACGAATTTCTCAGCTTGAAAGGGAGTTGAAAAAAAATGACACTGCGAGTTTATAATACGTTAACCCGAAAAAAAGAAGAATTTATCCCGCTTGAAGAAGGAAAGGTCAAAATTTATGTTTGTGGAGTCACCCCGTATAATCAGCCGCATATTGGCAATGCCCGTCCTTTTATTACATGGGATGTCATCCATCGATACTTTGAAAAATTGGGTTATAAAGTCACCCACATTCAAAATTTTACCGATGTAGACGATAAGATTATTAACGCCGCTAATCGGGAAAGTGTTTCTTGGGACGCGATTGCCGGACGATATATTCAGGCCTATTTTGAAGTGATGGATCAATTGAATATCCGCAGGGTGGATGTATATCCGCGAGTATCGGATCATATGAAAGAGATTATCGACATGGTTTCCGGGTTGGTCGACAAAGGGTTTGCGTATGAAATCGATGGCGATGTTTATTATAGTGTGCAAAATTTCCCTGCCTATGGCCAGCTTAGCGGACGCGATCTGGAAGATATGCAGGCCGGTGCCCGTGTTGATGTGGATGACCGCAAACGCCACCCGATGGATTTTGCCTTGTGGAAAAGCGCCAAACCCGGAGAACCTGCCTGGGATAGCCCTTGGGGTCCGGGAAGACCAGGGTGGCATATTGAATGTTCCGCCATGTCCCTGAAATATCTCGGAAGCAGCTTTGATTTCCATGGCGGCGGCAGTGATTTGATCTTTCCGCATCATGAAAATGAGATTGCCCAGTCGGTAGCCTACACGGGCCAGGAAGGGTTTGTACACTATTGGCTGCATAATGGTTTTATCACAGTGAATGAAGAAAAGATGAGTAAATCTTTGGGTAACTTTTTTTTGGTTAACGACATATTGGCTCACTATCGGCCGGAAACATTGCGTTATTTCATTATTGCTACACATTATCGCAGTCCGTTGGATTTCAGTGACGAACGTCTTACTGAGGCGGAAAGAAGCTTGGATCGGCTGCGGACTGCGAATGAGAATTTGACTTACCTGGCAAAATTAACGGCCGGCATACAGGAAAGTGAGGAAGCGGATAAACTGTGCTTGGCAGGAAAACAGGCAAAGTCTGACTTTTATGATGCCATGGACGATGATTTTAATACAGCTTTGGCAGTAAGCGTGTTGTTTGGTCTGGCAAAAGAAATCAATACATACCATAGTGGAGTTGTATCGGGAAAATTTTCGCATAATTATGACGCGGTACAACTGGTGCTGGGTATCTTCGCAGAATTGCTGGATATCTTAGGTTTACAGTTGGCGCAACCGGAAGCCGCTGCTGAAGATCCGGCGATTGTTGACCAGTTGATGGATATCATCATTGGAATCCGGCAAGATGCCCGCCAAACAAAAAATTGGGCGGTGGCGGACCGGATCAGGGACAGTTTGACGGAAATTGGGATTCAATTGGAGGATACTCCACTTGGAGTAAGATGGAAACGCAAATGAAATTTAACCACTTTCAATTTTTGATGGAAAAGGCGTTGCCGTCCGGTCGGGATACAGGCGAAGAATTGCCGGCGCCGGAGCAACTTCCTCCCTTGGTTTTGGCCTATATAGGCGACGCGTTTTTTAATTTGCATATTCGGACCATGTTGTTAAAATACGAACAGAACAAGGTTCGGGTGTTGCATACCTATGGCGCGCAAATGGTTTCAGCTGCCATGCAAGCGCTTGCTGTGCGTGAATTGTCCGGCATCTTGACGGAAAAAGAAGCAAGCATTGTCCGGCGGGGAAGAAATACGAAATCAAAGCCGGCCAAGAACGCTACCGTCGGCGATTATCGTTATAGTACAGGATTTGAGGCTCTGCTAGGCTATTTATATCTTGCTGCGGAGCAGGAGCGATTATTGGAGATTACGGAAAAGGCAGTTGAAATTATTTCCCGGGCAATTATTGATCATTATGAAAAGTTTGGTGATAAGTGATGAAAGTAAAATTGATTCAGCATACGCCGGAACCGGAGCGAACGGTGGCCATGGCGGCTAGATTATGTTATTCGCCGATTGGAGCAGAACAATTGGTGGAAAAATTGTCACAGTCGCAAATCCAAAATTTATTAACCAGGATCATTACAATGGGGCATTTGTCAACATTGGAGCATGTAAGCTTTACATTTGCTGTTGAAGGAGTTTCGCGGGTACTAACCCATCAACTGGTGCGTCATCGGATTGCTTCCTATTCGCAGCAATCGCAGCGCTACGTAGCGGAACATGATTTTGAGTATATTGTGCCGCCGACAGTTGACAAAGATCCCATTGCCAAAGAAAAGTTTATTGCCTTAATGGATCAAATCCGTACAGTGTATGATGATTTAACGGCTCGTGGTATTGCGCCGGAAGATGCCCGCTACTGTCTGGCAAATGCGACGGAAACGAAGATTGTTATTACGATGAACGCTCGCTCCTTGCTGCATTTCTTTACGCTGCGCTGTTGCCAGCGTGCTCAATGGGAAATACGGCAAATGGCAGACATGATGCTTGCGGAGGCAAAAAAGGCTGCTCCTTTGCTTTTTGCCAAAGCAGGACCAACCTGTGTAACCGATAGCTATTGCGGTGAAGGAAAAATGACTTGTGGACGGCTTGCCGCCATGCAAGGACGTTCGTCACAATCAAGGTAGGGAGTGGGCTTATGACAGAAGAAATGATTGTTGGTCGCAACAGTGTAAGAGAAGCGATCAAAAGCGGCCGCCCCATTAACAAATTATTAATGGCCCGGGGTGAAAAACATGGGTCGATCATAGAAATAATCAATTTGGCTCGTCAAAAGGGTCTAATGGTCCAAGAAATTGATCCGGCAAAGCTGGACAGTTTATCCGGCGGGCTTCGTCACCAGGGGATTGCCGCATTGGTTTCGCCAGTTCCTTATGCGGATATTGAAACGATTCTTGCTTCGGCGTATCAAAAACAAGAGGCGCCATTTATTGTTTTGCTGGATGAATTGGAAGACCCGCATAATGTTGGGGCTATTCTGCGGACTGCTGATGCAGCAGGTGTGCACGGCGTTTTATTGCCGCAGCGGCGAAGCTGTCCCTTATCGGCAACGGTGGCTAAAACCTCAGCCGGTGCTGTTGAGTATGTCCCAGTGGCCAGAATTGGCAATGTTACCCAAACAATTGATAAACTAAAAAAACACGGGATCTGGGTTGTCGGCGCTGATGCTGATGGCGATAAAAATTACTTTGATATAGACTTTACGGATCCGGTTCTGATTGTCGTGGGAAACGAAGGTAAAGGGCTGGGCAGATTGGTAAAGCAGCAATGTGATTATCTTGTCCGCATTCCTATGCGGGGGCGAATTTCGTCTTTAAATGCGTCTGTAGCTTGCTCTTTGTTGTTGTATGAGGTGTTGCGGCAACGAGACGGAAAAAAGAACAATCCGTAGGAGGACGCGTCTTGTGGCAAAGGATTTTTTATTAGTGGACGGTTACAATGTCATCAATGCGTGGGAGGACCTGCTTGCGAAAACTGTCGATTTAGAGCATGCCCGGGATAAAATGATCGAACTTTTATCCGGTTATGGCGCGTACAAGGGGTTGCAAGTCAGGCTTGTTTTTGATGCACAAAAGGTACAGGGGGCCGTAACAACCGAAGAAGAGCGGAGCGGAATTATCGTTGTTTATACCCGCGAAGGATTGACGGCCGACAGTTATATTGAGAGACTTGCTTATCAGTTGGTTCGCCAGGGGGAACGGGTTTACGTTGTCACATCCGACAGTGATGAACAGATGGCGATCCTTGGTGCCGGTGCTTATCGTATTTCTTGCCGGGAACTGTATCGAAATATTGCTGAGGTCAAAAAAATGATTGGCGCAGCATATGCGCCAACGGTGCTGGCCAATGGAAGGCAGGAGGTGCATGAACGGCTCGGCAGCAGTGTTGCCAAACGGCTGGAAGACTTGCGGCGCAACCGTTAGCGTATACAACAATGCCTTGACGAAACAGGACGTGTGGAGTATAATCTTCCTAAAGAGTAAGCGAGAATTTATCGGTAATATGATGAAGAAACGCTTGCGTATTTTCTTTTTGATACGTTTTATTGGGGGCGATGCGATGCGGGCTAACGTTCAACGCGATTTGTACAGTGGCTTTGAAAACATGACCGATGAGGAAATTGTGCTTGGGGTCAAAGATGAAAACGACGCGATCGCTCAGGAATACTTAATTAATAAGTATAGAAATTTTGTTCGGGCGAAGGCCCGATCCTACTTTAACGCGTCAAAAACATATTCCTTTGAACTCATATGTTTCTTTAAACAAGCCGATATATGATGAAGATTCCGACCGGACTTTGCTTGATGTTTTGTCCGGATCAAAGATTTCTGATCCGGAAGAATTGGTGATCAGTCGCGAGGAATTCATTGATATTGAAGAAAAAATGGGAGAAATTCTGAGTGATCTTGAGTGGAAGGTCTTGATGTCGTACCTTGATGGCAAATCGTATCAAGAGATTGCTGTTGAACTGGAACGACATGTAAAATCGATTGACAATGCGCTGCAGAGGGTCAAGAGGAAATTGGAGCGATATCTGGATAACCGGGCTGACGATGAAGATTTTAGCTGCCGATACAAAGGACTAGCCGGCCTAAACCGTGAAATACAGGCTGAGTTGGCAGACTATAATGATATTAGTGAGGATTGATTGAATGAATTGGCGTTCTGCTAACGAGAACGCCAATTTTTAATTTGGCTAAACAGGGATAAATAAATTTATGTGGAATTACTATGGCATAGCTGGTTGCATACCTTGAAAACAGGAGGGGTTTGAATGCCGGTAACTACGCAGTTTGTCGTGGAATGTGTCCGTGAAGCACAGAAAAGCCCGGAACAGTTAGTTCTTGTTGTCGGGAAACCGGGGAGTGGGAAAAGTAAACTATTGCGTGAGTTGGCTGTTATGAGAGGTTGGGAATATGTTGACTGCAATGCGTTGTTAACAGAGGAGTTCCTAGAACTAATTCCTAAAGTGCGTTCGCAGGAAGCTTCGGTTCTTATGGGGAAAATTCTTGCGGATAAAGCTGCAGATGTTATTTTGTTGGATGATATGCAAGTATTGTTTGCTCCGGTTTTAAATATTGATCCTTTGAAACTCATCAAGCAGTTGAGTAAGAAACAAACTATTCTTGCCGCGTGGCCGGGCGAATTTGATGGGAATAATTTGATATTCCATCAAATAGGACAAAAAAACGATCAGATGTATAAAACCAGTAATACCAGAATTATTGAGTTAAGTTGAGCAGAAGCAGACCGTAGATTAAATTCTTTTCATAACTATAAAAAAAGGCATTGACATAATGAAATGGCTGATATATAATAACTTTTGTCACTGAGAGAACAACTAGTGCTGGCGTAGCTCAATTGGTAGAGCAGCTGACTTGTAATCAGCAGGTTGTGGGTTCAATTCCTATCGCCAGCTCCATTGACACAACCTGGAGGGATTCCCGAGTGGCTAAAGGGAGCAGACTGTAAATCTGCCGTCTTTGACTTCGGTGGTTCGAATCCACCTCCCTCCACCATTTTTTTT
>JAGFXW010000321.1 GCA_017861495.1 Bacillota bacterium
CTGTTTTTTCCGCTACGCTACCTACCAATTCAGTCTTATTCACAAATTCAGCCTCCTTGTATTAGTTGCTACGATTAGCATTATTCGCTATCCATTTTTTTATTCCTTCTAACCCTTGCAAAAAATACCACAAATTGCTGATTTATTTCAATCTTCCAGTCGTTTTGCCTGATTCCAAAAACCATCCAGTTCCTCTAAGGTAAAATTGTTCCAGTCGCGCCCCTGCGATCTGACCTGCTCTTCAACGTAGGTAAACCGGTCGATAAATTTTTTATTGGTTCGATTTAAAGCAGTTTCCGGCTCAACCCCAACAAAGCGGGCCAGGTTAACCACGGAAAAAAGCAGGTCTCCTACTTCGTTTTCCAACAAGTTGTTATCCTCTGCCGCTAATGCTTCCCGCACTTCATTGATCTCTTCCGTTATCTTGTTCCAGACCGGTTCAATCGCATCCCAATCAAAGCCTACCTTAGCCGCTTTGCTTTGCAATTTATAAGCCCGCATTAAACCAGGCAGGGCAGGCGGCACGCCGTCCAATACCGATTTTCGGTCATACCCCTTTTCGGTTTGCTTAATTTTATCCCAGTTAAAAATTACCTCCGCGGCATCGCGCACGGAAATATCCCCGAAAACATGCGGGTGACGGCGGATCAACTTCTCTGTTACAGTATCCACCACATCCTGCATTGAAAAGGTACCGCTTTCTTCCGCAATACGGGCATGGAAGACAATCTGCAGCAACAAATCCCCTAATTCCTCACAAAGCTTTTCCGGGTCGGCCAAATCAATCGCTTCCAACACCTCATACACTTCTTCAACAATATACCGCCGCAGGCTCCTATGGTCTTGTTCAATGTCCCATAAACAACCGCCAGGCGAGCGGAGCTTCGCCATTACCTCAATCACCGGTTCGAGCGTAAAAGAACGAGCCGCAGGCTGCCAGGCGGGAATATATACACTCGTTAAGTGGTCGATGCCGGAAATTCGATCGAGCTCAAATAAGGGAACTGATGTTATTTTTTCATCTGCCAGCCCCAGCCGCTGAACGGCAACAACCGGATAATCGTCCGGCAAAAAAGCCATTAACGCCAATTTTGCATCGGAGGCAACGTGGCGGTTATAGACCTGGGTTAAAATCAACCCGGTCGAAATATCCGGCGGCAGGTTGGAAATATCAACCGCATCGAGAATCGTGATCCCGGCGATCGGATCAATGCCCAGCCGGCAGTAAAGCAATTCAAGAAAACTCATGCCCGGCAAAACTGATAAAGAAATATTGGCTGCCGCGGCTTTTGCGCGGATCATGGGAACCGTCGCTTCAGCAACCAAAGGACTGCCCGGTACTGCGTAAACGATCTGCATCCCGGCCTGGGCCCGCTTCACCACATCCTCGGCAATTGCTTCATAAACCTCGTCAAACGTCGCAGATTGATCGTACAAATAGTCGTAGCTTTGAAACTGTATTCCTTGTTCCGCAAGCGCAGCAACAGTGGGATGCTTTTCCGTCCGCAAAAACAACTGTTCGGCCATTTTTAATGTTGTCATGGTTTCCAGGGTAATTAATTCAGACGACCCCGGCCCCAAGCCAACAATCGTAATTTTTCCCATTTCATTATCTCCTCAACAAGCGCAAATTTCGTAATACTTGGGCAGCCTTTGGTCCAAACCGGGGAATTCGCTCCACATCTTGGGCGCTAATTCCGCCCACAGCCAATAGAGCGATGCCGTATGTTGAACCGCCAATGCAAATAGCCACAAGCGTAGACAGCGTATTATGCAGAGTAATCGCCATCGTTTTGTCATAGACCACGATAACAATCCCAGCCATGACAGCCGCAGCGATGCCCGTCCGGGCTAAATCTTTAAAGTCCATGTTAAACCCTACATAGCGATACACAAAGTATAAATTCAAGGCCGCGGCAATCGCAAAATCAGCAACCGTTGCCCATGCCGCTCCTTTGATTCCCAGCCACGGGATAGCCGTCAACGTCCAGCTCATCCCCACTTTTACGATCGCCGAAAAAACCATATTCAAGACCGGAATTGCCGTCCGTCCAAGGCCTTGCAGCACCCCAGTCGTTACCTGTTGAACTCCCAAGAAAAAAATTCCAATCGACAAAATCGCAATCGGTACACCGGCGTTCGGAGTGCCATACAACATTTGTGAAATAGGGGTTGCCAAAAGATACATACCCACAAAACTCGGTATCGTAATTAAATTGGATATCCGCATAGCAGTCGCAGTCCGCTGGTAAATCCGGTCTTTCTTGCCAAGCGTAAACGATTCCGACACGGCGGGAACCAAGCTAGCGGCCAGGGAAGCGGTTAAAATAGTAGGGAGGTTGATTAACGCAACCGCCATACCAGTTAAATACCCGAACAACTCTGTCGCCTGTTCTACGGTAAAGCCAGCTACCTCCAGCCTGGCCGGCACAATCAATAGGTCAATATTGGATACCACCGGCAACATGATGTTCGCCAGCGAAACCGGAATTGCCAACTGGGCAATACGGGTAATGATACTAAGCCCCGATTCTTGTTCCATTGCCGGTTGTAACTCCATTTTTTCTTTCATCTGCGGACGCTGCCGCCAATAAAAGACAATCAAGATCAACAAGCCCGCCAGCGCCCCCGGACCAGCTCCAAAGCTTGCGCCAGCCGCCGCATATTCAAGCCCGCGCGGTAACAGCCAATAAGCAAGGGCAATCATCGTAACAACCCGGATAAACTGCTCGGCAATTTGTGAAATCGCCGTAGGAGTCATCATTTGCAGCCCCTGAAAATAGCCCCGGTAACTGGAAAGAATAGTAACGAAAAAAATTGCCGGCGCCAACGCCGCAATGGCATAAAACGCC
>JAGFXW010000111.1 GCA_017861495.1 Bacillota bacterium
CTGAACTCACCCGTACGAATTCCTTCCACCAACAAGCTGATGGAGTGGCCGGTAATCCCAATATGGCCGATCTTACCGGCTGCCTTGGCTTCCTTCAGGGCTTCCAACGCGCCTCCCGGCGCTAACACAGCATCCAGGTCTTCCCGTTTTTTTATATTGTGGATCTGGTAAAGATCGATGTAATTTGTCCGCATCATTTCCAGGCTAAGATCAACGTCCTTCGCCATTTTA
Organism: Bacillota bacterium; assembly: GCA_017861495.1. The sequence goes on from JAGFXW010000111.1 coordinate 232, forward strand.
TCACGGTCTCTCGCCATGCTCTTGCTGGCCAGATAAAATTCCTGGCGACGCCCCGCCAAATGCCGGCCGATTTTTTCTTCACTATCTGTGTACGCCCGTGCAGTATCAATAAAATTGATCCCGGCATCCAAAGCAGCCTTAAGCACCGGGCCGGCTTCTTCCATGGTACAACGCTGCATCGGCAGTCCGCCAAAACTAATTTCCGTTACTTCCAAACCCGTTTTTCCCAACACGCGTTTTTTCATCATAATAGGCTCCCCTTTTCCTTGCAATTCCTGCATTTTTTCCGCTATGATTAATTTCGTTAGCTGCTTACAAAACCCTTCCTTTTCTTCAGCAAGAATCGCAAATCAAAATTAGCAAAACCGCGGCTGTTACCCAAAATAGCGGCCCCAGCAATAAGCAAATACGATCCCTTCGACAAACAAAATCGCACTGAAAACCCCATTCCAAGAAATAGAAATGTCAACCGCCCGGCAATTAATGAATTTGGAGAGCATGAGGATCATTCCCGCAAACGGCGATACAATATAGGAAATCGTCCCGCCCAAGGCTAAACATAGCGCAATGGAAATCGCCGGAATTGGCAATTGTAAGGACGTCAAGATATGGCCAAACATGACAATGGAAATAAAAGGATGGATGCCGACGACCGCGCATAAAATCAACAATACCGGGATCACTGCCAAGGCGGCAATCCCGATTGCATTGGCGCCGGTTTGCAAGTATGGCTGGATCAACATAAGAGCACCGGTACTTTGGAGTGCGGTTGAAAAAATCCCCATAGAAATAAACAATGGAGCTAAATCAACCGTCTTTAACAGATCCTTCTGCCAATAATTCCGCAAAGTTGCTGTAAAACCGGGTCGTTTGACAAAAAACAGGATCCAGAACAACACAACAATCGCTCCGGCAAACATAATCCGGTTCGCGGCGGAATACCCAAAGTTGTTTTTTTCTAAGAGAATAATAAAAACCAATAGACCTGCCACAACGGCAAACACGTGAACAGCCTTGCTGACTGCGGAACTTTCCTCCGCTTGCGGCTCAGCCCCAGAACCCAAGTTCAAATCCGCTGTAACGGCTAAATACGATCTCGCTTCAAGAAAATAGGAAGTCGCCATGCCGATCACACTGAACACCATGCTGGGAAGCAAAATATCACTCCATTTAACGCCTGTTGCCTGAATAACCAGCATAACATTGATGGCTCCCGGCGCCCATAAGACAACAAGGCCAAAACCGCGGGTAATCGCTGCCGAGATAAACCGTTCATAATGGGAAATCTTCCCTTTCAATGTATCCCCCAGTAATGTAACCATAACCGGAATAACACCGAAACTCAAAATACTGGCCAGAATATGACTGACAAACGTAGTAAACAAAAACAAGGTTTTTTCTTGTTTAAACGATTTCGTCAGCCAGTGCTGAACTGCCATATGATAATTACCCAATTGAATAGGAATGGAGTACAACTGCATGATTGCCAGTATGGAAATTAGGCTGGTCATCGAAGTTACTGCCGTCATCCATACCGGAAATGGTTGGTGAAAAAACAGCAGCAAGCCAACGCCCAAACCTAAAAATACCATGGTAATTTTTTTAAACCCTTTTCCCATAAGCGGGAGGCTCGAAAAAAGAACAGCAACCGCAGCCACAAAGGCAGCAAACGATAAATTTACCGATATAAGCGGCATCAAAAACTGCAAGGCAGCTAACAGCAAAATAGCAATTTTACAAAATAACGACATTGGCACGCCCCCCAATCTCCCTAAAAACTCGTAAGACTCCACCCGTAAAGGCGGAGTCTTATAACTCGGTTAGGCCCGCGATACACGACAAGGCAAACCGTTATAGGTTGAAGTTCCTATCAATGGATCGGAAGCCTCGAAATCGGCGTTCGTTAAAATATTGGCATTGGCAATCCATAAACCACCTAAACTTGGCTCGGCTTCTTGCATCTCCGGATACCACCAGCCATATTCAACGCTCACGACATCATCGCACATAGTAGAAATCTTTACCACGAAGCGGGCTTTGCCCCGTTCTGTTTCCACCCATACCGGGCAGCCATCTTCCAATCCTAACCGGGCAGCTGTTGCAGCGCTCATTTCCGCCCATGCCTCCGGATGTACGGCCCGCAATGTATCGAATTGGCGAAAACTCGACGCATAATACGGCTGAAACCGCGCACCGGTGATCAGGCGCAAGGGAAACTCCTCCTGGTTTGCCAAGGTCCCTTTCGGTACCGGCAGGGGGTCATAGCCAATCTCGGCAAAAAGCTCGCTATACAGTTCTATTTTGCCACTGATTGTAGCAAAACCAACCGGGTTTCCGGTTTGCGGATTAACTTGCATGTATTTTTGATAATCATCCGGCGGAAAGTATAGACCCTCGGCACAAAAATCATTCCAGGTAAAGCCAGTCGGTTCCAGCGTTGCTTCCAAGCTATCGACCAGGTTTTCCCATGGCCATTCCTTTTCTTGTCCGAGCCGCACACCCAGTTCCCGCCAGAAATCATAATCGGTCCGTCGTTCATAATACGGTTCAACCGCCGGAGCGCCTCCATAAGCAATGTTCGCTGTCCCGGCTTTGGTTTCAAACAACGGCCGTTCCAAGGCACCGGCGCTGGGTAATACATAATCAGCCAACATCGAAGTAGGTGTCGGGAATAGTTCTAAAACAACCAACAAGTCTAAACTCTTCAGTGCTTCATAGATCAACTGCGAATCCGCTTGGGTTAACAACGGGTTCGTCGCCATGACAACCAGCGACCGTACCGGATACGGATCTCCCGTCACCATAGCCCGCCATACCAGGTTTGGCTGGGCAGACGTCAAATAACGCATCGGCAAGCGTTTGCCATGTTTCATCGTCAATTCCCGTACCCGCTCATAACCGGCATAAGACTGCAAGGATAATTTGTTTAATTGTTTCTGCCGCGAATCTTCCGGGAACTGCTCGCTCAATTCCAAGTCGAGTTCGGGGATAAAGTCCGGCATTTCATTCAAATGCGTAGCGCCCGGCAAGTCAACGTTGCCGGTAATCGCTTTTAAGATCGCTAATGTATGGTGGGTCGGAACACTGTCGCAGCCGATTTGGTCAATTCCGCGCCCGGAAAACAAAGTAGCCGGTGCGCTTTGCGCATACAATCGCGCCGCTTGCATAATCGTGTCCGCTGCAATGCCGGTAATGTTTTCCACATGGGCAGGAGTGTAAGCAGCGACATGATCTATTAACCTTTCAAACCCATGGCACCACGTTTTGACAAACTCTTTATCATACAGCTGTTCTGTAATAATGACATGCACCAATCCCAAGGCTAAAACACTATCGGTTCCCGGCCGCACCGGCAGCCATAACGTAGCCAGTTCCGCAGTCCGGGTTCGCCGGGGATCGACCACAATGATCGGTTTCCCTGTTTTTCGGAACCGCACTACTTCGCGCCACAGCAAAGAATTATCCGATTCGGACGGATTCACGCCCCAGAACATCGCACAACTGGTGTTCTCCGTGTCCAACTCACTTTCCATCGGCCAACCAAAAATCAACGTATTGAGCCAAGTCCCGGGGTTCCAGCAAATTTGTCCAATCCCCATGTTGTTCGGACTGCCAAACAAATTCATGAAGCGATGCAGCGGCCAATAAATGGCATGTGGTCCGCCGATGCAAGTAGCCAGCATCTCCGGACCATACCGTTCTTTGAGAGCCTGCATTTTTTCGGCAATTTCATCCATGGCTTGCTCCCAGCTAATTTGCTGCCATTGTCCACTGCCACGTTCCCCCACCCGTTTCAGCGGGTAATTCACCCGCTTGGGATGGTCAATAAATTCTGGTGCCAGCCGCCAGCGACGGCAGCCACGCTGAATATTTTCATCACCGGGATATTGCGTTGGATCCGGTCGAACTGCTTTTACCTGTCCATTTTCGGTTTCTGCCATCAATCCGCATTGATAACCACAAAACCGGCAGTTTGTTTTCACGAGTTTTTCTTCTGCCATCGCATTACCACGAGCGATTATCGTTCGCTCTTCTTCTTCCCATTAATATCAGTTAATTGGAAAACGCAAAACGGAACAATTTTGCCGTCCGGCCCGGTAACCGTCATGCTGCATTCCCGCAATTTTTTCAGATCAATATTCATTGCATCCATATAATTCATCATGACAATCGACAATCCCGGCCCCAGATCCGGAAACAGTTTGTCGGCGATATCCGGGAACACCGAACCCTGCGGACTGTCAGAATCAAAATTATCCATATATTCTTGAGGGGTGATCATAGCTGTTACCGGCTTTATTACGCCGTTATCTTCAACAAGATACGTGGCAGAATCACATAACGAGTGCGAACAACCTAACGGCCAAAGATCGTATGGCCGTAAAATACCGTTGCTTTGCTCTGCCAACATAAATGCCGTATTGCCAATCGTTAACCGTTGTTCCGGCTCTACATCAAACCGACCGGAACCAAACGCCGGTTGGTAGGCAACACCCGCAATCACATCCCGATTTTTCAAGGCAAATTCCAGTACAGCGCCCATTTGGTCATCATTGATGCCGGCGATGACGGTCATCGCAAGAACGACCTGTATCCCAGCTGCACGGCAATTCTCAATGGCTTTCAGTTTATTAGGGAATATGTCTGCACCGCGGATCGTTTTATATACTTCACTTGTCATCCCATCAAATTGGAGGTAAATACCGCTAATTCCCGCTTCTACCAACCGTTCTAAATACGCGGGGTCTTGCGAAATGACCATACCATTGGTATTCACTTCAATGGCCATAAAACCGATTTCCCGCCCTAAGGCGACAATTTCCGGCAAGTCTTTCCGAGTAGTGGGTTCGCCGCCCGTCAATTGAATACTCGTCAAGGGACTGGTTTTCACCAATAGTTCCTGAAACATGGTTTCAAATTGCGCCAAGTCCGGGTCCGGCGGGGCGGAAGCTTGCGCTTCGCCCGCCGCCATGAAACATACCGGACAACGTAAATTACATTTTTGTGTCGTTTCAAACTCAACCAAGGTAGGGTGTCTGCGATGTGATGAACATAACCCGCAATCTTCAGGACATCCTTTCAGAGAAGGAGTAGGCTGCTCTGGCCGAACATACGGAAATTGGAAACTTTGCATCCATTGGTAATGATCAACATCCGGCCACAGATACGCGGTAAACGGACCGTGCTCCGGGCATGTTTTTTCCATGTACACGGCTTTGCCTTTTGTGACAATTTCCGCATCAATAACATTCAGGCAAACCGGACAGACGCTTTTCGTCGTATCCAAGATAGTATTTGTTTTAGTAGTTTCAACTGATTGCATAACCTAATCTCCTAACCGAATTAATGTTCATATTATATCGCATATCCCTTATTTATTCCAGGCTTTCAGAAATGCTTCATTCCCTTTCGGCAGTCTGGACCGGTATTTTTGTTCACCGGGGAACCAGGTCCGGTCTTCGCCGCCACGGACAACCAGCATACGCATGAGGGCGCCGCCTAAGAGAACCAACACTGCGCCAACTGCTTGTGCAGCAGGGGAAGAAGACAAGGACAGGATTAACGGAACGATCGTTCCTAAACCAATAAAACCAACTTTAAAACTGGAAGAAAGATCGCCACTAAGCCAGCGTTCTGTCGCAACCGCTTCCGCTGTAGTACCGCCGCTTTTCTTCACCCACATGTAGCCAAACCACAACAGCAGTTGGAACGCCAATAACCCAGCAGTCCATGCAGGGAAGGTTCCCAAAACATCAGTGATCGTAGCCGGCTTGACGATCAAGCCGCATAAAACATGCGCCGCTACGCCGGTAACGAGAGAGGAGAGTAGGAACAGGATCATGATCCCAGGGCCATGCCAGAACGGGCGGCCTTTATGACGGCCCAGCAAAATGCCCGGGTAGGTAGCCACGATTAGACCGAAAACGAAGCAGAGAATTGCAACGATCTTGCGGGCAACGATCCAACTGCTCCAGAAAAACATGTCGAAGCCAAACGACAGATAGACCAACGCAAAGGTGAGCGCGAACGACATACACCATGCACCAAAGGTCAGGATAGCTTTTGGATTCACGAAAACCCGTAGTGCCTGAAACGGACGGCCCAATTCCAAAATCAGCAAGGAAGATCCGATTCCAATAAATACCGCTGCCATAAAAGGAGCCAAAAGCGAGATTCTTCCTTCGCCGACAAACAGATCCAGAATTCCTAAAATCACAAGCATGCCGCCGCCCATTCCGGCAAAGAAGAAATCGACAGCCAACATCCAGCCCCAAACTTCATGTTTTTGACTCATCAGAGCTTCACCTCCGAATCGACAATATAAAATACGTAAGGTTCCGTGTTCAATTCGCCCAATAAACGTACAGGGTGTTTGGTATGTACCAGTTTGTATACTTCACTGGTTTCATCTTCCAGATCGCCAAAAATACGGGCTTTCTGGTGGCAGGTTTTTACGCAGTGCGGCAGTTTGCCTTCATCGACCCGGTCCATGCAGAAATTGCATTTCTGGACCGTTCCTTTTTCGTGGTTACAAACCCGGGCACCATAGGGACATGCCATAACGCAAGCCTTGCAGCTGATGCATTTTTTCTCTTCGACGAAAACAATTCCGTCCGGACGCTGCTGCGAAGCGCCGGTAGGACAAGCATCCACGCACGGCGAGTTGCCGCAATGCATGCATATAAGAGGCAAATGCGCCATCTTCACATTAGGGAAAACCCCAGTGGGTCCGACGGTAACTACCGGATTATAGATCATTTCAAGAGGCAAGTCATTGTGCACCCGGCAAGCGACTGTGCACGAATGGCAGCCGACACAACGCCGTGTATCCATAACCATTGCATAGCGTGCCATCTTATTTCGCCTCCTTTTCATTCGCTGGTGTTACTTTATATACTTTGCACAACAAACCACGGTTCGCCCAGGCCCCGCTCATCGGATCACAGTCATCATCAGCAACACTGGTCAGGATATTCGTATTGGATTCCAAACAACCGCCCAATTCCGGATCCCGCATATCGCGTTCCGGGGACCACCAGCCGCGCGGCGTAAAGATAACCCGCGGATCGATGCCGTTCGTTAAATTGGCTTTTTGTTTAATGCGGCCGCGCTTGGTTTCAACCCAAACCCAATCGCCCTCTTTAATGCCCAGTTTTTCAGCCGTTGCCGGATTCATGCTCATATACGGTTCATGGCTGAGGAAACGCAGTGTCTTAATTTGGAAATGCTCGGAATGATGGTATGGCATATGGCCGCCGCCGGTCGTTAATACCAACGGATATTCCGCTGCAATTTCCGGATCATCGGTCTCATTCTCCGATGGTCCAATATATGGCGGCAGTGGCGGATAACCTAATTTTTCAAGAGTACTGGAGTACAATTCCACTTTTCCGGAAGGAGTAGCGAAACCAATGCGTTTGTATTTCTGGTATTCGCGCTCGGGGAAATGGAAA
>JAGFXW010000322.1 GCA_017861495.1 Bacillota bacterium
TACGTGAGGTTCTGGAAAGCGAAGAATATCAATCGGCTTCTTCGCTGTTAACCGTCGCTCTGGGCAGGGACATCTCGGGACAGTCCATCATGGCCGATTTGGCAAAGATGCCGCATTTGCTTGTTGCTGGCGCTACCGGATCCGGCAAAAGTATTTGTATCAATATTTTAATTTCAAGTATTTTGTTTCGGGCACACCCTGATGCAGTGAAATTTCTGCTGATTGATCCCAAGGTGGTGGAATTGTCAAATTACAACGGCATTCCGCATCTGGTGGCGCCCGTAGTGACCGAACCCAAAAAGGCGGCTTCGGCTCTGAAATGGAATGTTCAGGAAATGGAACGCAGATATGCGCTCTTCGCCGCTGCCGGTGTGCGCGATGTGACGCGCTATAATGAAGTCAACCCGGAAGAAAAACTGCCGCTGATAGTTGTGATTATTGACGAATTGGCCGATTTGATGATGGTGGCGCCGGTGGATGTGGAAGATTCCATTTGTCGGCTGGCTCAGATGGCCCGGGCATCCGGCATCCATTTGGTGATCGCAACGCAACGTCCTTCGGTTGATGTTATAACCGGCACGATTAAGGCAAATATTCCTTCCCGCATTTCTTTTGCGGTGTCTTCACAGATTGACTCGCGGACGATATTGGATATGGCGGGAGCCGAAAAATTGCTTGGCAAAGGTGATATGCTGTATTACCCTGTGGGGGCCAATAAACCCCTCCGTTTGCAGGGCGCCTATATTTCAGATTCGGAAATTGAAGTGCTTGTCAAACATATCAAAGAAACAAGCACCTCAGTAGAAGAGATGGAAACGCCATTGTTTGAGGAAGCCATTACCCAGAGTCAGACGGCTCGTTTTGAGGATGATTTGTTGGAAGAATCCGTAAAAATGGTGCTGGAAACAGGGCAGGCTTCGGTATCCCTGCTGCAGAGAAAGTTTAGAATTGGTTATACTCGTGCGGCCCGCTTGGTCGACATGATGCAGGAAATGCAGATTGTCAGCGCCGCGAACGGCAGTAAGCCGCGTGATGTTATTATGACTTCAGATCAAGTTTATAGCCGTTATTTTCAAAAATCCGGCACTACATAGGGGATATGGATGCAGATAATTTCAATTGAGCAAGCATTGAAGCTTCCGGCTTGCCTGTTTATTGACGCCAGGTCGCCGAGTGAATTCGAGCAGGGACATATTCCTGGTGCGGTCAATGTGCCGCTACTGGAAGACGATGAACGTGCGATTGTGGGCACTCTCTATAAACAAAGGGGTCAGGAAGAAGCCAAGCAAAAAGGATTGGAAATCGTATCCGGAAAATTATCGGATATGGTAAAAAAAGTGGTTTCCCTGATGGCGGCGGATCCAACGGCTTTATTGGTTGTCTACTGCTGGCGGGGCGGCATGCGGTCAAAATCAGTACTGACAATACTCGAACTGATGGGGATTTCCGGTAGCCAACTAATTGGTGGGTACAAGTCCTTTCGACATTATGTGCAGGATCGACTCAGCTGTTATCCATTACGCCCCAAATTGATTGTTTTGTGTGGCTCAACAGGTGTCGGCAAGACAATTTTGCTGCAAATACTGGACAGGCAGGGATATCCGGTAGTTGACCTTGAAATGCTGGCTAACCATCGCGGTTCGGCTTTTGGGCAGGTAGGTCGGGGTAAACCGGCTACGGCGCAAAACTTTGACGCGATTTTATTACAATTGTTGGATAAATACAATAACGAACCCTTCATTTTGATTGAATGCGAGAGCAAAAGGGTCGGCAATGTTTACCTGCCGGATATTTTGTATCAAGCAATGCAAGCAGGGCATAAAGTTTTGCTGAAAGCAGGAATGCCAACTCGTGTAGAACGCCTGATTGCGGAATACACAGATGTCTTGATTCCAAATGATCCGGAAATTAACTGCAGTATATTATCCTTGACCAAAAGATTGGGCAAAAAAAAAGTTGCGCAACTCATACAGGATTATGAAGATGGGAAATTGAATTCTTTTACAGAGAACTTGCTGGCAGGATATTATGATCCATTGTATGGGTATGAAACGGCTTCGCCGGATTCATTCGACTTGGTTGTGGAGGCGGAAAACCTTGAGCAGGCTGCTGCCAGGATTGTTTGTTATATGAACGGTCTCATAAGGGGGTAGGGAATAGAATGGATATGATCGGAAACTTGCTTTATACGGAGCGCAGAAAAAAAGGGCTTGAAATCGTTGATGCCGAGCAGGCGACCGGCATTCGCGGAGTCTACCTGAATGCATTGGAACAGGGAAAATATGAAGTTCTCCCGGGCGAAGTTTATGTCAAGGGCTTTATACGAAATTACGGCAACTACCTGGGCCTGGATGGAACGCATCTGGTTCATTTGTATAGCGAATCGCTGGCTCCGGTCACTACCGAGGCTACGGTGATAACTGCACCTGGTACAACCAAAATTGATTCAATGACACAATCTTCATTTGGCAAGAAGACGATCAGCACGGTGGCAGTCGTGTTGATTCTTATCGTATCGGCTTGGGGGTTGTATGCTTGGCAAAAATCCCAGTCTTCCAAAGCGCCGGAAACATCTCAGGATATTAGCGCCGCGAAACAAAAAACGGCTGCGCCGCCGGTTGTTCCGCCGGTAACCTATCCCGCCGCCGGCACTGCTTCAACAGGACTACCGACCAAGTCTCGTCCGGTGGTTCTGATAGCTCGTTATAATGACCGATGCTGGACTTCAGTCATTGCAGACGGAAAAACCTTGTATGAAGGGATCCCAAAACCTAATGAAACGTTAACGTGGGAAGCTGATCAACAGATTGTTGTAAATTTCGGCAATGCTGCTGCGGTGGAGCTTACTTTA
>JAGFXW010000323.1 GCA_017861495.1 Bacillota bacterium
TTCCGTCAAGGAAATCAGTAAAATTTTTCAAAACATGTTTATTCGAGAAAATCCTTCAACTTTTTACTGCGGCTGGGATGCCTCAATTTACGCAGCGCTTTGGCTTCGATTTGCCGAATACGTTCACGCGTTACGCCAAAACATTGTCCAACTTCCTCCAATGTCCGTGCCCTGCCATCTTCCAAGCCAAACCGCAATTGTAATACCTTTTTCTCACGCATCGTTAACGTTTCCAATACGTCTTCCAATTGCTCTTTTAACAACATAAACGATGCCGCTTCCGCAGGCGCCAGCGCATCCTGGTCTTCAATAAAATCGCCCAGATGCGAATCTTCTTCTTCACCGATCGGCGTCTCTAACGACACGGGCTCTTGAGCAATTTTCATAATTTCCCGTACCCGTTCCACACTGATATCCATTTCTTGGGCAATTTCTTCCGGAGCCGGCTCACGCCCCAACTCCTGCAGCAATTGCCGTGATACCCGTATTAGTTTGTTAATGGTTTCCACCATATGCACAGGAATACGGATCGTTCTTGCCTGGTCCGCAATTGCCCTCGTAATAGCCTGACGAATCCACCATGTGGCGTACGTACTAAACTTATAGCCCTTACTATAATCAAATTTCTCAACGGCTTTAATCAAGCCTAAGTTCCCTTCCTGAATCAGGTCAAGAAACAGCATTCCTCTGCCCACATAGCGTTTGGCAATACTTACTACCAGACGCAAATTGGCTTCGGCCAGACGCCGTTTGGCCTCTTCATCGCCTTGTTCCATGCGCTTCGCCAAAACAATTTCTTCTTCCGCGTTTAAAAGCGGCACGCGTCCAATTTCTTTGAGATACATCCGCACAGGATCATCAATGCTAATCCCTTCCGGCACAGTTAAATCCACGTCAGTTTCTTCCGCCGCGCTTTCCATATCAGCAAGGTCTGGTCCTTCCAAGGTTTCCACCTCAGGAAGTTCTTCGACGATCTCTATTCCTTTTGTCGTAAAAAATTCATATATATCGTCAATTTCATCCGGTGACAAATCTTCATTTTGAAACCGGTCCAAGAACTCTGCAGAAGTCAATACTCCACCACGTTTTTTTGCCGCATGCAGTAAATCATTAAAAGAATCTGCAGGTATATTTTTTTTCTCAGCCATTTTCATCCCACCCTCTATCGGCAATTCCGGCGAACATATTTATGCTTCCATTTTATGCTTCCATCATAATCGATGTATTTTATTAATTTCATTTTTTATTCGCTGACTTTCTGCTAATTCCTGCAAAAAGTTATTGTCTCCCAATCTTTCTAATTCATCTGCCCGTAACCGTCGCTGTTCATACAAATGATTTAGGTGCGCCAATTTTATCGTCTTCAAGCAATCCGCCAGCAATCGTTGAACATCTTCAACAGAATTGCCTTCTTCCATCATAATTTGCGAAAATTCAGCAGCCGCCGGTTCGGACAACTCCGTTGTAACAGAAGCCGGATCAAAGCTTTGTTTCTGTTCATATACGGCAATAATGAACCGAATAATTTCCAAATGCTTCTGGTCTTGAACGCCATCAATGTCTAAACGATCTTGAATGTTAGCAATGATTGACTGGTTTTCACATAGTAATCGGATCAATAACCGTTCTGCCTGATCGGATGCTTCATTTACTTTCCGGGATTTAGAAAAGATCTCTTTTTTCAGAGAAACTGGTGTCCCTTTTTGTTGGCTTCCCTTAAATTTATGCAGCTCACTCCGAATGGATTGTTCATCAAGGGCTAATGCCTGTGCAATTTTAATAATATACGCGTTCACTTCTACAGCGTTATCTGAAGATGCCAAGGCAGGAAGCAATTTACCAACAACCTGCACTTTCCCTTCCAAAGTGGAAGTATCGATCTCCTGCAAACTCTGGCGAAGCATATACTCTAAAAAAACCGGCGCCTTATTAATCAGCAATTGGAAAGCGTCTGCGCCCTGCCGTCGAATAAATTCATCCGGATCTTTGCCATCAGGGACTGAGATAACCCGAACAGAGGCTCCTTGGTCCCGAACCATAGCCAATGCACGGGTTGTCGCATTTTGTCCGGCAGCATCACTGTCATAAGCAAAAATGATTTCTGATGCATACCGTAATAATAAGCGGCTTTGCTCAATGGAAAAAGCAGTTCCCAAAGAAGCAACCGCATTATGAAATCCGGCAGCCTGCGCAGTGATCCAGTCCATATATCCTTCAACAACAATTACCTGCCCGGATGACCGGATATACTTTTCTGCTTTATCAAAACCATAAAGAACCCGCCGTTTATTAAATACCGGCGTTTCCGGCGAGTTTAGATATTTAGGCTGGCCTCCATCCATTACCCGGCCGCCAAAACCAACAATTCGACCACGGTTATCGGAAATCGGAAACATAATCCGTTCCCGAAATCGGTCATAAAATCCATTACTGGTCGACCGTTGCATAATCAACCCGGCTTTTAAGAGGGTCTCTGGCTCAATACCACGGGAATGAAAAGAAGAAACTAGTTTATCCCACCCCGGAGGCGCGAAACCTAATCGATATTCCTCAATAATATGGGGCGTAATACCACGATCTTTCAAGTATCGAAGCGGTTGAACACCATAGTTTGTATTGACCAAACAGGAATGAAAAAAATCAGCCGCCATCTGATTGACTTTGTACAAGCTGGAAATTTCACGCTCGTGCGCCAATTCCCGGGCCGATTTTTCCTTTTCGGGAAATGGTATATTTAACTTATTTGCTAATTGTTTCGCCGCATCCAAAAAACCGATATTTTCAATTTTCATCAAAAAGGTAAATACATTACCTCCGGTCTGACAACCAAAACAATAAAAAAA
>JAGFXW010000003.1 GCA_017861495.1 Bacillota bacterium
CCTTAATGGCAGCAAACTGATCCAAATCCATATCAAATTCGAGCATTGGCTGAGTTCCTCCTTAATATTACACTCTATATTCCACGATCAGAAAAATTTTTTTATTCGGTGAAATAACCCCTCTTGAGGTTGTTTCGCAACAGGTTTTGCTGTTTTAGGCGTTTGTTTTTGCATCGCATAGTGCAAGATCCCAAAACAAGCTGTGCTGGATGGATGAACATATTCCGCCGGTAATCCTTGCGCCTGGATAAACTCCGGTTTCATACCGAAAATACGTTCAACATGATTGCTTACGTCAGGCATCATGGAACAGCCGCCGGTAAGAAAAATGCGCTCAACACCATACTTGATCAGCAATGGGCGAACATATTCGTAGAGCAGAGAAATGATCTCCGCTACCCGGCTTTCCACAATATTATGGAGAAAATCATAAGCAAATTTTTTATCGGTAGTGCCCTGGCCGTTGCAATCCAGCTCGACATTCTGTCCAAACAATGATTGATCCAATTTCGCGTAATAACGCTTGACTGCTTCGGCATGGTTGCGCGACACTTGCAAGCCCTGCATCAAATCCGTGGTGATATACTCACCGCCAATCGGCAGTGATGCTGTCATCTGCACCTTTCCCTGGCTATACAGTACCATATCGGTTGTTCCTGCGCCAATGTCCATCAGCAGGCAGTCATCCGGCAATCCCTGGGAGCGCAAAATTTGAGCGTCAGCGACCGCATTGGCAACCACTCCAGCCGTAGATACGCCGGCAGCTTGTAATGACGTGACCAATTCAGTAATCGTCTGTTTTGCAACGGTGATCACGTGAGTCTCCGCTTCCAGGCTGTTCCCTTTACCCTGCAGCGGAACGGCAGGCTGTTTGTTTCCATCAATCCAATATCCGAGCGGAAACACATGAAGCGCTTCGCGTTCTTCCGAAAGCAAGGTATTAACAGAAACAGACTGCACCTTGTCAATTTCCTGCTGCGCAATACGATTTCCCGGTTCCAGCGTAATACTCCCCAGACTGTTGAAAGACCGAATATCCAGTCCGCCAATCCCTAAAAAAACGTCTTGCATCGGGAGTCCGGCCACGGCCAGCGCACTGTCCACCGCCCGTCTAACCGTCATCGCCAATTTGGGGGCATCCGTTATTATTCCTTTCTCAAAACCAACAGTCGGTAACGCACTGCTGCCAATAACTTTTACCGGCTTTTGTTCCATCGCTTTGGCAATGAAAACTTTAATCATTTCTGTGCCAAGATCCACGCCTAGTACATAAGGAGTTTCCATCTAGGGCCCCCTAAAGAAAATTAATTAGTCACCCAGCATTACTTCAACAAAAACTGCGTTTTCCCTGCTTGATTCGAAAACATTTTTTACGAAAAGAAGCTCTTCCAGTAGTAGGGAAAGAGCTTCTCACCAAGATCATTTTTTTAAAAAATAGCGGCGGATAATTGCCAAATTCTGAAAAATTCGCAATCCAAAAGCCAATAGGGCAACATAGTAGAGATCAATGCCCAACCGATCGCCAACATATGCCAAACCAGCCGCCAGCAACGCATTCGTAAAAAAACCGGTAATAAAAACGGTATTGTCAAACTTTTCTTCCATTGTCGCCCGCAAGCCGCCAAATACAGAATCAAGCGCCGCCAGCAACGCTACCGATAACAATTTTGCATACTCGACCGGGATCGTAATCGGTGAATACAACCCGATCAATAAACCAATGATCAAACCGATGGCAGGAAGCAGCATTATTTTCCACTCCCTTTCACCGGTGTAGCGTATTCAAAACGAAACGTGCCTTTGTAGGCCGGTATATTCACAACATCCTGTTTACGGATTGTGATTTGGATCCCCCAAAACTGCAAAGTTTCAACCACGCCGCCCCGCATACGCAGGGCATTTTCCAAAGTTTGAGGATCACCAATGGCCCGGATTTCGTAGGGAGGCGAATAACGGGTATTATTCACCGACAGCGTTGGACCGGCGCAGCGGATTTCCGAACTGGCAATGAGCCGCTGCTCATTGATGGACATCGCTTCCGCTCCTGCCGCCCACAACTCATTGATCACCTTCAAGATGTCATCATCATGGATGAGATACAAATTGGGGTTCTCGCCGGGTTTAGAAGCCCGTTTGCTGTCATCAATGGAAACCGATATCCCCGGTCCCTGGAGAGCAACAACACCGGCGCCCATTTTGACCAGTTCCTGTTCTTTGCTTGTCGCTTCCGAGTTTGACGCCTGGCTAAGCTCCTTAACCTGCTGCTGCAGCGCGTCCCGCTCTTTTTCCGTTTGGCTTAAGCGCTGTGATAGATCCTCAATCCGTTGAAAAGGAATCGTGCTTCGAATGTCCTGCGTAGTGCGGAATTGCACGGCAACCATTACCCCGAGAACTACACAGACTAACGCCAAAGCAACTTGTCCCTGTTTAACCGCAAACAAGATGTACAACTCCTTCCATACCTTCAACCATTTTTCATAGTGTAGACAATGATGATGAATGTCATTTTATGCAGATTGGCCTTGTTCAACAGCCTAAACTATTATTTTTTTGCCTTAATTATAGGCGCCGTAGAATTCAAGTCAATATACTCAATCGCCAATTTTTTTTGATTAATTTCCTGCAAAATATCACTCGCAAACCTCGCCTTGTCCGCCATCCGCTCACGAGTTCCCAACCGAATCTGAATGGGATGCGTCGTGTAAGCGACGAAGCAGCCATCAGTCCGAATATTCACTTCTGCTATTTGCTGGAATGTTTCCGTATCCAAATTGTCTAAAAAACGCAGCATATCCTCGATCGGTCCCGCCGGGATTGTCTCTCCGACATATTGGTTCGCCAAAGCCACGCCCGTAACGATAGGAACCTTTACCTGTCTGAGGCCTTTGTAACACGATAAAATCATGCCTTGCCGGTCCACTTCCGCAAAACCATAATTTGTCGCCACATAAAACAACGGTTTCCGTTCGCTGATACGGATCACAATCGTTGCCGGGAAACTGCGTGAAACTTCAACAGTGGAGATTCGCAAATCGCCGGCTAATCTTGCCCGGATTTCTTCCGGATCGAGCCGGAAAATATTCACCCGGTCAGGAATTCCGGCCACACGGAAAATGTCCTCTTGCGCAATCGAAGAATTTCCTTCCACAATAACCGCGCCAACCACACAAAGAGTGGATCTGGCAAAGAAAATAACCGCGCCCAACGCAATTACTAGAAATATCCAAATAAACAGGTTTGGCCTGCCTCGCGGCTTGGAGGAACAAAGCTGGTCCGATTGATTTTGTTCTCCGTCTTCCATTCTGCTTCACCCCTGAATTGCGCTTTCCTGCAACCAATCCTCAATCACTCTAGCAACAAAAAAATTCATTCCATTACAGCCATCCGTAAAATCTGTTCACACAGATCCGGAAACGAAATTCCCACAGCAGCCGCAGCTTTCGGCACGAGGCTTGTCGCGGTCATACCAGGAATCGTATTCACTTCCAAAACGTATGGCCTTTCTTGTTGGTCGAGAATAATATCTACCCTGGCAACTCCACGGCAGCCCAGCACCCGGCAAGCGCCAATCGCAGCCTGCTGCGCCGCCAATGCCGCCGCTTCCCCCAGTGAAGCCGGAACAATATATTCAGTTGCCCCTTTTGTATACTTCGAATGATAATCATACCGTCCGGAACAAGGAACGATTTCTATAATCGGCAATGTGCGGACTGTCTCGTCCGCTAAAACAGCAACGGTCAATTCACGACCCTTAATAAATTCCTCGATTAAAATCTGGTCGCTGTATGTCCATGCATCTTGCATCGCTGCTGCCAAATCAGCTGCCTTATCGACAATAAAAACACCGATGCTGGAGCCTTGGGCTACCGGCTTCACAACAACTGGAACGCCAAACTCAGCCGCCACTTCGCCGGCAAGACCTTCCCTGAACGCGGTCTTTTCGTAAATCTGCGACTTGGGCGTCGGCACACCGGCCGACACAAACAGACGTTTAGAAATCCCTTTATCCATTGCCATGGCGCTGGCCAATACGCCAGAGCCGGTATAAGGAATTCCCAGTAATTCCAATGCGCCTTGAATCCGCCCGTCTTCGCCAAAAATACCGTGGATCGCATTAAAAACAATATCAATGCCGGCTTCTTTCATTTGCTCAAAAAAGCGCGGCGGATCCAGATCAATCCCAACCGCCTGATATCCTTTTTCCTGCAGTCCTTGTAAAATGGCCCGCCCGGTGTTCAGAGAAACTTCCCGTTCCGCCGATGGCCCTCCCATCAAAACGCCGATCCGTTTCGTTAGCATCATTTTTTCCTCCGTCCTTACCCAGCAATTATTGTATTGCTCTATTTCCCTATTTTGTGCGGCAGATTCTGCATCGACACCAGTTTTTCCACTAGTTCTTCGCCTGCCAAATAAATATTTCCTGCCCCCATCGTAATCACCAAGTCGCCCTCTTCGACAATTTCCGCCAGATAACGGGCAATTTTGGCAGGGTCTGCAATATACGTCATCCTTTGTTTGGTTTGCCGTTCCACTTCTTCCTGGATCGTCAGCCCGCTAATTCCCGGGATAGGCTGCTCCCCCGCTGCATAAATATCCGTCAGGATCAACAAATCGGCCGGTTGAAACGCTTTACCAAATTCTTCCCGCAAAAATGCAGTTCGTGTATACCGGTGCGGTTGAAACACACAGATTAACCGTTTCGGATTGGTCTGGCGGGCTGCCAGCAAAGTAGTTCGAATCTCTGTAGGATGATGCGCGTAATCATCGACTACCCAGATGCCGCCGACCCGTCCTTTCGTTTGGAAACGTCGTTTAACTCCTTTAAAACAAGACAATCCTGCCGCTGCCACGGCGAAATCGTGGCCAACATACAAACCAACGACCAAAGACGCCAATGAATTTAAAATATTATGCCGCCCCGGCACCTCAATCTTTACCGTTCCCAGCAAGACGCCGCGATAAAATACATCATACATGGTCGCCGCTCCGAAAGTACGGATATTTTTCGCCATATAATCCGCTTCATGATCGATCGCATACGAGAGGCAATTTCGGTTAACCGATTTCGCCAATTCCCGCAAATGCGCATTGTCAAAACACACCACCGCCACACCGTCGGCAGACACATTGGAAAGGAACTGCCGAAATGCCAGCAGGATATTATCCATTGTTTTATAGTGGTCCATATGGTCATTTTCAATGTTGGTTATAACAGCAACCTGCGGGGCGTATTTCAGGAACGATCCATCGCTTTCATCCGCTTCCGCAACAAGATATTGTCCTTTTCCCAGTTTCGCATTGCCGCCGATATCGTGCAATTCGCCGCCAATAATGACGGTAGGATCCGTACCGGCTTTTTCCAGCATCAAAGCGATCATGGAAGTGGTCGTCGTCTTACCGTGGGCTCCGGCTACTGCAATCCCCGCCTGCCTGGTCATTACGGCAGCCACCAGATCAGCCCGGTGAAAAACCGGAACGCCTTGTTCACGCGCAGCCTGCAGCTCAGGATTTTGTTCAGGAATCGCGGTGGAAATTACGACAGCATCCGCTGAAGCAATATGTTCTGCTGCGTGTCCGGTAAAAATCCTCGCCCCGGCCTGCGATAATTTCGCAGTCGTATCCGTCTGGGACAGGTCGGAACCCGACACGATATAATCCAACTCCAACAATATTTTGGCAATCGCGCTCATTCCTGCTCCGCCAATTCCTATAAAATGAATATGCTTCAGATTTTCCAGCAAACTAGTATCCCCTTTCAAGAGCGTATCCAATGCGCCGAATGCATGCATTGCCTGGCGCATTTCGTGATAATTATCCGTATTTTTTACGAAACATGTTCCGTTTTCTTTGCTCCGTATGTCGACACAAGACTCAAGGCCGCCTGGACAATATCACGGGCTGCCTGCGGCCGGCCCAATTTTTTGCTGGCAGCAGCCATCCTGGCCAGTCTATCCCGGTTTTCCACCAATTCCATAATCGTTGTATGCAATACCGGCCCGGTCAAATCAAAATCCCGGATCAATACGGCAGCACCGGCTTTTTCTAAAGCCCGGGCGTTAAATTCCTGATGATTTTCCGCAGCATACGGATAGGGAATCAAGATGGATGGAATGCCGCGAGCCGTAATCTCTGCCAAACCAACCGCCCCAGCCCGAAAAACAACAAGGTCCGCAACAGCCAAAGCCAAAGGCATATTATACAAATAGGGTTTGACAATAATATTGCCGGCAGTGCCATCGCCAATTCCCTGCTGCTTGTATTTTCCGACCACATCATTATACTCGCTTTGTCCGGTAACATGCAAGATTTGAACATCGTTTCGTTCAATAATCTGCCGGCAAACAAATTCCATGGCCCGGTTAATGCTGCGGGCGCCACGGCTGCCGCCGGAAACCAGCAGAGTTAACTTGGCGGGATCCAGGCCAAAAGCAGCCAACCCTTCCTCCCGGCTCACAGAAATAACATCATCGCGGATCGGGTTGCCGGTAACAATCACTTTTTTTTCATCATGAAAGGCGGTTGCCGCCTCCGGATACCCCACCGCAACCAAATTAACAAATTTGGCCAGAATTTTATTTGTAATGCCGGGGACGACATTTTGTTCCTGGATCAATGTAGGAATTCCCATCAAACTTCCTGCCAACAATACCGGTCCGCAAGTATAGCCGCCGGTTCCAATCAACAAATCCGGCTGAAAATCGCGGATTATTTTCCATGATTGCCATATGCTTCCTGCTATTTTTCCCAGTGTTTTAACATTCTTCCAGGATATTTTGCGTTCCAAGCCGCAGATATCAATGGTAGTAAAATCGAATCCTTCTTTTGGTATAATATCAGCTTCCAGTCCCTGCGCCGTGCCGACAAACAACACCTGACAATCCGGCACTTCAGACTGGATGGCTCGGGCAATCGTAACGGCAGGGTAAATATGTCCACCGGTTCCCCCGCCTACCATGATAATCCGCACAAATAATCCTCCTTATTTTAACCCCTCATCAAGCCTATTTTACAAGCGCTTCAACGATTCACGCCAACTTTATACCAATGACCGGACCAGTTCTTTGAAATGTCTGCCACGTTCCTCGTAATTACTAAACATGTCGTAACTTGCGCAGGCCGGCGACAATAAAACCACCTGCGGCGGCTTGGCCAAATTCCGGGCCAGTTGCACCGCTGCGGAAAAATCCGCAACCTGGTAAATTTTCCGGACATTTTGTTCAGCAGCGGCTGTGGCAAACCGTTCCTTGGCCTCGCCCAGCAAAATGAGCGCATCCGTCTTTTCGGCCGCCAGTTTCATAAATTCCGTCAAATCCGTATTTTTATCCCGGCCGCCGGCAATCAATATAATCTGCCCGCTGAATGCCTCCAGCGCTTTAATCGACGACTCCGGATTCGTAGCTTTGGAATCATTATAATACATCACGCCATCAACAGCGGTCACCGGTTCAATCCGGTGCTCGACGCCTGCAAACGTTTTTAATACCGCTGCCATGTCCTGAGCGCCAATTCCGTACAAATATGCAGCAGCACAGGCAGCCAATGCGTTCTCCACATTGTGCGCCCCGAATAATTTCATATCCGCTACGGAACAAACGGAAAAATCGTGTTCTTTCCAGCGAATATAAATCAGTTCGCCATCTACAAAAATACCAGCAGGCAAACTCTGGCTGCGGCTAAAAAAGAATACCTGAGCCGCAGCCTTTTCCGCCATGGCCCGTACTGCCGGATCATCATAGTTTAAAATCAAATAGTCTTCCGCCGTCTGGCGGGCAAAAATCCGTTCTTTCGCCGCCCGATAGTTTTCCAACGTACGATGCCGGTCAATATGGTCCGGCGTAATATTCAGGATCGCGGCAATATGCGGCCGGAAATCAATGGTCCCTTCCAATTGAAAACTGGATATTTCCGCCACCACAGCTCCTCCTGGCTGCACGTCGCGCACTTCCTTCGATAGAGCATCGCCTATATTGCCGCCAACCGCAGTTTGAATCCCTGCTTTGCGAAACATCTCGCCGACCAACGTGGTAGTTGTCGTTTTGCCGTTCGTACCGGTAATTGCCACCATAGGAACCCGACAAAGATGATAAGCAACTTCAATCTCGCTCATCACAACGATCCCACGTGTCTTGGCTTCTTCAACCAACGGATTATAAATGGATACTCCCGGCGATAACACCAAATAATCGGCCGCAGATAACAAGGCCGGGCTTTGATCGCCCAACCGCAAAAGAACCCCCGCCTTTTCCAGCGGAGCAACATCCTGCTTCAATTGTTCACGGGGACGGGTATCGCTCAGGGTCACCCGGGCTCCCTCCTGCTGTAAAATTAACGCCACAGCAATACCGCTAACTCCTGCGCCCAGCACCACAATTTGTTTACTCGCAAAATTCATTTTATATCCCTCCCGGCCGGCTCATGATCAAAATCAACACTCCGGCCATTGCACACATTACACCGGCCAACCAAAATACTGCAACCACCTTTGTTTCAGCCCAACCCGACAATTCAAAATGATGGTGAATCGGACTCATGCGGAAAACCCGTTTTCCTGTCGTCTTAAAAGAAATTACCTGGATAATTACCGATAACGCTTCCACAACAAACACGCCGCCCACGATCACCAACAATAATTCCGTCTTGGTCATTATTGCTACTGCCGCCAAAGCGCCGCCGATGGCCAGTGAGCCGGTATCGCCCATAAACACGCGGGCCGGATGCGCATTATAGCGCAAAAAGCCAAGGCAGGCGCCGGCCAGAGCCGTACAAAAAACGGCCAATTCTGCATGCCGGAAATAAAATGCGATAAAAGCATAGGCCAAAGACGCAATCGCGCCGGTGCCTGCCGCCAAGCCGTCCAAACCATCGGTTAAATTGACCGCATTGGTAGTGCCGACCAATACAAAAAAAATCAACACATAATAGAACAATCCCAAATCAAGCTGAATACCGGAAAAAGGAATCCACAGATCCGTACCCCGGCCAAAAAAAGCAGTGGTTACATACGCCAGGACGGCTGCCAGCAAAATCTGTCCCAGCATTTTCTGGCGGGCCTTTAATCCCAACGAACGTTTTAGCACAACCTTGATATAATCATCCAAAAAACCGATAAGTCCATGCCCGATCGTAACGAACAAAACCAGCCACACTTCCCTGCTGCCACCGCCAAAAACAAGGGCGGCAACGATAAGCGCCGCAAGAATAATCACGCCGCCCATAGTCGGCGTGCCGGCCTTGGCATAATGCGCCTTCGGACCTTCCTCACGAATACTCTGGCCAAACTTCAGTTTCCGTAAAACGGGAAGGACCAACGGTCCCAACAACAACGCTACAGCCAATGCCAACACTGCAGCAGGCAACATTCCCTGCATAGTAACCCTCCGTTATCTTCGTTCACAGACAATCCAGCACAAACTACACTTTCTCCGCAGCGCCGCTGCCGATCAGATAGTTCACGATCTCTTCCATTTTCATCCCGCGGGAGCCTTTCACCAGTATCGTATCCCCCGACTCCAACAACTTGTTCAATTCATGCTTCACCGCAACATGATCCTCGCATGCGACCGTGCCGGCAATTCCGCCGTCTTTGGCCGCGGCGGCGATATGCCGTGCCAATTCCCCTACTGTAATAACCACGGCGATTTTTTCCCGGGCCAGTTTTTCACCAATTTGCCGATGCGCGTCAACAGCAATGGCGCCCAATTCCAGCATATCGCCCAGCACCGCAACGCGGCGGCCGGCCGCTACGCCAACCAATGTATCAACGGCTGCAGCCATCGAAGCGGGACTGGCATTATACGTATCATTCAATATGGTGTAGTCAGCTGTGGTGATCGTATGCAAACGCATCGCATCCGGTACAAAAGCACGGATGCCGCTTTGAATTTCTTGCGGCGTAAGGCCCATCGCCAGTCCAACGGCAATGGCGGCCAACGCATTATAAATATTGTGACGGCCAATTGCCGGAAGACCAACCGCAAAAACATCCTGCCGGGCATGGCAAACAAAATTCGTCTCCTGTTGCCCGGTCTGGATCTGGTCCGCCCAAACATCCGCGTTCGCCGACAACCCATACGTTAGCACGCGGCAAGAAGCCTGTTCCTTCATTCCAAGCACATAGGGATTGTCCGCATTTAAAACAACCAGGCCGTCGGCCGGGATTGCTTCTACCAATTCCGACTTGGCTCTTGCTATATTCTCGATCGATCCCAGCAATTCCATATGGGTTTCACTTACATTGGTAATAATACCGACTGTGGGTTCTGCCACCGTACACAAAGCATTGATCTGGCCCAATCCGCGCATGCCCATTTCCACAACCGCAGCTTGATGCCCATCAGTCAGCGACAACAAAGTTTTGGGCAGGCCGATCTCATTATTGTAGTTGGCCTCTGTTTTTAAAACATGCCAACGGCTCGACAACACCGAAGCGGTTAACTCTTTCGTCGTGGTCTTGCCATTGGAGCCGGTGATTGCGACCACTGGAATAGTATACCGCCGTCGGTGGAATTTGGCCAGCCCCTGAAAAGCCTGCAACGTATCCGCCACCGAAAAAACCGTGATTCCCGCCGGCAAATCAGCGTCAGCCCTGCTGATCAACAATGCAGCCGCGCCTGCCGCCGCCGCTTGCTGCAAAAAACGGTGGCCGTCAAACCGGTCACCCGATAAAGCGATGAACAAATCCCCCGGCCGCAGCGTCCTGGTATCTGTAGAAACACCGAAGAACGAAGTTTGAATAGCCGGCCCGGCCAATACCGCGTTCGTTGCCATAAGTACGTCCTGCAAGGTAAATGCCGCCATCACATCACCTCCTGGGCAAGCTGGCGGGCTACTTCCCGGTCATCAAAGTGGATCGTTTCCGTACCCAGTATTTGATACGTCTCGTGTCCCTTGCCGGCAATAATCACAATATCTTGTTTCCCGGCAATCTCCATTGCCCGTTTGATCGCCGTTCTGCGGTCCAGGATAATCTCATAATTGCGGTCTGTTTCGTCTCCCTGCCGCATTCCTGCTTCAATTTCCCGTAAAATCGCTGCCGGATCTTCTGTTCTGGGATTGTCAGAGGTAGCAATGGCCACATCGGCATACTGGACCGCCAGTTGCCCCATAATCGGCCGTTTCGTCCGGTCGCGGTCGCCGCCGCAGCCAAACACAACAATAATGCGCCCCTGAGCAAACTCGCGCGCGGTTTTTAGAATATTTTCCAACCCATCCGGAGTATGCGCATAATCAACAATAATGCTGAACGGCAGATTCGTACGCACCAGTTCAAACCGTCCAGGCACGCTTTCAAATTCCTCCAAAGCCGTTTTTATTACCGGCCAGGCAACGTTTTCCGCAACGGCGGCGCCAACGGCTGCCAGGACATTATAGACATTAAAAATCCCGGTAATTTTCAGGTCCAGCGGTATGCGGCCGAACTGCCCTTCAATCACGAAGGACACTCCGTTCGCATGAACATCAATATCGACAGCGCGCAGGGAAACATCTTCCTGCAACCCGTAGGATACCACAGGACATGACGAATTGGCCCGCATGGTATCTCCGGCTTTGTCATCCATGTTAATCACTGCCGTCTTGCCGGCCTTAACCGAACCGTCCGCACCCAAACTACGAAACAACCCGGCTTTGGCATCCATATAATTTTCAAAGGTTTCATGAAAATCCAAATGATCACGGGTCATATTGGTAAATACACCAACATCAAACTCACAACCGGCAATGCGATTCAACGCAACCGCATGC
The DNA here is from genome assembly GCA_017861495.1 of Bacillota bacterium. Next base: position 11,743 of record JAGFXW010000003.1, read on the forward strand.
GACGAAACTTCCATGACCGCATAGTCCATACCAGCTTCCGCCATTTTGGCCAAAAGCGCCTGTAAATCAATCACATCCGGTGTTGTATTTTTCATAGGCAGCACCTGGCTGCCTATAAGCGCATGGATGGTTCCAATCAAGCCGACGTTAAAACCGGCTTTGCTTAAAATGCTCCGAATGATGTGCGTGGTGGTTGTTTTGCCGTTCGTACCGGTCACGCCGATCAAGCGCATTTTTTTCGCCGGATAATCGAAGAACGCAGGCGTGACGATCTGCATCGCGCTACGGGTATCCGGCACGGTAATCACGGTAAGTCCAGCAACCATATCGTCCAACTTTTTCTCAACCAGCACGGCTGCCGCGCCCCGTTCACGAGCCTGTGCGATAAACTGGTGGCCATCAACTTTCGCCCCGGTAAGACACACAAATAATGTACCCGGTACAACTTGTCGCGAATCATGCGCTATGGACGTAATATTGATTGCCGTGTCACCGCTCACCACAGCCTCCGGCAATAAAGCAGTCAATTCTTGCAGTTTTTTCATCATGCGGTCACCTCCACAATTTGTATGGCATATTTTCAACGATTAATCTTGTTTTCTATAATGGCAGTGAAAGTTATGATCCTGATATTCATTCCCTCTCTATTTTTACACTCCGGCAATCTTTTTGCAACTCTTTCCCCCAAAAAGCCGATGGTTTTCCAGAACACATTCTTCACAAAAGGCAAACAGCAGCCATTTCGGCTGCTGAGAGTGTTGGAAATCGATATCGTTCCTTACTGTATTCCGTTCGTTGTTTCCGCCTTATTCAAAGCATAGGTTCCTGATCCGGTGCTTTGCTGTTGAGCGGTCGCCGTACCACTAACCTTTTTCGTTCCGACGCCGGAAGCATGATAAATCGTTTGCGGCGCAACCATTCCCAGATCTTTCGTGGCGATGGCCTGAATGCGCTGCGGCGACTTCATTCGTGCAATATCCAGCTGCAAAAATTCATTTTCTTTCTCCATTTTAACAACATCGCTTTTTAGTTTTACAACTTCGTATCCATTTTTTACAATCAATGAACTTTGGAAAGTAAGGATCATTGCCATTACTGCGAATAAAAGGATGAGTGCAAAAAATCGGGTCCGCAACTGACGGGATGGTCGTACTTCCTGCGCCTGGGCAGAAACTTCCGGAGCTTTTTCTTCCACTTGAAAATCCCACTCTTGTTTTCTCCTTGCTAACATTCCCTCTGTGCCCCCCTTTTATTATTTGTCTGCAATCCCATCTGACCTAAACGTCTATTCATAATTTTTCTGCAACCCGGAGCCGCGCGCTGCGTGACCGGGGATTGGTTTCGATTTCTTCCGTCGTCGGCGCAACCGCTTTGCCAACAATTCTCACTTCAGGCCGGTGCTGACACTGGCATACCGGTAAATGAGGGGGACAAATGCAACCCTGTGCCAAGGCTCTCAATGTCTGTTTTGCAATTCGGTCCTCCAGGGAATGAAAAGTAATAATACAAATCCGCCCGCCGGGCTTTAGCCGGTTCACTGCGGCAAGAAACGTTTTTTCGAGGATTTCCAGTTCATGGTTCACTTCAATCCGGATCGCCTGAAACGTTCGTTTTGCCGGGTGCGGCCCTTCACGCCGCGCTTTTGCCGGAATAGCGGCTTTGATAATATCCACCAATTCACCGGTTGTTTCTACCGGTTTTTCTTTCCGCTTCGCCACAATAAACTGGGCAATCCGTTTTGCCCACCGTTCTTCGCCGTAACGAAAAATAACAGTGGCCAATTGTTCTTCTGTATATTGGTTCACCACCTGATAGGCGGATAAAGCAGCGTTCGGATCCATCCTCATATCGAGAGGAGCATCCTGCATATAGGAAAAGCCGCGTTCCGGACGGTCAAGCTGATAAGACGATACACCCAAATCAAACAAGATCCCATCCACCGCTTCAATCCCAAGCCGGTCAAGAACATCAGGCAAATATTGAAAATTAGACCGAACAATATCAATCTGGCAAGGAAAACCGGACAACCGTTCCCGCGCAGCCTGAATTGCATCCGGATCCTGATCAATGCCGATCAATCTTCCCTGCGGCTCCAGTTGCGCTGCAATCCCTGAAGAATGCCCCGCACCGCCGAGAGTGCAATCGACGTAAACTCCGCTGCGGTCAGTCACCAACGCCGCCAAACTTTCCTCAAACAATACACTTACGTGTGAAAACTCTCCCAAGGAAGATCACCTCGTTATATTCCCAAATCAACCAAATTTTCAGCGATCTGCGTTACGGTCGGACCCACCTCGTCATTATAATCAAGCCAAAGCTGCCTGTCCCAAATTTCAATTCGATTGGAAACACCAACGACAGTAATGTCTTTTCCCAATCCGGCATATTCACGCAAATTAGTAGGCAGGAGCACCCGACCCTGCTTATCAAACTCCAACTCAGCCGCTCCGGAGAAAAAAAACCGGACAAAAGCACGGGCTTCCGGTTTTGCCAACGGCAATTTTTTCAGTTTTTCCTCCAGAACAGACCATTCTTCCTGCGGATAAATAAACAAACACCGGTCAAGCCCTTTGGTAGCAACAAACAGTTCGCCAAGCAGTTCGCGGAACTTTGCCGGTAAAATAATACGTCCTTTACTATCAACATTATGTTGATATTCACCCATAAACAAAGTCCATTCACCGCCTTCCAGAACCACTTTACACCACTTTACACCACTAAGGATAGATTTTCGTGCAAAATAAAAAAAATCCTCCCAAAAATGAAGGATTTTTAAAAAAATTTTAATTTTTAATTAATCCCAGCCGTTCCAGTAAAGACGCGCCCCTCAGCCGGAATAGAAAACTGCGGAACGTATTATCACTCTGAAAAATCGGGATACGTTCCAATGCATACGGATCACTATCCGGCCCCGCCTGGCCATATCGCACCGTAAAAGCCGCCCGGTAGCCAGTCTGGCGAACCGCCTGTTCAATCTGCAAGTTATACGCACCGGTCGGATACGCAAAATAGCGTGGTTTTTGTCCCAACTGCCGTTCCATTTCTTCCCGGGATTCTGTCAATTCCGCTTCCAGTTGCGCGCTGTCGATCTTGGACAACGCAACATGGTTCACCGTATGCGAGCCAAACACAAACCCCGCCCGCTGCATTTCCCGCACCTGTTCCCAATTCATGAACCGCTGGTCCTGGCCGATTTTTCCCGTTACCAAAAAGATAGTGCCGGTAAAACCATACTTTTTCATGCTGGGGAAGGCATTGGCATAATTATCGAGATAGCCGTCGTCAAACGTAATCATGACCGGATTTTCCGGCAATGGATTGCCATACTTAAGGTAAGCCATGAGTTGGTCCGGTGTAATCGTGTGATACCCGTTGTCATGCAAATAGGCCATCTGCTGCTCAAAATTTTCCGGCAGCACAGACAACGCATGATGAAGCGTATCCACCTTGTGATAATTTAATATCGGTACATCGACCACGTTAATTGGTTTTTCCTGATCTCGTCCGGCCACAACCGCTTTTGTGCCGGTAACAGTGGACGCAATGAAGACCAGCATCATAATAACAGCTATTACGGTATAAGCTTGTCGTTTCCTTGATTTCATACCATCATCCCTCTTACTTACATACGGAAACCAGACAACCGCCGGTTATCTCCTGCAACCGGTCCGGAGAAACCGGCAATGCAGAATTCGCCGTTCCAGCCGCTGCGTACACAATACCATAATCGTACAAACTTTGGTCCAGATAAATCGGCAGGTCTTTCGTCAAGCCCAACGGGGAAACCCCGCCCGGCGGAAACCCTGTCAGTTCGGTAACCAGTTCCGCATTGGCAAACTTCACTTTTTTCACGCCCAATGTTTTGGCCAACTGCCTCGCATCAACCTTCTTATCACCGCAAGTAACGATAATCACCGGTTTCAGGTCTGCCATAAACACCAATGTTTTGGCAATCTGCCCCGGCGTCACACCCAGCGTCTGCGCGGCCATTTCCGCTGTATGGGTGCTGCTGTCAAACAAAATCACTTTTAAATCAGGATAATTGCTGATAAAATTTTCTACCCGCGCCAATGCCGGTGTCATAGTTTAACCCACCTTTCCGGCCTGCTGAAAAACGCGGCCGGTTTGAAATGCAGCCACAAAAACCAAAGGAACGCGCCACAGCCAATGACTATGCTGAACAATTTTGTAACCGGCAGTCCGGCGGCGTAATCGACATCGAGGCGCAAGCCTTCGAAGATAAACCTTCCCAAGGAAAAAAACGTCAAATACAATAGAAAGATACTGCCCTGTTGCAACCGCCGGTAACGGATCTGCAGGATCACCGCTGCGACCAGCAGCACAAAAAGCAACCCGCTCCAACCGGAAGAATACAAACAAACCGGTTCGAAGAAATCAAACTCCTGATAGATTTCCGGCCGATGGGCAAAATCAATATACAAACCATGTGAGCTGTTGGTGGGCAGACCAAACCCTTCTTCGTTCATAATCCTTCCCCACAGCCCAATTGCATGGCCAATCGCCAGTCCGGGAGCAACGATATCCAGCCAGTGCCCAAATGGCAGCCGGTTTCGTTTTGCGTAGAGATAGAGAAATAGCACCAGTCCTACCAGCGCCCCATCAAGAATAAAGCCTCCGCTTGCCAAAGACCGGATTTTTTCCGGTTCCGCCGCATAAGACTGCCAATGTAAAACCAAATAATACAGCCGGGCGAAAACAAACCCGGTTGGAATGCCATATAAAAACAAATCGAGAACAACCCGAATGTCTTCCCGCCACAACCGGGCCTGCCATATAGTAACAAGCAGAGCCGCCAAAATAGCGAACGACAACATCATTCCGTACCAATAAAAAGTTGTAGATCCGACACAAAACGCAATTTTTTCCATTACTGATAATCAACCTCTGTAAAAATATATTGCTGCAATAGTATCATTCTACCGCGTTTCATAACAGTTTTCCAGTAAAAATATGGGTTGTTAAAAATAATCTGTAAATATAGTCAAAATAGCTGTTTTGTGGTATACTGTCTTTGATTTTCACAGTTCGTACAATAAGGAGGTTAGAAGTATGACAATCATCACCAAAGATATGAGCATCATTGAAGTTGCCCAAAAATATCCGCAAACTATTGAAGTTTTTGCTTCGTACGGCATGGGCTGCCTCGGCTGCGTCGCCGCCCGGTTTGAAAATATCGAACAAGGAGCCAACGGGCACGGCATTGACGCAGATGCGCTTGTTGCCGACCTCAACAAAGCAGTTCAAAAAGCCTAATCGCGTACCAAAAAGAGAAACTAAACAGCACGCAGGTGGTGGTAACTTCACCCGCGTGCTGTTTTTTTTACTTCCCAAAAATCATAAAAACGGTTTAATTTTAGCGAGAATGTTCGCTTTCGGCACAAATCCGGTTATCTTTTCAACCGCATCGCCATTTTTAAACAGGATCATCGTCGGCAGGCCCTGGACATTTTGATCCTCCGCCAATGAACGGTTATGGTCCACGTCTACCTTGACAAATTTAACTTGTTCTCCCATTTCAGCCGCCAACTCATCAATAACCGGAGCCAACCGTGAACAATAACCGCACCAGGTAGCCCAATAATCTACTAAAACCGGCAAATCCGCTTCCAACACTTCTTCACGAAAATTTTTCTCGTTCACCTCAATGACATTTGCCATGTTCACTCACCCCTCCTGATTGTAAATTTCGACCATAATGCAAGCATCATGTATTACTTTCAGGCCTTTTTCCTTGGCCAAAGCAACCACATTTTCTGCGTTCGCCCCCGGCTGCATCCAAATATTTTGGATGCCCAGTTCCGCGCACATTTCAACAATCTTGACACCAATCCGGCTGTTAACAACCAAATCGACAGCCTCCGGCCGGACCGGCAGGTCAGCCAGGGTCGAATAACATCGTTCCCCCATCACCGTTTCCACCCCGGGGTTGACAGGATATACTTCGTAACCTGCCTTTTTCATACACTTAAAAATTTTATAGCCAAACTTTTCCTGATTATCCGTAGCGCCGACTACCGCCCAGGTTTTTACTTTCAACATGTCTTGAATATCACTCAAGAGGCATTGCTCCTTTCGTTGGGTACACCAGATAGTATAAAATTTTTTCTGGTGTACATAAGTGCAACCAGTGACTTCCGCCGTCACTATAAAAGCTCGTCGCAAGTCGGGTTTTCTAATTATTCACCTGTAATTACATTATATTCCTGTTAAAAAGAGCGGTCAATCACTATCTATACGTCGCTTCCCTTTCCAGCAGAACCAATTATTTTACTTCCCGCCGCCGGATATAAATCTGTGAGGGTCCTTTTTTCTTTTCCCTCTCCAATTCGTACAAATCAGAGTGGGCTTCGATCATTTTCGACAACTGCGACTGTCCATAGGTCCGTAAATCGAAAGCCGGATCAACCTTATGAAGAGCCTTGCCCAGATCCGACAATCTAGCCCAGCCGTCTTCCTGGGCGACCATTTCATAAGCCTGGGCAATTAAAAACAGTTCATTTTCCTGGTCCGCCTCCAACTCTTTAGCGGCTTTACTGTTGTCCGGTTTGCGCTCCGCGACCGGCTTTTCTTTTGTCTTCACGCTGCCTCGTGCCACCGGCTGTTTAACCAAGTTTTCCGTATAGACAAACAAATCACAGGCCCGCAAAAAAGGTTCCGGAGTCTGCTTGCGCCCCAGGCCAATCACCATTTTCCCATTTTCGCGTAAACGAATGGCCAAACGGGTATAATCGCTGTCGCTGGATACGATGGCAAAACCATCGACATTGCCTCCATACAGAATATCCATTGCGTCAATAATCATCGCACTATCCGTAGCGTTCTTACCGGTAGTGTTCCTAAACTGCTGAACCGGCTGTAATGCATTTTGCGGCAAATATTTTTTCCACGATTCCATCTCACGGGTTGTCCAATCCCCATAAACCCGGCGAATTGTAATTTTGCCATATTTGGCAACTTCTTTTAATACTTCAACAATCAAGGACGCCTGCGCGTTATCACCGTCAACCAAAACCGCAAACCGCTCCTCCGACAATTGTTGTTCCATATCATTCATAGTCTGCTCCTTATCAATTTTTTCATTCCAAGCTCTCAAAACTTGAGATGATTGGTATCATTCACCAAAGAAACAATCGCCCGTTTGGGATAAATTTCCACAATATTGACCGCTGTATTATCCTGTTGAATATTCCAGACATATCTAAGCGGTATATGAAGAATAGAACACAATATTGTGCGGATTGTCGCCCCGTGGGAAACGACAAAAATCGTTTCTTCCTGATGCTGAGCTACCAGTTGGTCTACAACCTTCATCGCTCTCGCCTGTACCGTTTGAAACGTTTCGCCGCCCGGAATTTCCAGCTCATCAGGGTGGGTAAACAACTTCCCCATCAACGCAGGCCACTGGCTGCTGATCGCTTCATAATTTTTTCCTTCCCATTCGCCGAAATTGATTTCTCTCAAATCCGGAATTTGAGTTACAGGCAACTTATATTGAGCGGCAATGATTTCCGCTGTTTGAAAAGCCCGGCTAAGATCGCTGGAATACACTGCCGCAGGGCTCATTTCGGCAAGGCGGCCGGCAACTTGCGCAGCTTGATCCAAGCCAGAGGGACTCAAGCCGATATCCGCATGCCCTTGATATTTAAATTCCAGGTTCCACATGGTTTGTCCATGCCGAACCAAAACAATCCGTGTCATTCTTGCTACCACCCCAACCTAATCTCTAGTAAACAGTAAGTCTCTTCCTTACAAAGAAATATTCCCTGTCGTCAGCAATAATCCTGCTGTACCGCTTCCGGCAAATCCTGCAATGCAGAGGAAACTCCGGCGCCAGCAAAGGTTCCCATCTCCACCAAGGCCTTAATACCGGCATCCAGCAGCGACAAAGTCAGGATTGCCCCCACCCCGCCGCTGGCCGATAAATTCAGCGGCAACCCCGGTTTCCAGCCAAGCGTTGTAAAAATCGCGCCATGCTCCGGATAGGGAGCCAAATGCACTCCGATCAGATACGATTTGATATCCGGGTTAAGCCGGCAGGCGATGAGAGCCGCACAAGCTGTCGCCAATCCATCCAGTACAACCGGTACGCGGTTGGCTGCACCGGCCAGAATGACCCCCAACATCACCGCAACCGCGTGATATTCCCGGCAATCCAATAGCCGAAAGATATCGTCCTGCGCCTCTTCCTTTCCGGCTAACAGATCGCGGGCCAACGTCCGGGTATGGTTTTCCTCCACAACAGCCTGGCTGATTGCCAGAACTTGTGTTCCCCTGCGAATTTGCCGGAGCGCTTCTTCCGCCCCCTGCCGGATCGCTTCCCGGACCAGGCTTCCGTTCTCTACACCTTCCCGGGGTAGCGGCAAAGAAACCGTCGTTAACCTGGCACCCGGGAGAAAAGAAGGGGCCGGCCCTCCCTGCGCGCCGACTATATGGATCAATGTTTGATGAAGCAGAAAAATGTCGGTCGACCGCCGAGCGCCGAAAATCCGCGCCGTGATTTCTTCCAACAGCCCAAGGCTGCCCAGCGGTTTTATTAAACAATCAAACCGTTTCTGAACTGCTGAAGCAGCCTCAGCATCAATCGGTTCAATTTCTTTGAGCAATTCGGCAATTGTATCCATTATATTCTCCTTTTTCGCTAAAAAATCAACCAACACAGCAATGCCGCAACTTGTGTCACTTCATGAACCGCTCCGTACGTATCGCCGGTCAAACCGCCTAATTTCTTCGACAACCAGCGCGCCAAATCAAATCCGACCAAGCAGGCAAACAAGCCAATAAGAACCGCCGGCAACCCTAACGGTGCGATAAGCACTACGGCAAACAACGCGGCCAGCGGCAGCGTCCAACGTCCAGAGCGTTCCGAAAACGCTTTACCCATACCGTCTTGGCGCGCCAGCGGAAAACGGGTGATGGCAACCACCATCGCCATCCGTCCGGCAACCGCCATAACAAACAGCGCTTTCGGCAAAACTCCCGGCGTCAGGTCCAGCAACACCGAATATTTCAATAGCAGGATCACGCCAAACACGGTAACTCCATGCGCGCCGGTCCGGCTGTCCCGCATAATTTCCAGCATCCGTTCCCGGGAACGATGGGAAAAAACCCCATCCGCCGTATCCATTAACCCGTCGCAATGCAACGCGCCGGTCAAACAGATTTCAACAATCAATAAAACAATAACCGAAACATGCGGCAGCAAATGGTTGGATAAAAAATAATTCACCAACACCAAAACAAGGCCGACAACCGCGCCAACCAGCGGAAAATAACGCACGCTCCGGCCGCACTGTTCCGCTGACCAGACTCCGGACGGACCAAACCGGATACAGGTTAAGAATTGCAGCGCCGTAGCAAAATCGCGAAAAATACTCTTGACCGCCATCTACAACACCGGCCTCTCTCCGTTCAAGCCATTGTTTACAAGGGCAATACCGGCATCCAACAGGGTCATTGCCAAAGACGCCCCCGTCCCTTCACCCAAACGCATCTCCAAATTCAACGCCGCCGGCAAACCAAGGGCTGCCAGCATTTCCTGATGCGCCGGTTCGGCAGATACATGCGAACCCAGCATATATTCACAGGCCAACGGACTCAATCCTTGAGCAATCAAGGCCGCAGCCGTTGTAATTATCCCATCGACAAAAACCGGGACCCGGCAGGCTGCCCCGCCCAAAATTACCCCTACCAGGCCGGCAATTTCAAACCCGCCGATTTTACTCAATACATCCAAAGCATCGGCACGATCCGGACGGTTGATCTCCAAAGCTTTGTATACGGCATTTTTTTTGATCTGCAGACGTACATCGCCAACACCCGAGCCCCGTCCTACCGCTTGTTCCACCGGCACATTGCACATGACCGCGGTAATTGCCGCGCTGGATGTAGTATTCCCGATCCCCATCTCCGCCAGTCCGAACAGCCGGTACCCTTTTTCCACGCACTTATAAGCAACTTCAATTCCCGCTTCCATGGCTTTTACCGCTTCGGTGCGGGTCATGGCCGGACCGCAGGCAAAATCAGCCGTTCCCCGGGCCACTTTGCGATTAATGATCCGCGGATCATCAGGCAGTTCTCCTTTGACCCCGACATCAACGATAACCATGTCGGCACCGGCGTGCCGCGCCATGACATTCGCCCCGGCACAACCGGCCAGATAGCCGCAAATCATCTGCACCGTCACCTCTTGGGAAAAAGCGCTCACCCCGCGCACCGCCACACCGTGGTCCGCCGCCATCAAAACCATCGCCTTGCGGGGGATTGTCAAATTCCCCGTCCCCCGGGCCGCCGCATAGCGAGCCGTCAAATCAGCCAGCACACCCCAATCCGCCGGCTGACCGCCGTATTGCGCAAACGCAGCCCGAATTTCCCGTTCTATTTTTTTATCGGGTTGTTGTATTTTTTGGAGCGTATCCTGCAATAAACTCAACCTAATATCCTCCTATCCTATCCTCCGCCAGGTTTCAATCCCAGCTGCCGTTAACCGCTATTTTTTTGGCGTCAATCGCCAAGCCGCAAATCGTCCAATATACCTCGTCCGCCCATTTGGCCGTAAGCTGGTTGGCAAACCCGGATAAATCCCGATACTCCCTCGCCAACGCATTATCCGGCACAATACCGCAGCCTACTTCATTGCTGACAATAATGACGCTGGCCGTCCCAGCTGCCGCAGCCGCCAGAACTTCCTTCCACCGATTCAATACAGCTTGCGAACGTGCCAGCGGATCCTCCGGCATCCCGGGCGCCAGCAGCAAATTGCTCGTATACAAGGTGAGACAATCAAACAGCACTACATCGGCTCTCAGCGCCGCCTCCCGCATTGCCGGCGCCGCATCATACGGAGCCTCCGTCGTCCGCCAGTTGTCCGGCCGCCGCTGCCGGTGCAGCGCCACACGGGTTCGCATTTCTTCATCGCCAACTTCTGCCGTTGCAATATATTCCACTTTTTCTCCCAGACGCGCCGCATATTGTTCCGCAAAAGTGCTTTTCCCGCTGCGGGCGCCGCCCGTTACCAATACCAATTTCCTTGTCATTGTTATCCTCCCGGTTGTAAAACTCCATTTCTGTTATGCCTGCAAACTCCGTATCCGGTCCAAAAGAATATCAGCCAGCCGTGGATCCGCCCCCAACGGCTCGGCCAACCGGATGGCAATTTGCGGATACTGCGCCTGTAATGCAGCAATTTCCTGCGGTATTCCTTCCCGGATATGCATCCCGCCGGCTAAAAACAAAGGGGCAATAATTACCTCATCCACGCCGGCAGCGATCAAACGCTCCACGCCGGCTTCTAGACCCGGTAGTCCGGAAGCCCGGTTCATGATGGCAGTTTCAACCGGCACATTATCTGTTTTTTGCCGCAAAATAGCCGCTATCTGAAATGCAATCTCGTTGGCTTCACTGACGGCGGCATTACTTCCATGAGCCAAAACAATGTATCCTGTTTTCACACTGCAGCCCCCTTTTTCCTCATTTGAACGCCCTGTTTTGTTTAGAGCTGTAAATTATCTAGATATTCCACCATAACACGTAAATTCCTGCAAGGATGCAGGAGTTTTGTTCTCCGCTTCGAAATAGTAGAAATATACACAATAATCAGTTTACCGGCTTTCATACTTATTTTTAAAGGGGTGATGCTATGAAAAAAGTTTGCGAAAACTGGGAACCGGTTTTACAGACCACGACCTATGGGGCGGAATACTTTGCTGAATTCGAAGCACGGGCAAAACAGGCTTCCGCGGAAATTTTCCGGGTAAACACTGCCGGTGAAGCAAAAGAAATCATCATGAACCTCATTAAATTTACCAACGCCAAAAAAGTAGTTTCCGTGGAAAATCCACTGCAGCAAGCGTCCGGCGTCAACGACGAAATCCGTTCCGCAGGCATTGCTCTGTATACGTCCCAGGCCGATATTGCCGAGCATGCGGAAACAGCGGATATCGGCATCTCCGGCGTAGAATTCGGCGTCGCGGAAACCGGCAGTGTCTGTCAGGATGCCTACGCCATTGAAAGCCGCCTCGTCTCTATGCTGCCGCCCATCCATGTTGTTTTTTTGCCGAGCAGCCGGATTGTTCCCGGCGTCGAACAGGCCTTTGACATTTTTTCGCAAGTCTTCCATCACGGATATTTGAGCTTTATAACCGGCCCAAGCCGCACCGCCGACATTGAACGGGTCTTGACGATCGGCGTCCATGGTCCCAGCCGCTTTATTATCATTGCCGTCGATGAACCGGCAAGCGGAGGTGTTGCCTGATGGAAAGCAGTAACCGCAATATCCAAAAAGAAATCGACGAAAAACTGAAAGACGAAGTTCTGCGGGGCGCGCTGGGCCGTTTTTCCGAAGCCTATCCTGTTTCCCGCCTCAAAGCGTACGAAAACGTCGAAGATATTGAAGCGCTGCGCGATCTGGTCAAAAAAACCAAGATGGACACCGTCGCCCGCATCGAGGAAGTGGCCGACCAATTCGTGGCGGAAGCAACAAAACGCGGTGCCAAAGTCTTCCGGGCTGCCGACGGAGCCGCCCTGAAAAAATACCTGATCGACCTCTGTAAGGAAAAAGGCGTAAAACGGATCGTCAAATCAAAATCCATGGCCTCGGAAGAAATCCACTTGAACAAGGATCTGACGGAAGCCGGTATTCGGGTCCGCGAAACGGATCTGGGCGAGTGGATCATCGGCATCGCCGGCCACAGACCGTCGCACATGGTTATGCCGGCCATCCACTTGAATCGTTACCAGGTAGCCGGGTATTTCTCCAAAGAACTGCATACAGAAATCCCGCCTGACATTCCCTTCATGGTCCAAACAGCCCGGAAAAATCTGCGTGAGGAATTTTTACAGGCCGACATGGGGATATCCGGCGCCAATTTCGGCGTAGCGGAAAACGGCGCCATTGGTTTGGTAACCAATGAAGGAAACGGGCGTCTGACGACATCGCTGCCGCCGATCCATGTCGCCATCATCGGGTATGAAAAGCTGATACCCACCTTAAAAGATGCCGTGCCGATCCTGCGGACCCTGCCGCGCAACGCCACCTGCCAGTTAATGACCAGTTATATGAGCATGATCTGCGGCCCAACCCCGGTCATGGTCAAAAAAGATGGTCAATGGATAGAGCAGGAAAAAGAACTTCATATCATCCTGTTTGACAATGGCCGCCTGAAGGCCGCTCATGACGAGAAATTCAAAGAAATCTACCAATGCGTACGTTGCGCCTCCTGCCTCAACGTTTGCCCCGTCTACGCTCTGGTCGGCGGACACGTTTACGGCCATGTTTACGCCGGCGGCATCGGCGCCATCCTGACGGCATTTTTGAACAGCATGGGCGACTTTGAGAAAATCAACGAACTGTGCATCGGCTGCCGGCGCTGTACGGAAGTCTGTCCGGGCAAAATTAATATTCCCGGCTTGATTGAAGAACTCCGCATCCGCAATGCCAAAGAAAACGGCCTGCCGTTTGTCATGCGGAATATCTTTGAGGTAGTCGGCAACCGGAAGTTATTCCACTCGCTGCTCCGCGTTGCTTCCATCGGCCAAAAACCGTTCCAAAGCGGAAAACTGATCCGCCACCTGCCGCTTTTCCTGTCCGGCCTGGCCAAAGACCGCAGCCTGCCGACCATTGCTCCCACACCCTTACGGGATTCCATCGATAAAACGGCCAAAAATCCATTAACTCCGACGAAAAAGATCGCGTTCTTCAGCGGCTGCAGCCTGGACTTCGTTTACCCCGAAACCGGCCAAGCCGTAGTCAAAGTCCTCAACGACCTCAACATGAGCGTTGTCTTCCCGCAAAAACAAAGCTGCTGCGGAAAACCGGTCATCGGGTTTGGCGACATCGAAACAACACGGAAGATGGCGAAAGAAAATATTGCCGCTTTTGAAGCGGAAAATCCTGATCTGATCATCGCGGCCTGCCCAACCTGCGCAGAAATGTGGAAACATACCTATCCGGAAATTCTGGCAGAAGATCCCGCGTGGAGCGAACGGGCCAAAAAGATTGCTGACAAAGTCCGCGAGTTCACTTCTTTTGTCGCCGAAGAATATGAAAAAGCCGGCCGTTTGAACGAGGCCAATGCCGGCAAGAAAAAGCTCACCTATCATGATTCCTGCCACATGCGGCGTGTACTGGGGATTTTTAAAGAACCCCGCAAGCTGCTGCGGTCGACAAGCGATTACGAACTGGTCGAAATGAAAGACTGTGATAAATGCTGCGGAATGTCGGGCGCGTTCGGCGTCAAACACGCTGACCTGTCGATGCCGATCTTAAGCCAGAAAATCACGAATATCAAAGACAGTGAGGCGGAAGTGGTCGCGGTCGGCTGCCCGGCCTGCATGATGCAGATCCGCGGCGGCCTCGATAAGCAAGCTCCCAATATCCAGGTCAAACACGTCGCCGACATTCTGGCCGAAGAGCTGGACAAAAAGAAGAAAAAAGAATAATCTACCACCCAAATATCACTTCTTAGCTTCCCATATATTTCTTTTCGACGATATTTCGAAATAAACACGATAGGATATGTGCAATTCCAGCGGGTATGTGATAAACGATTTTCATCCATTGTTATCCTCCTTTTGGTTGATAAGCGGTCGGCGAAACCAGCTTCATTCCACCAAAAGGAGGATTTTTTATCTATGTACAGGCATATCCTTTTTTATTCACACACATAGCGTGTGGCTGTCTTAAACATAATCAAAGAGGCTGTGCCGAAATCTTCCGGCACAGCCTCTTTGATTAGACAATATAATTTGCTAACAGCTTATTCGGCTGATAATCTTATTTTACATAGTTCGTTAATTTACCAATATGCTCAACTTCTACACTGACCACATCACCAGTTTGCATCGAGCAAGATCCTGAAGGGGAGCCAAGAGCCAGAACATCGCCAGGCTCTAGTGTCATTACCTGCGAAATCCAACTAATCAGGTACGGTATTCGAAGAGACATTTGAGCCGTTGTGCCGTCTTGGACAACTTTTCCATTCAAGGTTGTCACAATCCGTAAGTCTGTGGGATCAATACCGGTTACAATCCAAGGTCCAATCGGACCAAAAGTATCAAACCCTTTGCCGCGGGTAAACTGCGGATCGGCCTTGGTAAGATCGCGAGCGGTAACATCATTAAATACAGTATAGCCAAGGACATAATCCAAAGCGTCTTCTTCTTTTATATTTTTGCCTCTTTTCCCGATAACCAGTGCAACTTCACCCTCCAGCTCCACTCGATTGGTCAATTGACTGGGCGGCAGGCAAATAGTCTCTTGGTCGGCAATTAATGCTGATAGTGGTTTCAAAAAGAGAAAGGGTTCTTTCAGATTTTCTTTCCCACCCGTTTCTTTCGCATGACCGGCAAAAGTCCAACCGAAATTTACAATTTTTGTTGGTTCAACCGGAATTAACATCTTAACATCGCTTAGTAGAATCTCTACGCCATCATAATCAAATACACCCTGAGCGATTTCCGCAAATCCACTTTCAAGCTGAAATACGTATTCACCCTGAATTGTGCCGTAATGTATTTTATGATCCGGTCCCTGATACCTTACTATCTTTTGCGAAACCGTCAATGAATTGCTGACGCTATTTGCTTTTTTCGCTATGGAGAGTATGTCTCCATACACTGTAGTTAGCAAATGATGATCATTTACTAAGGCTGGCCCAATCGTGTTCAATGCATTTTCATTTTCCATCATTTTTCACCTCATATGTTCATTGATAGTAGCCCGGCATGACCCATCCAATGCCTTGGTATCATGAAGTTAC
This sequence comes from Bacillota bacterium, assembly GCA_017861495.1. The sequence goes on from JAGFXW010000003.1 coordinate 27,519, forward strand.
TTTGTCAGTGCCTTTATTAATTTTTATTATACAGATCCTGTTTCACAAATAAAAATATATAGTTGCAATGTTATAATAGATTTAGTCAATTGTAGGCAGGAGGTTATTATTATGGATTTACGGCATTTGGAATATTTCCAGATGGTAGCTAAATTGAATAACGTAACAAGGGCATCCGAGCAACTGCATGTTTCGCAATCTACGGTAACACTGGCGATCCAGAAACTAGAGGAAAATTTAGGTCTTCAGCTTTTCGACCGCAGCCAGAAGCAATTTTCGTTAACACCGGAAGGCCATGTTTTCCTGCTAAATATATCCGAAATTTTAAACAAACTGCAAGATACCATTTCTGACATGAACAAATACCGGCAACTCCAAAAAGGTACACTGAACGTCGGGGTACCGCCAATGATTGGCTCTTTTCTGTTTCCTGAAATATTGGCTGGTTTTAAGATGCGCTATCCGAATTTGCAGCTTTCTATTTTCGAAGAAGGTTCTATCAACATTCGCCAGTTATTAGAAAAAGGAGAGCTTGACCTGGGGATTGTTAATCTGTATCACCCTTCACCGGCATTGGAAACCTTAAAAATGGCACGAGAAGAGTTTGTTGTATGTTTACCATCAAACCATCTTTTAGCAGAAAATAGCCTAATATCTCTTGACCAATTACGAGATGAACCATTTATTCTATTCAAGGAAGGCGCATACAATCGCGAACTTATTCTGCAAGAGTGTGAAAAATACGGATTTACGCCTAACGTAATTTTGTCATCCGACCAGATAGAAACAATCAAAAGTCTGGTAGCAAAAGGAATCGGGATATCCTTTTTGATCGATAAAATCACTCGTAAAAGCAAAGAATACGCAGCCATTCCTTTGGAAAGGCCGCTGTATATCGATTTTGGGTTAGCTTGGAAAAAGGACAAGTATTTATCCAAAGCGGCACAAGCCTTTATCAATTTCATTACAGAATTAAACCGGCTCCCTCAAGCAACAATTAAGTAAGATAAAAATAAAACCTGCTAACTTAGCAGGTTTTATTTTTATGATGGAACCAAGCGATGTCATTTTCGTTTCGCCGCTCAACAGCATGCTGTGTAATTTAGTCAAGATGACGCCGCTGCCGATTGCTAATATACTCCGTACCATTTACTAAATCAATTATAAGATTGCGAATATATATTTTTCTTTGCAAAACGTCTTCACTATAATAAGAATTACCAAGGTTAAGGATAAACGAAGCTCGCAATTACAAGGCCTTAAACAGCCATAGTTGGAGGGAAAGCGAAAAATTCATTGTGTTAGATGAGGTGAGAGAGCGGACTATTTTATAATTGTTAAGAAAATTCGGTTTTTATTAGAGCAATACAGCCAAAAATCATCGGAATATGGCAAAACAAGAGATGGAGGATATGCAATATGGAAAACCAAGAAGCTTTGGCGTCACTTACCGGTAAAATTGCAACATTCGTGGGCTTAGTTGGAAAAAAACTTCCTGATGATGTAACGGCTAAGTTAAAAGAACTTAGCGAAGGTGAAACAATGCCTATGGCCAAAATGATTTACGCATCGATGGAAAAAAATCAAAAAGAGGCCGAAGAATTAAACAGGCCGTCTTGCCAAGATACTGGTTTAATTCAAATGTTTGTCCGAGTTGGAACTAAATTTCCTTATATTGATGACTTAAAAACAGTTTTAAAGGATGCCGTATTTATTGCGACGAAAGAAGCGCCTCTTCGCCATAATACCGTAGAAACGTTTGATGAAGTGAATACCGGGACCAATACGGGAACCGATTCTCCTTGGTTATACTGGGATATCATTCCCAATAGCGACAAATTGGAGTTGGACGTATACATGGCCGGCGGTGGGTGTTCGCTTCCCGGGCAAGGGAAAACGTTAATGCCGGGTGAAGGCTACGAAGGAGTTGTAAAGTTTGTTCTCGATGTCATGACATCCTATGGATTAAATGCCTGCCCGCCATTGTTAGTAGGTATTGGGATCGGTACTTCCATTGATTCTGCCGCTTTTATGGCTAAGAAAGCGTTAATGCGTCCGGTTGGAAGTCACAATGCCAACCCCAAAGCGGCAGCTTTAGAAGATGAAATGACGGCAGCGATTGATTCTATTGGACTCGGACCGCAGGGTTTACAGGGTACAAAATCCGTTATGGGAGTTAACATTGTAAATTCAGCTCGTCATCCATCGGTTATTTCTTGTGCAGTGAATGTTGGATGTTGGTCACATCGTCGGGGGACTATCCTATTTAACAGTGATTTAAGCTGCCAATCCAGTACACACAAGGGGGTTGCGTTATGAAAAAAATTCTGACTACGCCTGTTTCTGATGAAGATTTAAAAGATATTAAAATTGGTGACGTTATTTATCTAAATGGGCATATTGTTACCTGCCGCGATGTAGCGCATAGACGGCTTATTGAACTAGGCCGTGAATTACCGGTGGATCTTAAAGGCGGAGCGATATTCCATGCCGGTCCTATTGTTCGCAAAGTGGAAGGGGAAGATGACCAATTTGAAATGGTTTCCGTCGGACCCACGACTAGCATGAGAATGGAGAAATTCGAAAAAGAATTCATTGAACAAACCGGAGTTAAGATCATTGTGGGCAAAGGCGGTATGGGGCCGAATACAGAAGCCGGATGTAAGGAAAATAAAGCAATCCATTGTGTGTTTCCCGCCGGCTGTGCTGTACTGGCTGCAACCTGCGTGGAAGAAATAGAAGGAGCTTACTGGCGAGACTTAGGTATGCCGGAAACCTTATGGGTTTGTCGAGTGAAAGAATTTGGACCACTGATCGTTTCTATTGATGCCGAGGGAAACAATATATTTGAACAGAACAAGGTGGAGTTTAATAAGCGTAAAGATGCCGCTTTGGAACAACTTTACCCTAAAGTGAAATTCATTAAATAGGCAACGCAGTTCGTATAAGGGAGTTTGTGGGGAAGGATTTTGCAGGCTCCCTTTATACAAATATACAAAAAACAGTAACCGAATAGGTATATAGCCTATCTTACCGTTCTGCAAAAAATGGAAATGAAGAATGATAATGAATTATCAATATATGAAGAAAGGGTAGCAAAGATTTGTCTGTTGCAAATCTTTCCGGTGAAGTTATGGATATTACTAATCATGTTGCACCCAAAGTATCTCTTTCCGCTATAAAGAAGACCAATATCCGCTGGTTAGTTGTCGCCATATTGTTTTTTATTACCATAATCAATTACGCCGATCGCGCCTCGATTGCGCTGGCCGGTCCGGCGCTCGCAAAAGAATTTCATATGGATGCCCTGTCGATGGGCTATATTTTTTCCGCTTTCGGTTGGGCCTATGTCCTTTGTCAGTTACCCGGAGGATATTTGTTAGATCGATTTGGTTCAAAGAAAGTGTATGCCGCTAGTATTTTTTTCTGGTCTTTATTTACACTCTTCCAAGGTTTCGTTGGTTTTTTAGCAGCAGGAACTGCGGTCATTACTTTATTTGCCTTACGGTTCTTGGTTGGAGCTTCAGAGGCGCCTTCCTTTCCTGCAAATAGTCGCATTGTTGCGGCTTGGTTTCCTGCTTCGGAGCGGGGTACTGCATCGGCGATTTTCAGTTCGGGGCAAGCTGCTGCCACCGTATTTTTTGCCCCGTTAATGGGCTGGATTGTATTCACTTATGGCTGGCAATATGTCTTTATTGTCATGGGCGTCCTGGGAATACTCTTCACCTTGTTCTGGAATAAGTTTATTCATAATCCGAAGGATCATCCAATGGCGAATGAAGCTGAGATTGAGTATATTACACGGGGCGGCGGCTTGGTCGATATGGATCAAACCAAGGCGGCCGGAGCAAAGCAGCAGGGACCTAACCTGAAATATGTGAAACAACTGTTGCAAAATCGGATGATGGTAGGCATCTATGTTGCCCAATACTGTATTAACGCCACGATCTACTTCTTTATTACTTGGTTTCCGGTTTATCTGGTGCAGGCCCGTGGGATGACAATTCTCAAAGCTGGCTTTGCCGCATCGGTACCGGCGATATTTGGTTTTATCGGCGGCCTTTTGGGCGGGATGTTGTCCGATTACTTGCTCAAAAAAGGGTATTCCCTTACGATTGCCAGGAAAGTACCTATCATACTGGGAATGTTATTGGGAACCGGTATCATCGTATGTAACTACGTGGACACTGAATGGTTAGTTATCGCGGTTATGTCCGTAGCCTTCTTCGGTAAAGGGCTGGGGCAACTTGGCTGGACGGTCAATTCTGATACTGCGCCAAAGGCAATTGTCGGTTTGAGCGGCGCTGTATTAAATGTTGCCGGCAACCTCACCAGTATCATTACCCCCATTGCAATTGGCTACATTATTAAAACAACAGGCTCTTTCAATGGTGCTCTAGCATTTATTTCTGCCCATTGTGTTGTTGCCATTGTTTGTTATTTGTTTGTTGTTGGAGAAATTAAGCGGGTTGAACTGAAAGATTGAACGGAAATAAATATTATTTTTTATCATCAGTATTCTCATGATAATAGAATTTTATAATTTAATTTTATAACTGGGCACAGAGGTAACGACTACTATAGGATCATCGATTGAAAAAAATAAATAGTTGAACATTAAAAAGGAACCGGCATAATTGGAACGGTTCCTTTTGTCTATATTTTCGGTTGTTGAACTACACGTAACTACTTGTAATAAATAATATCTTCGATTTCATCTTTACGGTCAGCAGTATCAATTCTCTGAACGGGCGTTTCTTTACGCCCGTCTTTTGTTTGTACTGGCAGTTTGAACTAATAAGTTGACGGATTAACCAATAATGAGCAACAGCCGTGTAGGTGTTGGAATATGTATGCCCTATACATAACTCTGACGCAATCGAAGCTCAGCCATCTTTGTCATACTGTTCGCAATTTTGATTATCTTTCGGCGAAGGTAGCTGTGTTTGATAGAATATTCGACGTCTGACATTTGTCCTTGCATAACTTGGCAATGGTCCTCTTGATATTTGCATGTACCGGCAGTGATGTCTTTCCGTTTATTTATTGAGTGTGCCGATTTTTAGCTGCGACACATCCAACGGCGTTTGCAACGTTCTTTTTTCCAGTACGCTGCCGCTTACATTCAATAAGATAATTTCTTCCGCCAATCCGTTGGCATTCAGTTTTGCAATATGGATGACATTTTTTCCATCCACATTGATCAAGCGGTATTTTTTCTTATCCGCGGGCGAAATCGTCTTCCAGCTTCCATTTCCGTGCCTCACCATCACCGAATTGTCATCCAAATTCTCAAAAATCAGCGAATCCTGGTCATACAGCACGCCAATGCGGCCGACATTGTTATTATTGAAATAAATGCGGGCCAATTCCTGGTTGGCATCCGTACGATAAATCCGGTACCGGTCCGGGTTGGCGGAAACCTGGATCTGCATATAAATCACGTTCGTCGCCGTGGAATACGCGACTTCCGTAATTTTACTATCTTTAGGGAGGCTGTTTATTTTTGTGGCCAGCTCATGCCCTTCCGTCAACGGGTTAATCTGCGCCAATATTACCTGGGTATCCTTGGTCGAATTTCCGGTCGGATAGGTTCCCATCAAGGCGAGGTTACGGTCTTCCAGCCATTTGAAATAAGAAACACGCCGCTGCTCCAACGGGATGGTCCGAACCAACATTTTTCCAGGAAGACTATAAATTTCAACGGCTTCTTCTTTCACTATGGCCATAAACCGGCGGTCAAACGAATAATACGCCTTGCCGTTGATTTGGCCCTGGGACTGATCCGCTGCCGTTACTTCAAACGAAGAAGCCGGAGCCAGCAGCACTTGATCCAGATACAGGTAAACGCCCAACTGGAGCGCAAGGCCGATTCCAATACCGGCTAATAATTTGCGGGATATCTTCAACTGCGTTCCTCCTTGCTATTTAATGACAAAAGCCGTCGGGATCATTCGTTCGCCTAACATATCGCACGGCTTATTCACTACATTGCCGTTATAAAACAACGTTGCACTGGAACCGCCATCCAAATTGGCCGCTACATACGCTCCCTGTTCGTATAAAATATTCTGCAAATCCAACAGCGTCGCACCGATTGAATATCCGGGCTGCCGCCCGTCAACAACCAACAGCAGCACCGTCCCGTCCTTGCGCTGGCCGATCGCCGTACGTGGCGCCACACCCCAGCCGCCGTCACCGCTGGTAATCATCTTTTGGCCATTAATAATCAGCGGCGGGCCAAATGTCACGCCCTCGGTTACATTCAGCTTGCGCATCTCCTGAGCCGTATAATTGCCGGCAACCAGACTGCCGCTCTTCGTGAAGCCGACCAGCGGAACCTGTTCGTTGATATCGCCGCCAATAATAAATTTCCCATTCTGGATAATGACACCGTACGGAAGCCGCCCTACGCCGGTCCCTTCCGGATCGTAAAAACCGCCGGCATTAATCGCGGCAATGGCGTTATTGTTTAACGCGATCGTGCTGACCGTGTCGCCTTTCTCCTGCAGGTCCCGGGCTGTCGCCACCTTTACCCGGGAAGGATCCGGCACTTCCAGCAAATAGCCCTGGAACCGGTTGCTTTTGATATTGGTCAACCGAATCTTGGCATCTTCATTTTTTTTAAAATGGAATATATCCTGCCGGGCGTTTCCTGCGCCGCCTGTTTCCTTGGCAATCGCTTTGATTTCCTCGTCTGAGAGCAGCCAGGTAATATACTGCGGGTGCCGTGATGTCATGACCGCGCCGACAACACTGCTTCTGATATTTTTAAATGGTCCGTACAAAATCAGCAGCGGAGCGGAAATCATAAAAATGATCAGATTAATAATTACAATGCGGACATATACATTGTCTTTGAGAGATAATTTAACCATTCCTCGTCCCCTTCAAATTTATTTATTCCAATCCATATTTTTCTTTCTACAGCATGGAATAGTTTTCTTTCGTCAACCGTTCTTCAAAATGCTTCAAGTCCACATTGTTTCCCATCCAGATGCGCCGCAAGGTCAACGGGCTATCCCCCGGTTTCGCCCAGCCCGGATCGATCGTCACCGCGACCGTAAACCCATTGGTCTTCAACAATTCCAACGTCTCCGGCCCATAGCTGCCATTCGGATAGCAAAACCACCGTGTGTTTTGATTCAACTGCTGATCCAGCACCCGTTTCGAGCTTTTAATCTCCTCTGCCTGTTCCGCACGGGACAAATCTCCCATACTCCGATGGTTATAACTATGCGATGCGATGTCCATGCCGGAAGCTTTCATTTCCCGCAATTCATCCCAGCTTAACCGGCCGCCGTCCTTGCCCATGGGAAAAAACAAAACGCTGCGAAACCCATATTGCTTCAGCACCGGCATAGCCACTTCGTACGTATCACGATAACCATCGTCAAACGTAATGACTACCGGCCGCAGCGGCAAATCTTGCTTTTTTGTCAAGTACGCATCCAAATCATCCAAAGTAATCGGATGATAGTCATGCTCATGCAAATATTTCATTTGTTCTAAAAACCGCGCTTTGCTGATCACAGCATCATTCCCCGGCTCTTCCGCAATACTGTGGTACATCAGGATAGGCACCCCGGCTGGAAAAGCCCGTGCCTCGGCTGTCGGTGAAGGCTTCACCGCAACAACAGCGGTTCCCGGCCCGGCCGGTTGTTGTACAGGCACACGCCCCTGCTGGTACAGTAAGGATCCGGCCAGAATAATAAAGATGACAATCAATAGTAGTCGTTTACTCATCATTTCACCCATTTAACCCATCTTCGATTACACATATATATTTTACAATGATTTTTTCACTGTGCAAGGAAAAATTCTTTCAGCCTAAAAATTCCTTCCAGGGCCGTGTCAATTTCCACACCATAAAGGCCGAAAACAACAATAAAATTCCCGTTGAGACAAAAATCGACCGGACACTCATCCAGGAACCGGCGATCCCGCCCAATAACGGACCGATCATTCCACCCATTTGGTTCGCACTCGTAGAAAGGCCAAACGCCCGTCCGCGGAAATGCAGCTCGGTATGTTCCACGATCAACGTATTAATCGACGGATACACCCCGATAATGAACAGGCCGAAAACAAACTGCAGAAGACTGAACTGCCACAGGGTTCCGACCCAATATTGGCCCACATTCATCAGTCCGGCGCCAATCAGCGCAATGAATAAAATCTTATAAAAACCCACGTCTTGGCCATACTTGCCCCAAGAAGGAGCGGCAATAATTCCGGCCACCCCGGTCAGGGAAAAGATAATGCCGGAGGAAAGCACCGCCCCTTCAAGCGCCCCCTGCAGATGCGCCACATGAAGGGTAATCAGCGGCTGCAACGCCATAACAACCACCTGGACCGTCATTAACAACAGCAAAATTCCCATCAAAGGAGCATTGCCGGCAGCCGTTTTCAGATCTTCCTTGATCGTACTGGGTTGCTGCGCCGTGACGGTATGGCCTTCTTCCACGAACAGCCATACGGCCATAGTGGCCAGCAAAACACCCACTGCCGCAATGGCAAACGAAACCCGCATGCCAAAAAAGTGCGAAAAAACACCGCCGACCAACGGACCCAGGATTCCTCCAGTCGCAGTTCCGGTCTGCATAATTCCGAGACTCCAACCCATTCTATCGTCCGGCGCCGAAGAGGCAACAATCGATAACGAGGCCGGAACAAAACCACTCGCAAATCCTTGCAGGGCCCGTACCAAAAACAGTTCTTCCGGAGTCCGGACCACTCCGCCCAAAAAATACACCACAGCCAAACTGATCCCCGCCCGGATCACCATCTTGCGTTTGCCGTATTTATCCGCCCGTGACCCCCAATACGGAGCCATTAACGAACTGATCAAAAACGTGATGGAAAAAACCACGCCCGACCACAAGTTAATCTTAGCGGGGTTCACACCCAAATCAAGCAAATACAACGGCAAAAAAGGGACAATCATCGTATAACTAGCCGCTGATAAAAGAACACCCACCCATAATATCCACAGGCTTCGCTTCCATTTTTCCAAAATTTCACCCTTTTCACGCCAATGCGAAAGCAGTCTAAATAAATATATTGTATCATTTCAGCCACTGTTTTTACAACCGCAGTGAAGCAGAAACAAGCAGCAAAACACCGGTAAGGCAAAGTCCTATCCCTCTGCCTCCCGGTGTTATCTTGCGATTTTCCTTTAATTCAGTTTTTCACGGAAAAAAGCAGTAATCGGCGTCTTATACAGGGCCAGCGCAATCATACTGCCACCCGTTGTACTAACCAGGAAAGGAACCACGAAGAACAATGCCCCCACTTGGGACCCGATTAAATACTTGGCAATCGGATAGGCCACCAAACCGCCCAAAATACCGGTGCCAACAATTTCGCCAATGATAGCGCCCAAGATGTGATTGGTTTTTTTATACAAAAAGCCGGACAGGGCAGCGCCAATCATACTACCGGGGAACGCCAGCAAAGAACCTGTTCCCAGCAAATTCCGCAACACGGACGTTCCAAACGCCGCACTGACGGAATAGCGCGTTCCCAGCAATACCGCCAGAAGGATATTGATCGCATGCTGCACCGGAAAACAACGGGAAACGCCAACTGGAATATACACCAAATGGGCGGATACAACGCCAACTGCAATAAATAAAGCCGTAAATGTCAATTTTCGAACGTGCATAAACACTTCTCCCCCTATGAGCGCAACTTCCACGAATTTTTTTTAGCATAACACCTTTTTTCCTTCTTTTCAACCTGTGAAACGCTTCCTGTCGAACCGCCACCCACTAACAGCTCCGTTGATTGCCGCATCAGACGGCCACCGGAATAGGCAAAACGTAATAAAATACTACCACAAAATGAGCGGCGCTGCCGGCCATGACAAACAAATGCCATACCGTATGATGGTAAGGGATCCGGCGGTTTAAATAAAAAAACGAGCCCACTGAGTACAGTAGTCCGCCGCCGATCAGCCAGAGAAGGCCTTGCAGCGGCAATATGGCGGCCAGTGGCTGAATTGCCACAATCACAAGCCAGCCCATAATCAGATAACAAATGGTTGACAACACTTTAAAGCGGGCAACAAAGAAAATCGTCAGGACTACGCCAATGATGGCCAGCGTCCATATCACACTCAAAACGATCCAACCCAATAACCCATGCAGCAAAATGAGAGTAAACGGCGTATAGGTACCGGCAATTAATAAATAAATGGCCGCATGATCACAAATTTTAAAAACATATTTCACTTTTTCATTGCGGAAACTATGATATAAGGTCGAAGCCAGATAAAGCAACACTAACGAAGTGCCATAAATCGCAAAACTAACCAAATGCCATACCGTCCCGGCCGAATAGGCTGCGATTGTAAGCACGATAAGGCCGGCCAGGGAAAGTGCCGTACCGATGCCATGCGTAACGGCGTTCATGATTTCTTCCATTTCGCGAACCCTCCTTACAGAGACAAAACTCCGTCTGCAGCTAGTTTTCTTTTCCTTATATTATACCACTATCATTTTACGGCATGCGTTTCTTTCATAATTTCCAATCATCTGTTTTTCTGATTTCATTGCCATTACATCGCAAATTTTATGATACAATACCTATAATCGATCGAATTACAACATGATCAAAAACAGGCGGTGCTAACATTGCGCGATATTATTGTTGCCGAACAGATTGGCAAATGCTACGGTACTTTTCGAGCCCTACACAATGTTTCTTTTCATATCCAGGAAGGCGAGTGCTTCGGTTTTCTCGGCCACAACGGCGCCGGAAAATCAACAACCATGCGGATGATCTATGGCTTATCAACTGTAGACGAAGGCCGCCTGGCCATTTTTGACCGTCCAATCCGGCTCACACCGCCGGAAATAAAAAAATGCCTGGGAATTGTTCCGCAGGAGGATAACCTGGACCCGGATTTAACCGTACTGGAAAATTTGGAGGTCTATGGCGGCCTATTTGGCATGAGCTATAAAGAAGCACGGCACAAAGGGCGGGAATTGCTGGCCTTAATGGGCCTGGAAGAAAAAGAGACCGCGAACGTCGAAAGTCTTTCCGGCGGATTAAAACGGCGGCTGGTGATCGCCCGGGCGCTGATCAACGACCCGCAGCTGATCATCCTCGATGAACCGACCACCGGGCTGGATCCGCATGCCCGCCACCTGGTATGGCAAAAACTCCGGGATCTCAAAAACGCAGGAGTGACCCTTATCCTCACTACGCACTATATGGAAGAAGCGGCGCAATTATGCGACCGCCTGGTTGTCATGCACGAAGGGCTGATCCTGGCAACCGGCAGTCCGCAGGAACTGGTTGAAAAATATGTTCTGCCCTGTGTTCTGGAGATCCGTCTGCCATTACATATGCTGCCTGTTAACCTTTTAGAAGCCACCGCCGAAACCGGCATTGAAGCGTTGCAGGTCGTTGATGCAATTTTCCTCTATGCCCGCAGCAGAAAGCAACTGCAGGATACGGCAGCCCATCTTGGCATCTCGCTCGACGATTGCTTTTTACGACCCGCCAATTTGGAAGATGTTTTTTTGAAATTGACCGGCAAAGGAGCTGAACGCGAATGACCGCCTTCCGGATTGTCAGACGGCATTTTAAAGTATTCGCCCGCACCTGGCAGCACAACGTGATGTTCAATGTATTTGAGCCGCTGTTGTACCTGTTTGCCATGGGTTTTGGCCTGGGCGCTTTCGTCCAATCAATTGACGGCATGAGCTATATGCAGTTCATCGCCCCGGGCATGGTGGCCCTATCCGCCATGTACTCTTCCACCTTTGAGTGCACCTATGGAACTTTCGTGCGCCTGCATTTCCAAAAGACCTTCCATGCCATGCTGGCCGGACCCGTCACAGTACGGGACATCGTGCTCGGCGAAATCCTGTTCGGCCTAATCAAAAGCGTCCTGTTCGGCACAGTCATCCTGATCGTGGTCGCCGTCATGGGACAAATCCATTCCATTACCGCACTATGGATTCCGTTCTTCCTGTTTCTGCCCGGCGCAGTCTTTGCCATCCTGGCGATGTGCTACACCGGCGTCACCAGCAACATCGAATATATCAACTACTATATCACGCTGGCAATTATGCCGTTCTTCCTGTTTGGCGGATTGTATTTCCCGGTCAGCGCGTTGCCGGGCTGGGTGCAAACCATAAACTGGCTCAACCCGTTGTATCACAGCGTGGAAGTCTGCCGGGCCCTGGCCTTAGGCCAGGTTACGGCCGATATTTGGATCCACTCTGGGATTCTTGCCGCCATCGGGATCATCCTTTTACCGTTACCGATTAAACTGATGGAGAAGAGGCTGATCTCCTAGATAATAAATAAATAAATACGATCTGCGAAAGCGGATAATATCCAACACTCCGACTCATCTCGTTACAGCCTGTAAAGCTTCGTTAACGGGCTGTAAAACTCGAACTAAATTCGCTCTAAGGGTTCGGTTCGGATTACAACAATCCTTCCGAACCCAAGGCTCATTCATGTCGCCTGACCTCCGCTTTTGGATATTATCCGCTTTTTCTTCCGTTGTCCCCAAAACGATACGAGCGCCTTGCGGCGCTCGCTTTTTATTTTACTAATTTTGAAATTGTTCGAAACTCGTCAGTCCCCGCTCTATAACACAACTCAAACAAGATTGCCTCTGTCGTCGTGAGCAGGATCCCTTCCTGTTCCATCCGTCGCAGGGCAATTTCATAATCACACCGCGAACGGGAAGCCATCGTATCGGCCACCGCAACAACCGTGAATCCGGCATCCTTCAGGTCGATAGCCGTTTGCAGGACACAGATATGCGACTCGACGCCGCATACGATCACCGTATTTTTTCCTTTGCGCTGCAAAACCTCCATCAATTCCGCATTGCCGCAACAACTAAAGGAACTTTTATCGTGGCTCTCGGGTAGCTGCAGGCGAAGCGGCATCACAATGTCACCCAAGCCTTGCGGATATTGGCGCGCTGCCACAATCGGCAGGTCCAGCGTTTTGGCTCCACGCACAAGAATGTCCAGTTTATGGACCAATTCCTCATGATCGCACATGTGCGGCACCAGTTTTTCCTGAACATCGACCACCAGTAACAAAGAATCTTCTCTCGCTATACGCATAACAATCTCCTTATCCAATCAAATTATGAACAGTACAAGGTTTGAATTTCCCGGATCACTTCCGCACCCCGGTTGGAAACCTGCGGAATGGAATAACCGACAAACAAAGGGGATGTCACGAAACGCGGCATGATTTTTACCGATATCCTGCCGTCAAGCCGGTAAAAAAACAAATTGTAACTGTTACAATTTTTATGGAAACTATGAAGAATGTAGTGAACGACCATTTGAATATAATCCGCTAATTTTTCAACATAAGCCGGGTTTTCCAGTAAAATATTAAACTCAAAAAAACCAATTTTCGGCTTGTTGGAAAGGTTCAGTTCAATTCCCGGTTCCTGCAAAATAATATCGCCGTGTAAGCTTTCCTCAGAAATATTCTGCGCATAATCAATTTTTTTCAACCCGACAATTTGCATATGCGGATGCCAGATCGTTCCGCCGGAATAGGGTCCATGATTTTTATAAAAAAGGACGGAAGCAAATTCTCCGCTATCAATCATTTCCTGCCATTTTTCCAGTCCAAACCGGATCACCTTATACAGATGTTCTTTCGGATAAGTCGATAATTCCGAATTACAATCATAGGTTTCAATCAACACGGTTTGAACCGCATCCTGCAGTACAGGATATTTGTTATGCAACAGCATAACAGGGCCATCTTCGGCAATAACCCCTTTGAGCAACTGCCGATGGCAAAACGGGCACTGGATTTCCCGGTTACGGAGCGTAACCGGTTTAGTGCTGCCAATTTGTGTGTCGAAAACTAAATGCGTTTGCTGCATTGCCAAATTTATCACCTGATCAAATGAATTTTTTAGTGTATCCAATATCAGCTTTACAATTCTACGGTTCCCCCCGCTAATCCTGCCGCTGTTTTTCCGCCGCAAAAATATCGTCATTAGGGGTCAGGCTTGACTTATTTTGTGAAATAAGTCAAGCCTGACCCCATCACCTGCTTCTATTGTATCGGTTCAATGGCAATTTGCGCCGTCATATTCCAGCGCAGCCGCTCATCCCAGTTGTCCGGCGCAATGGTCACCGTATACGTAATATCGCCGCGTTTTTTTTCACCAAACGGACGAATAAATTTTACCTTCCCCGGAATTTCCACTCCTGGCAGCCCATCAAAAGTCAATATGGCAGTGGAACCGACCCGCACCTTGGCGATAACCAATTCCGTCAGGTCGTCGCTGCGGATTTCCCAGGACGACTCATCGGCAATCCGGACCAAAACCGTACCGATTGCCGCATGCTCCCCGGTCTTTACATCCAGGTAGGCCACTGTGCCGTCAAGCGGCGCAGTCAGTTCGGTTTTATTCAACAAGCTTTCCGTTTCGGAGAGCTTCTCTTTTTGCGCTGACAAATCGGCTTGCGCCTGAAGTAAAACAGCCCGGCTCCGTTCCGCCGCCGTCTGCGCCTGGTCGAGCTGCTGCCGGGGCGTAGCGCCGATTGCCTCCAATCTCTGCTGCCGATCGAGCTCCCGCTCGGCATCCACCACATTGACTTGCGCCTGTTCTACCGCCGCCGCCGCGCGGGCCACATCGGAGCGGGCGCTGGCAACCCGGGCTTGATAATCCTGACGGATCAGACGAATCAATGGTTGGCCGGCCTTCACTTTTTCTCCTTCGCCGACCAGGATCTCGCCAATATTGCCATCCACCGGCATGACCAATTGCGCGTATTTCACCGGAAAGACAATTCCCTCCGCCAAGACCCGGCTGTCTGCTTTTACCGGCGGCAAATTTTTCGCTTTTTCCTGCCTGTTGTTCCAAAACCACCAGCCGCCTGCAATTACCGCAATCAACAGCACCAGTATCAGCCAATGGCGTTTTTGGATCCCCATTGCCGCCGCCCCCTAACGTTTCCACTATTCATAGCTCAGCACATCCTTAACGCTCAGCCGCGAAGCCTTCCAAGCCGGCAACAGACTAGCCATTACCGATAAGAACAGTGACAAAACCAACCAAATCAATACACCGAAAAAACTGAACGAAAAAGTCAACGGGTTTTGCAAAAACAGAACGCCAACCTGATAACTCAGGATTGCAGCGACCGGCAAGGCCAACACCAGCCCGGCCAGCCAACTGATCAACCCAATGCACAACGCCTCGATGACAAATATTTTTCCAATCGCCAAACTGGAAGCGCCAATGGCGCGCAATACCCCGATTTCCCGCGTCCGTTCCAGGACATTAATCCCCATCGTCCCGGTCAGCCCGAGCGCGCCGACAACTGCCAGCAAGATTGCCATAATCAATAAAAAGGTCGTAATTATATCAAACTGCGCCCGGATACGCTGTTTCAATTCCCAGGTAATATGCACATCCTGCACGCGCAACCCATGCGTTTTCAGATGTTCTTCCAAAGCCCGCCCCAACGCGCTTTGTTCCTGAAGATCAGCCGACTGGGCCACCACCTGCACCGACCGCGCGCGGCCCGCTTCCTGGATCGCCGAAGTAAGCCAATCATAAGGAGCGTACACGATCGGGCCCGTTAAAGTACTCTGCGTGACACCAACCACCGTAAGCACCAATTTCCGGTTTCCTGCTTTTATGACAGCCGGACCGCCGACCTTCAACTGCGGACTGTCTTTGATCACCTCGGTATTCACGACCAGGGCGCTTTCATCGCCTTCGATCAGCCATCGTCCTTCTACCAGTTTGGGTTTGACCATGGTTGAATTGACCGGCAATGCAAAAATAATCACATTTTTACTCGCCTCGTCCTCCGATTCCTTGCGTTCATCCCGCAGCACCCGGCCGGAGGTAAAGCCCCAGGCTTCCACCGCCTTGACGCCCGGTACCTGCATCACTTCCTGTTCAACCCGGCTGGCCCGGTAATTTTGCGTGAAACCGAAGGAAACATCATAATGGAAATAATCCATCGCTTCATCCAACGTCGAATACAACGATGAGCGAACAGAAAAAACAGCCATAAACACGGTCCCGGCCAGCGTCAAAGTCAGCAGAGTAAGAACCAGCCTGCCTTTGCGGCGGAACGTATTGCGTAAAGACAGCAACACCGGCCGGGGCACTTTTTTGAGACGGGCCAAAGAAGCATCCACCCAACGATCAATCCAGTTGCCGGCTTCCACTGCGCTGATCCCGTAATCGCTGACCGCCTCCCTGACGGTTATGCCCGTCCCCCGCCAGATCGGCCATAACGCCGCCAGCACGGGAACCAGAATGGAGATCGCCGCCTCCAGCAAAATCACCTGCGGCGGCAGTTCCAAGCCGCCGGAATTAAAATTAAACACTCCGGCAATAAACTGGGTGATGGCATTGGCCGCGAAGGCCCCCACGGGCAGCGCGACAAACAAAGCCAGCAAGCCGTACAAACCAACCAAGGTCAGGTACATTTGCAAAATTTGCCCTTGGCGGGCGCCAATCGCTTTCATGATGCCCACTTGGCGTACCTGCTGCGCCAAAATTGCCGAAACCGTATTGATCAGCAAAAAGGTTCCGAGGATCAACGACAAAGCCCCCATGGCCGCCAACAGCCAGATCAAGGCATTAATCGCGCTCTGCATCATATGTTCGCCTGGCTTGTTCGCCAGCAGCCAAAAAACAATCGTTCCCCCTTGTTCCAGTTTGGTCCACGCTTTACGCCCAATTGCTTCAATCGGTTCTGTTGACTGGCCCTGCAAAATCCAAGGCTGCACAATATAATTGACCTGGTCCAATTGACGCGGCACATCCAGTTTTTCCAGGGTGTCCATATTAATGTAGCCGTAATAGCGGCCGGTGAACAGGCTGGGAACCTGGCTGGCATCATACACCACGCCGGTTACCTTCATCGTCCGTTTCCGCCCATCGGAGGTTTCCACCAAAATCGTGCTCCCCTGGCTTACCTTCAGATCCCGCAGCGAAGACCGTTCCAGAAGGACGTCACCGTCCCCCGGCGGCCAGGATCCGCCTTCCGACCGGACAATATTCACTTTTTGCTTCATATAATCCGGGATCGCCGTCAAAAACATCTGCTGCCATATGCCATTGGCATCCCTGACGCGCAGATCGACATTCCGCCGTCCGTCGGCTTCTTTAACGCCCCGGATACTCCGAATGCTGTCAACCAATTCTTCATCAAACGGATCCGCATACAAGCTGGCGCTCGCCGGCGAGGCCGACACCCAGCTGTTCGTCAAATCCCGTTCGAACATCAGATAACAACTAAATAACATGCCAATGGAAAACACACCCACCGAAATTGACAAAACAACCAGAGCGCTGCGCAGCTTGTTCCCCCATAAATCCGCCCATACCTTTCGCCAACGCGGGCTGAGCCAGATAAACGGTTTCATGCTTCCGCCCCCCTGGCAGCGCTCGAACTCACAATCCGGCCTTCCGATACAACCACGATCCGGCTGCCGCGCTGCGCAATGTCTTTGTCATGGGTGACAATGACGATCGTTTTTCCTTTACTGGCAAGATTAACAAATAAATCGATGACGGCCGAGGCGGTTTGCGTATCGAGGTTGCCGGTCGGTTCGTCCGCTACAATCAACGGCGGGTCATTGGCCAAGCAACGGGCGATGGCGACCCGCTGCTGTTCGCCGCCGGACAACTTGGCCGGCAATTTGTCCGCCTGTTCGCCTACCCCGACCATTTCCAGCAGTTCCATCGCCCGCTGCGGACGGTCCAAAGGAGAATGGACATCGCAAAAATCCATCGGCAGCATCACATTTTCCAGTGCAGTCAAAGTTGGCAGCAGTTGAAAGAATTGAAACACAACCCCCACCGTCCGACCCCGCCAAATCGCAATCTGGTTTTCCGTCAACAAATGGATGGGGGTTCCGGCAACCCACACTTCCCCTTCGGTGGGGCGGTCGATGCCAGTGATCATATTAATCAGTGTTGACTTACCGCTACCGGATTTGCCAACTACCGCTACAAACTCACCTGCGTTTACCTGAAAATTAATGTCCCGCAGTGCTTCAAACTCCCCTGCGCCGGTCACATACACCTTGCGCACTCCGATTAAATCCACTGCGGCTGCACCGGCACGCGGCTTGGGCAAATCATCGGTTGTAAGCCAAGACAGCCATTGCGGCGCCATACTTTATTCCTCCTGCCCACTATTTGTAATTAATTTGTAATTTAATTGAATAACGATCACAGCTTCCTGTCAAGCATTATTTTGACAATATTCTGAAATCATTCCATTACAAAAAATAAGTCAAGCTTGAAACAAGTCAAGCCTGACCCCAATACTACAGATTAGTCTTTTTCAACAACCTATAAAATACTGTTCAAGAACGCCTGCGTCCGCGGCTGCTTCGGCTGGCTGAAAATTTCCTCCGGAGCTCCCTCTTCCACAATCTCGCCATGATCCATAAAAATCACCCTATGGGCAACCTCGCGGGCAAAGCCCATTTCATGCGTCACTACAATCATCGTCATATGTTCTGCGGCCAACTGGCCAATGACTTTCAATACTTCTGCGGTAAGTTCCGGATCAAGGGATGCCGTGGCTTCATCAAACAGCATGATATCCGGTTTCATGGCCAATGCCCGGGCAATAGCTACCCGCTGTTTCTGCCCTCCGGATAACTGGGACGGATAATTATTCCGTTTTTCAAACAGCCCCACACGGCGCAGCAATTCTTCCGCTTCCGGCTGGATCTCGGACTTCCTGACCCCTTTCACCGTCATCGGCGCTTCCATGATATTCTGTAAAACGGTCATATGCGGAAACAAATTAAAGTTCTGAAAAATCATGCCTGTCCGCCGGCAAATCGCCAAAGCTTCCGCCGCCGGCGCATAATGGCTGACACCGTCAACCTCCGACACCAGGACCTGGCCGGCAATTTTGATCGTTCCCCGATCGATCTCCTCCAGACGGTTCAAGCAGCGCAAAAGCGTACTTTTCCCGGACCCGGACGGCCCGATAATCGCCAATACTTCCGCTTTGGCAACCTCCAGCGAGATCCCCTTTAAAACGGAAAGGCTGCCATAGCTTTTATAAACATTTTGCACTTCGATCATTTTCATATTCATATCACTATCCCTCATAGGCCGCATAATGTTTCTCGAGTTTTTCGAAAACAAAAGT
>JAGFXW010000112.1 GCA_017861495.1 Bacillota bacterium
TTACATTGTCGCCAGCTGCGGCTCCTGTTCCATGGCGTTCAAAAAAGAATACCCGGAAATGTTCCATGATGATCCGGAAATGAAAGAACGGGCCGAAGCGATTGGCAAGAAAACCTACGAAATCAGTGAATTTCTAGTCGACGTTGTGAAATTTGACAAATCCAAACTGGGCGAAGTCAATGTGACGGTAACCATGCATGATCCGTGTCACATGGTCAGAGGGATTAAGGTCACTTCGCAACCCCGCGAAATATTGCAATCGATCCCCGGACTCAAATTTGTCGAAATGAAGGATGCCGACCGCTGCTGCGGCGCAGGCGGTTCCTTCAGTGTCGCCCATTATGACGTCGCCCAGAAGATCAATAACCGCAAAATCGAGAACATTGCCGACACGAAGGCAGACATTGTTGCCACCAGTTGCGGCATGTGCCGGATGCACATCATCGATGGCCTGGAACGATACAATTTACCGCAAGACGTTGTCCACGTCGTTCAGTTGCTGAATAAATCCTATCAAGCCGGTGCGGCCAAACGGAGTAAAGCCTCTTAAAAACTGCAGCAAAAAATAGATTCCCTTGCATTTCGCAAGGGAATCTATTTTTTTTGCTCAAATGATTAGGCACACATGGCATTGGCTGCCGCCCGGAGTTCCTCTCCCCCGCTGCCCGGATCTTCGCCCTGCCGCAAAAACCAAAGGTCCCAGCGCTCGCAGGTTGTTTGCGGTCCGTAACCGTCTTCATCCGCTTGTTCCGCATGCGTCCGGACATGGTCATAATCGAGCGGGATGCCGGCTTCCTGACAAATCACGGCAATTACCTTGGCCAATGCCGTAAGCTGTACTTCAGTCGGCGGTTCTTTCCCCAAATCCTCTGTTGTCGCCTTGGCACAGCACAAAATGGCAACACCAACCGATCCGGTATTGCGCCGCCACGTATGCGGCAATAACTCAGCGAGGCTCTCTACGGCGGTGTAAAGCTTCCCATCCCGGTCAATGTTTACATGGTAATCGGCAAACGGCTGGCCATAATGACCAGCAGACCAGTGTAAATAGACCTTGTCAATTTGGCCTGCGGCTTCTTGCGCCATAGCTTGCAGCTCCGGTAAATAAATTGTTCTCACGCAACTCTCCCCTTTTCTCGGTTTTTCGTTCCATAAGATACATTCCGAAATCTGGTGAGAATCAACACCCCCGCAGAAAACAGCGGGGGTGTAAAGCACAGATTGGCCTTTTTCAGCAACCTGTCCATTTAGCGTTGTGGTACAATCTCCAACCAATACCCATCCGGATCGGCGATAAAATAGATGCCCATGGTCTTATTTTCATAACAAATGCAATTCATCTGCTTATGAAGGGCATAGGCAGCATCCATATCATCGGTCGTAAAAGCAAGGTGGAATTCATTTTCGCCCAAGTTATACGGTTCAGTCCGGTCTTTGAGCCAGGTCAGTTCCAAGCGGTGCGGCGTAATTCCGTCGCCAAGGAAAACCAAAATAAAACTGCCATCCTCTGCCTCAATTCTTCTTGTTTCTTTCAATTGCAACGCATCCCGGTAAAACACCAAGCTTCTTTCCAAATCCAGCACATTAAAGTTATTGTGAGCCATGGTAAATTTCATCCTTGCATCCCCCTCGCATAGTTGAGTTAAAGGCCCGAAACCGCTAAACCAACAAACCTGTTTACCCTACCAGGCGGGCAGTTAGAATGCCCAGCCAAGTAGCAAAAAAACCCAGGACACAGTTGGCGGCAATATTGGATATCGCAGCCGCGCAACCGGAATCCTCCAATAATTTAAACGTTTCGTAACTAAATGAAGAAAACGTCGTCAAGCCCCCGACAAAGCCAACCGTTACCAGCAAGCGCCAATAAGGGCTGATCAAATACCGTTCCGTCGCAAATGTCATAAATGCGCCAATAATAAAACAGCCAACCACATTGACAATCAATGTCCCATACGGAAAAAACGGTCCGAACTTGCCGGCTGCCCAGGTTGAAACAATATATCGTGTAACGGCGCCAATACTGCCACCGACTGCAACTGCTAAAATTTTCATCATGCCTTTGCACCCCTAACCTAACACCATTCTTACCGCGTTGGCGGTTTTTGTCCGTACTTAATCACTTCGATATCTTCGATTGTGACCATGCCTTGTTTCAACATCTCGTCAAGATAAGGCATTAATTTGTCAATATATTCTTCCCCATCGACAATCTCTACCAACAAGGGTAAATCGCTGGACAAGTCCAGCAAATGCGCGCTATGGATGCGGCTATGCGCACCATAGCCCATCACGCCGCGCAATACCGTCACGCCGGCCATATCTAATTCTTTCGCTTTCATGACAATGGCATGGTACAAAGGACGACCTTGCCACTGGTCGTCTTCGCCAATATAGATCCGCAATCGTTTTGCTTGACTGGTTATCTTCGCCACTTGGCATCCCTCCCAGAATTATCCCTACTGACTATTATAGACGATCCAGAGCCAATAGCAAGCCATACAACAGCGCCTGCGGCCGTGGCGGGCAGCCGGGAACATAAATATCAACCGGCACCAACTGGTCCACACGCCCACGGACAGCGTAACTGTCGCTGAAGGTATGCCCGCCGGCGGCACAGGCCCCTACTGCCATAACCAGCTTAGGAGTAGGGGTTGCTTCATACGTCATCATCAACGCTTGCGTAAGGTTGCGCGTAACAACGCCCGTTACCATCAACAGATCGGCATGGCGAGGCGAAGGGACAAAATCGATCCCATATTGCTGCAAATCATAAATCGGATTGTTCAACGCCGCCATTTCAAAATCGCAGGCGTTACAGGACCCCACATCCACATGGCGGATATGCATCGAACGATTCAAAACCCGGCGAATTTTATTGCGCAGTTCATTGCCCGCAGTTTCCGCCAGCGCCCCGGATAACGTCGCCAATTTATATTGCTTCGTATCACGCAGATAGTGCGCTTCGCATTGCTGCACACAGCGGCCGCAAAAAATACAATCCCGATCGTTGACTTGCAAAAGGCCATCTTGCACCGTAATCGCGCCGGTTGGACAAACCGAACAACAAAGATGGCACTTGCCGCACTCTTGCGTTCCTGCTCTCACTGCGCCGCGAAACCGTAACGGAACAGGCACTTCATCCAATTTTTCCGTAACAATCCCCGTACGAATAATTTTACCCCACAAAGACATTGTACCCCGCCTCTCTATCGGTCTATGCAGGCATAGCATAGTTCAAAACTTTTGTTGATCAACGGAAAGTCCGGTATGATGTTGCCCGGATCGGCAACCGTCACTGCCGGCCAGTTGGCATACGATGCAGAGCGGACAAAATAACGATAAATCGTATTGTTTTCGCCAATCATCAACCAGTGGACATTGCTGCCCCGCGCCGACTCGCTCCAGCCAAAACCGCAGCTATACGGTTGGATTGCCGGAATTTCTACTTTTAAAACTCCAACCGGCAGCCGGGACAATGCTTGGCGAAGAATCCGGACCGATTGAACCGTTTCGTCAGCCCGGACCCATAACCGCGCTGCCACGTCGCCGCTGGTATAAACCGGCACTTTGAAATTCATGTCCGAATAGGCCGCATAAGGAGCATCACGACGAATATCTTTGTCTACGCCGGAAGCCCGGGCCGCCACACCGACAACGCTCAAATCCACCACTGCCTGCCGGGGCAAAATCCCCGTCCGGTTTACCCGGTCCAAGAACGCGTCGTTTTCGCGCAATAGCTCCAGAACCTCGCTAAAATCCGTCTCGATTTCCCTAAGCAACGACAAAATCTCTTGCGCTATGTCGGCAGTAATATCGAACGCTGTACCTCCCGGCACAACCATGCCGCGCAAAAACCGGTTACCGGCAACCATTTCATTCAGCCGCATCAGTTCTTCCTTTAACCGGGCGCCATTGCTGACACCAACGGCAAAGCCCAACCCGGCGCAAAGATTGCCGATATCCCCCACATGGTTATAAAGGCGCTCCAATTCCGCAGTAATAACACGAAGATACCGGGCCCGGTCGGAGACCGTAACTCCCGCCATCGCTTCCACCGCCTGTGAATACGATAACGCATGCGATACGGTACAAGCGCCGCAAATCCGTTCCGCCTGGTAAAAAGCCTTATCAATCGTCAACCCTTCAACCGCCTTTTCAATCCCCCTGTGGGTAAAGAACAGTTTGGCATCCAGGTGGATCGTATTTTCACCCGCCTGGCTAAAGCGGAAATGTCCCGGCTCAATAATTCCGGCATGGATCGGTCCGACCGGCACTTCAAAAACGCCTTTGCCATGCACATATTCCATCTTATATTCATCGCTCACAACCGGTACCGGCGTATGGACGTCAAAATCCTTCCGCAGCGGATACTGGTTGTGAGGCCAATTTTCATGCAATACCAGCGGCCGCAAGTCCGGATGGCCGACAGGCGTCAAACCGAACAAATCATGGATCTCCCGTTCATACCAGGCCGCTGCCGAAATGACCGGAACCAACGAAGGGAACTCCGGCGCAGCCGAATCGGGCAACTCTGCCTTTACTACTTTAAAATACGGTTTTTGCGACAGCGAAAAGATACAATAAATTGCAAAATTCCCATTTAACGTCCGTTCATCATTCGCAAACATTGCGAGGAGCGAGTTTTGGCCGTGATCGTATGCCGCTGCTGCCACGGCGCGTAAATCACCAACCCCTATGATTTCTTGTTCCATCCGCTTAACCTCCCACCACAATCGTCGCTGCCTGCGTTAAAATCGTATGGAGCCACGCCGGCAACACCATTCCGCCTGCGATAACCATGGCAATGGACGCCGCCATCGCCGCCATCGCCGCTGTACCGACAGGTTGAAAATTAAGTTTCTTCGGCGCAGAACCGAAACACATCCGCAGGCAATAATACATCATTCCGGCAAATATACCGCTTAACAACAACAGGGTTCCACCGCCCAACAGCGGGCTTCCGCCCAGAAAAGCCGCCCAAATCAGCGTGAATTTGCTGACAAAAATGGCAAACGGCGGGGAACCGGTAATGGCCAAAACAGCAATCATAAACATCGTGCCCAAAAGGGGCGAAACCTTCATCAATCCACGGATCCGGACAATATTTTTCGTCTGGTACTCCTGCGTGATAATCCCGGCCAAATAAAACAGCGCGGATTTTCCTACCGCATGGTTCACAATATGCAGCAACGCGCCGTAAACAGCCAGCGGGCTGCCAAGCCCAAACCCTAACGTGATCAGCCCGATATGCTCCACGCTGGAATACGCCAATAACCGTTTCACATCATGCTGAACCAAAATAAACGGAACCGCAATCAAAATGGACGCCATGCCAAACACAATCAACAACGTATGCACAAACTGGCTGCCTACTGCCCCCTGCACCACAATCATATTGCGCACAATCGCATAAATAGCGCAACTCAACAACGCGCCGGACAACAAACCGCTAACCGGCGACGGGGCCTGGCTGTGGGCATCCGGCAGCCACGTATGCATCGGCGCCAAACCGGCTTTGGTCCCATAACCAATGAAAATGAAAACAAACGCCAATTTCACCATCGATGGATCCAGCGAACTGCTGATTTGCCGCAGCGACAACCAATCCAACGCCTGAGTGCCGCCATCCACGTTCAATTGCGTATAGTACAGAATTATTGTCCCCAGTAACGCCAGACAGATCCCTACCGTACAAACCATAACATACTTCCAGGCTGCCTCCAGAGCGGAACGGTTGAAATAAAAGGCAACCAATAAGGCCGAAGCCAGTGTTGTGGCCTCGATCGCCACCCACATCAAACCCAGGTTTCCGACGACCAATACACAAATCATCGTAAAAATGAACAAGTTCAATAATCCATAATAACGGGCCAGCATCGGTTCCGAAATATGACCGTCCGCCAAATCCCGTTCCATGTACGAAGTAGAAAACAAAACGGCGGTAAAGGACAAAACAGCCACTACCAACAGCAATACGGCGCTAAGAGTATCAACATATAAAATCCCGGCCGAAAACACCTCATGCAACGTCAACTGATGAATAATTGCCACCAGAGTCAAGCTCGTCAAAAAACTGCCTGTCAGGTTAATGATCTTGATCGCTTGTGGTTTGGCAGCCAGCATCGTTACCGTTCCGGTTAATAACGGTAAAAAAAGCGCCAGTATAATCAATTCTCGCATTGTAATCATCCTTTTAATTTTTTTAATACACTGGTATCGGTGGTCATAAACGACAACTTTAACCGGTAAGTCAAAATGACCAGCACCACAACCGCCACAAGAACGTCGAGGAAGATCCCCAATTCAATCACCAGCGGCAAGCCCATCGTTACGGATAAACCCAATAAATACAAGCCGTTCTCCATCGTAATCAAGCCAATAATTTGCATCACGGCCTGCCTTCTGGTCATAATCAAGAGTAGACCGATCAGCACAAGCGAGACCGATGCCGCCAACGCGTCACGGCTGACTACGCCCGGTAATTGACGGTCAATGAGCCAATACGACAGAACAATTAGGATCGCTGACGCCACAAAGGAAATATTCGGTCCTAAAATCGGGTTTGACTCCCGTTCACGCCGCAAAATCTTCACAACCCGGAACAAGGCAAATGGAATCAAGCCCGCTTTAATCAACACAGTTAATACCGCGGCAATATACATATGCGCTTCGCCGGTATTCCATCCGGCCTGCAAACAAGCTGCAGTCACCATAATCGACTGAAACAGCAATATTTTAACCGCTGTCCGCAAATTTGAAACACGCGACAACACCATCGCAGTGAATAACAACAAAACGGTCAACAAATTCACCGGTCAATTTCCCCCTTCCCTATTGCGCCGCCAGCGCCAATAGCGATAATAAGCCCGACAAGGCCATAAAATTCGGCACTTTAAACAGCCGCATCTTGTTGGTAATCGTTTCAGCTACCGCCAGCGACACAGCGACAAGGACGACTTTCGCCACAATCGATAAAACCTGTACCCACGGCGACACCACACCCGCCAAAGGCCAGGGAATAAATAACAATACGAACAATAAGATCAAGATCAGCTGTTTCAACGCAACCGCCCAAAAAATCAACCCCAACGGACGGCCTGAATACTCCAGCACCATCCCTTCGTGGATCATCGTGAGCTCCAAATGCGTATCCGGATTATCGACCGGAATGCGCCCGCTCTCGGCCAGCATTACAATAAAAAACGCACAGGCAGCAAAGAAATACGATAGCGAAAAGGACTCCTGCATTGCCGTACCGGCCATTGCAAACAAATTGGTCGATCCGCTGCGCACGGCAACCGTCAGCATCGCCAACAGCAACACCGGCTCCACCAACACCGAAATATACATCTCACGCGATCCGCCCATGCCGCCGAACGCACTGCCGGCGTCCAAAGAAGCAAGCACCAGGAAAAAACGGCCAATTGCCAAGGTATAAATAAAAACAAGCAAATTATTGGCCAAGCCGCTGCCGCTCAGCCAAATGGGAAGCAGCGCAGCAGCAGCCACCGCAGCAGCAAAGTAAATATACGGCGTTACCCGGAAAATCCAGGATACGGTCGGTGATTCCACGCTATCCTTCGCCAAAAATTTCAAAATATCAAAATACAAC
>JAGFXW010000113.1 GCA_017861495.1 Bacillota bacterium
TTTTCTGATCGTGGAATATAGAGTGTAATATTAAGGAGGAACTCAGCCAATGCTCGAATTTGATATGGATTTGGATCAGTTTGCTGCCATTAAGGTAGTAGGAGTCGGAGGAGGCGGCAATAATGCGATCAACCGTATGATTGCAACCGGCTTACAGGGAGTAGAATTTGTTTCGGTAAATACTGATGGACAAGCGTTGTTGCAATCGCAGGCAAGCTATCGAATTCAGATCGGCGAGAAGCTGACAAAAGGATTGGGCGCAGGCGCGAACCCAGAAATAGGGCAGAAAGCGGCGGAGGAAAGCCGGGATCAAATTATGAGCGCCTTAAAAGGAGCCGACATGGTGTTCATCACTGCCGGTATGGGCGGTGGAACCGGAACCGGGGCGGCGCCGATCGTTGCCGAGTGCGCCAAAGAATTGGGAGCGTTGACTGTTGGTGTTGTGACCAAGCCGTTTACATTTGAAGGACGCCGGCGTCACAATCAAGCCGAATCCGGGATTACCCGTCTGAAAGAAAAAGTGGATACATTAATCACGATCCCGAACGACCGTTTATTGCAAGTGGTGGATAAACGTACGCCGATGATTGAAGCATTCCGTATTGCGGATGACGTATTGCGGCAGGGCGTACAGGGAATTTCCGATTTGATTGCTGTTCCTGCGATGATCAACCTGGACTTTAATGATGTGAAAACAATCATGATGGAAGCCGGTTCGGCATTGATGGGAATTGGTATCGGCAAGGGCGATAACCGGTCTATGGACGCTGTGGAAGCGGCGATTAAGAGTCCTTTGCTGGAAATGTCCATCGACGGCGCCAAGGGCGTTCTGTTGAGCTTTACCGGCGGACCTAGCACTACGTTGTTTGAAATTAATGAGGCGGCGGATATTATTGCCAATGCGGTAGATCCGGAAGCAACCATTATTTTTGGCGCGGCTATCGATGAAAAATTTAATGACGATGAAGTCCGGGTAACAGTTATTGCTACCGGCTTTGACTTGAAAACCTTGTTGCCGCCGAATAAATCCGGTAATTCTTCTTCCGGAGCAAAAGTATCCTTTGAACCGTTCAAAGGAATTGATTTGGATATTCCGCCTTGGATGCGCAATAAATAGTCACCATCTACGGCTTACAGCGAACATCTCGTTGGTAAGCCGTTTTCCATTGCATGCAAATTTAATAGTAGCGAATGTTGATTGATTTGTGGTAAAATTATGAATTAGATGTGGATAATTTTTTCAAAGGTGGTTTGGGCATGATAAAAAACGTCAAAGAATACACGTTTAAGTATGGAAAAACAGAACTCGAAATTGATCTTCATTCGAACTTGGTCATTAATGAATTGAAGATTAACGCGTTCCCCGCGGTAGCAGATCCGGCTGCGGCGGTCCGGGAAGCGATTGCGAACCCGATTGGAGCTGCTCCGCTGCGGGAAATGATCAAGCCGGACCAAACGGTAGCGATTATTGTCAATGATCCAACGCGAGTTGCCAATAGTCATGTCTTCTTGCCCGTTTTATTGGATGAGTTAAATGCGGCCGGTGTACCGGATCAAAATGTGCGAATTGTATTTGCGCTGGGAATGCATCGGTTGATGGAAGAAGCGGAAATGGTGGAAGCCGTGGGCACGGAAGTGGCCAAGCGGGTGAAAATGTACAATAGCGATGCCAAAGACATCAACCAATTCCAGCATTTTGGCACAACCTCCCGGGGAACTCCGGTGTATTTCAACAAGTTGGTGACAGAAGTAGACCATGTTATTTGTACCGGCAGTGTGGTGCACCACTTCTTTGCTGGTTTTGGCGGCGGGCGGAAAGCTATGCTGCCCGGAGTTGCTTACAGTGAGACGATCCGACATAACCACAGCTTGATGCTTGATCCGAACGCGATGATCGGTAAGCTGGAGAATAATCCGGTTTATTTGGACCAAATAGAAGGCGTGGAAATGTGCCGTCCGTCCTTCCTGCTCAATGTTGTATTGGATGAGAAAAAGCAATTGCTGAAGGTATTTGCCGGCGATTACATTAAGGCCCATCTGGAAGCGTGCAAATTCGTGGACGAGGTTTATGGGGTTCCGATCCCGGAACAGGCTGATTTGGTTATCGCCAGCTGCGGAGGATATCCTAAGGATGTAAATATTTACCAATTGCAAAAAGCGATGGACAATGCGGCGTGTGCGGTCCGCGATGGCGGCGTAGTGATCATGATTGGCGAATGTATTGAAGGTTCCGGCTCCTCTCTTTATGAGCAGATCATGGAGCGGTGCACAACCCCGGAACAGGTTGAAGCCGAATTGCGGGCGGATTTCCAGATTGGCGCCCACAAGGCCTATTCAGTAACTCGTTTGATGAAAAAAGCGGAGTTCATCCTTGTTTCCTCCCTTGAACCGGAATTGGCGCGTAAACTTCTCTTTACGCCGGCCGCTACGATGCGGGAAGCCTTACAACGGGCATATGGCAAATTGCGGCCGCGGCGCAGCATTATCGTTATGCCGATGGCTGGTTTGACTGTTCCGTTGCTGAAACAAGAAAACGAATAGAGTGGATTAGGGCGGCGTTCTCTGCGGAGGGCGCCGTCTTCTTCTTGGCTTATTACAGGTTTTCGGTAAAATTTGTCGAATATATTGAAAATACAAGCGTATTGCCGTGATATAATCTGTGTAGGAAGCCATAAGTAAGGAAGGAGAGCTTTATGAGCGCCGCAGAGAATAATGCGAATTTTACCAGGATTAAAGTTGTCGGGGTAGGCGGAGCGGGAAATAATGCATTGAACCGCATGGTTGATGCTGGATTGCAGGCTGATTTTATTGCCGTGAATACGGATGTTCAGGCATTGGCTCTTTCTAAAGCGAACCGCTGTATCCAAATTGGCGAGCGGCTGACCAAAGGCCTGGGAACCGGTGCGGATGCTAGATTGGGTGAGTTGGCGGCGCTGGAAAGCCGTGAAAAAATCAAAAATGTGTTAGCTGGCGCCGATATAGTTTTCATTGCCGCCGGCATGGGCGGCGGAACCGGAACCGGCGCTTCGCCCGTCGTTGCGGAGTGCGCGCGTGAAATTGGCGCGTTGACGCTGGCGGTCGTAACCACCCCTTTTAAATTTGAAGGCCGGAAACGAGTACAACAAGCGGAAGAGGGACTGAAAAAATTAGCGGCGGTTGTTGATTCGTTTCTTACGATTGCCAACGACCGGCTGTTTCTGGTTATTGATAAAAAAACGCCGGCATTGAAGGCGTTTCGCATTGCCGATGATTTATTGCGCCAAGGCATACAAGGCATCTCCGATTTGATTGTAAAACCGGCGTTGGTAAATCTTGATTTTGCCGATGTTAAGACGGTTCTGAGCGGCGGCGGCCGAACGCTGATGGGTATTGGGCTTGGACGGGGAGAAACCCGCGTAGTGGATGCAGTGCGGTCTGCTATCCAAAATCCGCTGTTTGAGACGTCTATCCATGGGGCTCAGGGGATTTTAGTCAATGTAACCGGCAGTTGTGATATCGCGCTCCCGGAAATTAACGAAGCGATGGCCTTGATCAATGATTGCGCCGATCCGCAGGCCAATATTATTTTCGGCGCCGATATTGATGAAAGTTTAACGGATTCGGTTAGAGTAACGATCATTGCCACGGGATTTCAAGCGAACCGGGTTTCCGGGGATCGTCCGCAAGAGGACAACCAGGGCGCTTTACGGCGGTTTTCCATTGAACCTGAACCGGTCAAGGATTCTGCCCAACAGGATGATTTTAATGTTCCGTCGTTTATGCGTCATAAGCAGTAAGAATGGAAGAGGCAGGAGTTGAGGCCGTTAAACGTATGAAAATAGTAAGTCCGTATCACGAGTGATGTGTTCATCAGTGTGATACGGACTTGTTTTTTCATGCGGCGGGATAGTATTCCCTGCGTTTATTTAGGAATGGATAATCTGGAATAATTGAGAAATTTCAGTGCTAATCATAGCTGAAAGTGTATCCAAGGTTGACAAGGTGTCCGATCCATCCGGACGGGTTACTGTTTTGTCGGCGATTAAGGTGCCGTTCGCTTTGGAAAATGCTTTTAAATCCATGGATGCATCAGCAGGACGGATTGTAAAGAGTATGACGTAATTTACATGGGTTGCTTCGGCGTAGGCGGCTAAAGAATCCGAAGTAGCTGATGCCGTGTTGTTGATGCCCACCCGGTTCAGGTCCCGCAGTACCTCGTTGCCGGAATGGACTTCGCTGCCCAAAAACAAGGCATTGATTTTAAACCGGATAATTTCATTTAACGCTTTGTTGAGAATGTCTACGCCAGGGACATAATGCCCTGATGTATCAATATACAACGCGACAGCAAACATTGCGTTGTCATCGGCAGGAGAAGCCAGGCAGACTGGACCGGCCAAGAGCAAAAGCAACATGGTTACAAGCAAACATTTTTTCAACAAGAATATGACCCCTTTTCCGCAATTCAGTAATCAAATGCTATTATAGCACATCCCCTTCATTTTTTCTGGTATTTCATGCTGCGAATCGTTAATGCGGCGATGAGAAAAGTGGTTAAGGATCAAAGGCGGCTGAAATATTAATTGATTTCAACGGTTGTTATGCCGGGAAGCTTGCGTAACTGTTCGATTAATTCGGGACTATTCGGATTGCCCAGTGTATCCACAATCAAGGAAAGTCCGACTTTGGATCGGGGCTTGTCTTCCACCATAATATCACTGATGCTGTAGCCTCGTTGGCCGATACAGGAAGTGATTTTTCCGATTTGGCCCGGTATATCGACGGAAATGATATACAAATGGAGAGTGGTTGGGCTGCAAATCCGCGATTCCAGGCGGGTGAGGGCGGTCAAAGTAATAAAGGCTAACAGCGTAGCCAACAAAGCGCTGATAAAGTAACCGGAGCCTACCGCCAGACCGACACCGGATACAGTCCACAAACTGGCTGCCGTTGTTAATCCTCTAATCGTCAATCCTTCTTTAATGATTGTACCGGCGCCGATAAAGCCGATACCGCTGACAACTTGCGCGGCCAGACGGGCCGGGTCGGCGTTCGTAAATCCCTGTACACCGTAATAGATATTTAATGATAAGGTCATGATCAGGCAAGAACCTAAAGAAACAAGGACATGCGTCCGAAAACCAGCTGATTTTCGTCTGGATTGGCGTTCGTATCCAATGATACCGCCGAAAACACAAGCGATCAGCAAGCGTAAAGCGATATCGACATCATTTAACATAGCAAATCCTCCTTTGCTTACCGGTTGTTGTACACAAAAGCCCGATCACTCCATCGAATAGATGATATCGCAATCGGGCCTTCCCCTTCGCACAGCCTGTAAGATCCGTCCTCTTATAAACGGATCAACAGGCTGTAGCTCGAAATAAATTCGACTATACCCTCCGGGCACAGGCACTTCAGGCGGAGTATAAACTCCACCTGAAGTAAGTCTACATTTATATTACTAATATTTCCATACGCGTTTCCGATATCCTGCCAGATCCCAGGTGAAATTTAGGTATTTCAGGATAAAACCGGACAAAAGTTGAAAAATAACGCAATGCGTGATAGACTGAAATAGTAATAATCTAAGTATTTTGTAGGAATTTGTAAGTTTTTCAGACTCAAAATTTGGGATTGACATGCCGGATTAAGGAAACTTTATTTAGCGGAAAATCCGATTATCAGGAAATCAGTGTGGTGGACACGGTTGAGTTTGGGCGGATGCTGGTATTGGATGGTGTTTTTCAGACATCCATCTTTGATGAATATATTTATCATGAAATGATTTCCCATGTGCCGCTGAATGTTCACCCGCAACCGGCGCATGTTTTGGTGATTGGCGGCGGGGACGGCGGTTGTGTGCGTGAAGTTGTCAAAAATCCGGCGGTTCAGCAGGTAGACATGGTTGAAATTGATGGGATTGTGGTTGAAGTCAGCAAAAAATATTTGCCGGAAATTAGTTCGGCAATGATTGCCAACCATCCGAAATTACACTTGCGCATTGGGGATGGGATCCAGCATGTGAAGAATACAGAAGGCCGGTACGATGTGATTATTGTGGATTGTTCCGATCCGATCGGACCGGGAGAAGGACTTTTCACGGCGGAATTTTACCGCGATGTGTATAAAGCGTTAAAACCGGACGGATTGTTTGTGCAACAAACGGAATCGCCTTTTTATCACCAAGAGTTAGTCCGCAAGTCGTATCAGGATATCAATGACCTATTTCCTATCGCGCGCCTTTATTTGGCGAATATACCGCTTTATCCGGGCGGATTGCATTGTTTTACAATTGGTTCCAGGAAATATGATCCACTGCATGTCGATGCCACGAAAATATCGGGTTTGCCGGGGCGATACTACAACCAGGGCATTCAAAAAAGCTGCTTTGTATTACCGGAGTTTGTCCGGGAGCTTTTGCGATAAGCGGTTTGGCGCGGATGAAATAATTTACTGTGCATTTTTGCGGTTTATGGTATGTTTTCCAATTTAAATCAAAGGATCAGGGGTTATTATTATTTTAGTTATTGCCAATTTAGCAGGGAGGATTTCGATGAATATTTCTGCCAGTAACGGCATTTCTGTATCATCTTATCTAACTCAGGCTGTGCAACAATCCCAGAATACAACCCAGTCCGACACGGCTTCGAGCATTGGGGCGGCAGCTGTCGTAGAGTTAAGCAGTACGTCCGGCAGTGGCACGGCTGCAACTAGTGGAACTGCGCAAAACGGAAGCAGCTCGGCGTCCGCAGGCAGTACCTCCTGTCCTTTAGGAAATGCTGTTTGCAGTGGCTGCGGCGGCTGTGGATCGACATCAAAAATTAGTTCCGGACCCGGTTCTGCACAGAGTAATGCCAGCGGACAGTCTGGTGTCGGCATGAATTACATCACAGCAACTGCGATAAACAGTTATGAAAAAAATTCAGTAATACTGAAATAGTGTAAAAAATTTTTGTGGTTCAGATCGGTTTGCATCAATAGACGCTGTGCCAAAGCTTAGGCTTTTGGCGCAGTTTTTGCGTATAGGATGGAAAAAAACCGCAGTAAGGAAAAAGTCGGCAGGAAACAAGCTATAAATTGTGGTATTATCTTCACACAGCCTGTGCTCGGCGGGTGCCTGTGTCCCGCGGGAAAAACTCTGCCTGAAGTAAGTCTACATTCATTTTTAGGGTGATTAAAATGAGAAGTGCACTGTACTATTTTTACGATGTCATGCGGCATAAATGGCATGTTTTGTCGGAAGCTTATAAACTGGGGATACTTTGGCGAGGGTTAACCCATGACCTTAGTAAATTCAATGCGAGTGAGAGGGGCCCGCGAAGACGGTTGAAAAATCAATGTTCACGGGATGCGCAAGGAAATATTCGGGTTTGTGACGAGCTCGCCTTCAGCTGGGTCTGGCACTATCACAAGAATCCCCATCATTGGCAATGGTGGGTGACCACTCTTGATGATGGTTCATGTAAAGTGTTTCCTATGACGGATGAATACCGTAGGGAAATGCTTGCCGATTGGCGGGCTGTGGCCCGCATTCCAGGCCGGCTTGACATTATTCCCTGGTATCGTCAGAACCGGGACAGAATTATTTTGCATCCGGAAACGCGGCAATGGATTGAAGAACAAATAGGAATACCGTTTGAATAAGCGGAACCAGTTGCAAAAAAAGTTATCGATCGATGTTGTTTCAAAGGAATTTCAAAGAAAGTAACGGTATTATAAATTTGAAATATCGAAGAAACTATCGGAAGGTGAAATTTTGAACCCGTATTGCGCGCAAAACAACGGCAAGTGTGAAGCTTGTCTGCACATTAGTTATAATTGTTACTGCCCCAATAATCCTTTGCACAACGGCAGACGCGCCGATGGCTATAAAACATCGATCATCAAAGGCAATAAGGTGGAACCTTCAAAAGGCCGGGCGGAGTGATCTTCCTGAAGTTTTAGCGTTTTTGCCCCCTGACAAATGTCCTAAGTTTGGGTATAATGATTATGGTAGAGGAATGTTGAGGGGGATGAATATCCACATGCCAAAATCGAAAATGCTAAATCCGAAAATACTAAAACCGGTCCTGTTTTTCATCTTGTGGTTGGCCATTGTTATCTTTGCTCAAGCAGCGTATGGTGATTTAATCAAATAAGCGGCGCAGCTATAATTTGTCACAAACTAGGATCTGGGTCAAAAATGTGATATGATATAAGTGAGCCTTAGGTTCGGAGGGGGTTATTGCCCCCGCCGAACCCTTAGAGCGAACTTAGTTCGAGTGTTATAGCCTGTTGATCCCCGACCTACGAAATAAAAATAAAAGGGTGATTGCGATGATGAGACCGGAGTATTTTGGTATATTCGCTTTTCTTCCCCTGTTGTTTTTCGTTGTCTGGGCCGGCGTTATTATATATGTTTTAATACTGTTGACGCGGATGTCAAAATCGTTGCAACGAATCGCGGATCGCTTCGAACAAATTGATATTAAAAAAAATGAATAGTCAGGTTCGCCAGTTGCTTGCAAGGAGTAGCTGGCTTTTTTGGTTGAATTTTTGGCAAAGAAGGTACCCATTGTTTGTGTATAAATAAAAATTTTGTAAAATTAGTAAATAAAAAGAGGGAAATAAGATTTTGTGTTGAAATGTTATCAACAAATAACCATTACGTGCATTTGACAAACATTGATGCAGACAATTGGCAAACGCATATAATCAATGAATGGTTAAAATCTATAAAAACGAGAGTGAGGTTAGCGGAATGAGGGAAGAAATTCAATTTTACCGTTGCAACATCTGCGGCAATTTTGTTGAGTCGATCAAAATTGGCGGAGGCCAAATGGTTTGTTGCGGCCAACCGATGGAAAAGCTTGCGGCCAATACCACGGAAGCCGCAGTGGAAAAACATCTGCCGGTTGCGGAACGAAAAGACGGCGCTTTGCATATTAAAGTTGGCAGCGTGGAACATCCTATGACAGAAGCTCATTATATTGAATGGATTGCAGTTGTCTATGCTACCGGTATACATCGCGTTATTCTCTCACCGGGGGATAAACCGGAAACTGTCTTATGCGATAGGGAAAAAGCCGATATTTATGCGTACTGCAATCTTCATGGTCTCTGGAAAACTACTATCTAACCACTACTTAATGATCAAAGGAGAGTCAACTCATGGAATTAAAAGGATCAAAAACCGAGGCGAACCTCTTGGCAGCTTTTGCCGGAGAATCGCAGGCGACCAATAAATATACGTATTACGCGTCCAAAGCCCGTAAGGAAGGTTTCAATCAAATTGCCGATTTTTTTGAACAGACGGCCGGCAATGAAAAGGAACATGCGAAAATCTGGTTTAAGTTGCTGCATGACGGAGTGCCCGATACCGATGCGAACCTGGCTGACGCAGCTGCAGGCGAACATTATGAATGGACCGATATGTATGCCGGTTTTGCAAAAACTGCAAAAGAAGAAGGGTTTGAAAAAATTGCGCTTCTCTTTGAGTCGGTAGCGGTGATTGAAAAAGAGCATGAACAACGCTACAAAAAATTGCTCGACAATTTACAAAACGGTACTGTTTTTAAACGCGAAGACAAGCAAATGTGGATATGCGCTAATTGCGGCCACGTCCATTACGGCTATGAAGCGCCTGAAATGTGTCCTGTTTGTGATCATCCTAAAGCGTATTTCGCCATCAAAGCGGATAACTATTAATTAGGTAAAATAATAGAAAGAGGTGTGATGTAAATGGCTAAATGGATCTGTTCAGTTTGCGGGTATATTTATGATGAGGAGCAGGGAGATCCTGATTCCGGCATAGCACCTGGTACAAAGTTTGAGGATATTCCTGATAATTGGGTATGCCCTGTTTGTGGCGTCGGGAAAGATCAATTTTCGAAGGAAATGTAATGTAACGTAAAAGATTTAACGGCAAAGAACAATTCTTTCTTAGTTGAGAGGATTGTTCTTTTGTTTGCAAGCACTATTTTAACCATAAGCATTGCAGTAAATTGTTTTTTAATTATTTTTCACTGGACTAGGTGTTTAATATGTTGTAAAATAATTTGTGGACAAGAGTATACTGGCAAACTCGCCGAAAGACGGGGACGCAAAGCCGTGGGTCTAGATGCATTTTCAATGCAAAGATTGCCAGGTTGCAATTTTGTTTAGTGTAAATAGATCAGATGATTTCTGGTCTTTTTCTTATGTTGGCAAAAAGAAGGCTGCGCCGGCTATGCGATTGGATGAGTTTGAGCGCGAACGGTCCTGTTGCGATACTTGCGATGATGTTTATACAAGAATAACAATTTGATAGGTAGTGTTTTATACAGATGTTTAAAAAACTATTCAATATTTTTAAGGATAAGAACCATCAAACAACAGACGACATCAAGAAAAATATGGGCATATTACAACGGGTCGATGATGTTATTACGTCTACGACGAAGTATTGCTACGAGAATACTTGTTCATTCATGAAATTGCCAAATGAAGATGCTAATCTTAAAATATATCTCTATTATGAATATCTATATTTGTTCAGACATCTTGTTTTGCGCGCCGCTTTTACGAAATTGTCATTTGCCCAGATAAAAATACTTCATGAATATATTGCAGGAACTTGTACTCCGGCGGCGGTAAGTGCTTTTTTAAGCCAATATCCGGAACTGTCCGGGAACCAAAAGCAAGGTAGTTTTTTTTATAAAAGTTTTTTTTCGAAAATTGATGAGATGGAAGTATATCTTTCGGCGTCGAGAGAAATACTCGGTGACGAAAATGCTTTGATCCCGAAAATTGGCAATAAGATATCAGGCATGATCGGTGTTTCCGATGATCCGGCTCTTATTGCAAAGGTAATCCAGTTGATTACTTACGCGTATCAATCCATGAAAACCGATCAAATCGTTGGTCAAGCCCAAAAATACATTTCTGTAAAAGCTGTACAATAGCAGGTGGATTTTTAGAAATTAAAGTAAGCGCCCCGTTGTCTGGTAAATGGCATAGGGCGCTTGTCATTTTTTACTGGGAGTGGCCTATTCATTCCATAATTCCTCCAGCCATGACGACAGACAAAACGATTAAAGGGAATATTGGTAATATGGGATGTCTGGTATTAAATAAGGTTTTTTAAGGAGATGACAATGCAATGAAGTGCTGTATTCTTATGGGAAGCCCAAGAAAACAAGGAAATACCGCGGCGCTTTTAACTCCGTTTATCCAGGAACTTACGCTTAATGATATCCAGCCGGAGACCATTTGGCTTCATGACAAGAGGATAGAACCATGTGTTGCCTGCCGGTCTTGTCAGAAGGATTGGACAATTTTTGGCTGTCGTTATCAGGATGATGGCCAGGAAATTTTCGATAAAGTGTATGCCAGCGATGTTATTGTCCTGGCTACGCCGATTTACTCATGGTATTGCACGCCGCCGATGAAAGCGGTACTCGACCGCCTGGTATATGGCATGAACAAATATTATGGCGATGAAAAGGGACCGGCGCTATGGGCGGGGAAGAAACTGGCTATTATAACGACCTGCGGCTATAAACCCGAAACCGCAGCCGATTTATTTGAAGAGGGGATCAAACGATACTGTAAACATTCGCGGTTGCAATATGTCGGAACGCTTGCGGAACGTGATTTGGGGTATAATTCTATATTTATGACGGATGAAAAGGCGGAACATTCCCGCTTGTTTGCACAAAAGATTATTGAGGAGACACGCTAAAAATTGGTTATTTGGCCGGTACTGCAGATTACGATACCATGATGAGTTCTGCACAGTTTGCCGGTGCGGCGACGATCGCATAGTTATCTATTTTGTTGGTAAAGCCTGCAAAGCATCCAAACCAAAGACAAGCGTTGCAATAATAAAGCCGCCGAAAGGCGGCTCTAGAGCGTGGATAAAGGGATAGACCTGTTTGCATTTTTCACAAAGAGTGCAAACAGGTCTGTTTTTATTCCATGCGATGCTTGCGCGCCGTATTATGGAGACGCAGTACCTGCAGACAAAATATCTCCAGCTTGGCATCGACAACTTGCGGGAATGGATTGCCATCGCTTTCAATCGCCAAAAACGGCAAGGCCGGATGATTTTGCAGTACCGCCGAAACAAGTTCCTGGTTATGGGTGATCTTGATTTTTTCCTGACTGATCGTTTCCGAAATGATTGCTTCCGCAATGCGGCTTGGCATGCACCCAAACGGTGAGATGGAAATCACTCCGTCCACTTCGTCAACGATTTCATTTATCGCGCTTGCTACGGTTAGCGTAGCATCGCCGGCAGTAAAGCGGGGCGAAATGAGATGTTCCGTATTGCTTGTCATCGCTGCAACATCAATGAGATGATAGGTATAGAAGCCGGATTTTGCCAATATTTGTTTGACCTTTTTTTCATACTTCTTTTTAAAATAACTTTTAACGAGAGACATCGTCCGGGTGATAAATGAACTTTTCACATGATAATACGCTTTTTCCAGAATGAAGTCACAAAAGTACACAAATTCGGTTACGGGGGCCACTTTTACCATGATGCCTTTTTCGGCCATGGTTTCTACCAAATATTTACGCGAGAAGCCGTCAATCCTCACAAATATTTCACCCAGCAGGGCAATGGAGGGGGTATCTTCTAGGGTTTGTTTTACCGGTATTTTTGCCAATTCCTGCGAAAATTGTTCCAAACTCCGCTTCACTTGCCGCCAGGAACCTCTTTCAACGGTTGTTTCAATCAGTGCAAGCTGGTGACGGAAGATGTTCATTGCCCGTTCCTTGTCTTTGGGCATGACTAACAGCGCGCTGTATATATCTGCCAACACATCGGAAATAAGAATGGACTGCCAGGCCCTTAGTTGAAAATCACCGCCCAAGCCGGCATACCCGTTATCGGAAGTTAACGACAGAATAACCACATTTTTGATTTGGAATTTTTGAATCAGCCGCTTTATCGCGATCTGGTATTGCCCAAAGCGGCAGGGTCCGGAGCTGTCGACGATGAAGTAAACCCGAAGTTCGTCTTCGTTTTGCCGTTTGGCGATATCCCGTAAGACGCTGCCGGCGACCAGGATATACGGCAAACACTCTTTACAGGAAGAATTAGCCCGTCCCACCACCAAATCATCCTCTGTGGCCGGGCTTAAATATCTGGCTTTCGCCCCGGCATGGCGAATACTGGCAGCTAATAAGCGGGAACCGATTTCACCCATTGACGGAACAATCAATTCGACACGTGGATCTTTCAAGGCAACCTTCTCGTTGTTGGAAGTAATGATAAAACTCTTGCCATTCTCTACAACCAGTTCGGCCTCGCGATATTCATTGCCGGCAAGAAGCGGTTGCTTGCCGGTTAGCTCCCGATAGCTTTTAATCACATCGAGAAACGCTTCGATGCGGGTATCAATGCCGGCATCAGCCGTATGACTGTCCAGTTCCAGCGTAAGTGACGGTTTTTGGCCTAAAATATCCCGGAAATAACCAATAATGAAACTATCCGGACCGCAACTAAAATTCGTAATGTAGGTACCGAATAACTGGTCGTCATTTTTTACGGTTTGCGCTGTTTTTAACAGCAACTGGCCCATCGACCAGAACATATGATGAATTGGTGTTTCCTCTTCCATATTCATAAATTCCCAAGGAATGATAAGCTGGCCGCGGGAAGCAAATTTATGCGGTATTCCCATATTGGCATTTTTCGATAAGGCGCTATAAGGTCTGCCAAATAATACGATACCAATTTTATCAGGCTCAGCATGCAATTTGGCGAGGACGTCCGTGCCGATAACCTTCATTTGACGCTGATAGGCTTGATAATTCGCCACAGCGGCTTCGAAAGCACGGATGCATTGATTTTTATCAAACCCCAGTTCCCTGCCCATCGCGGTGAAACTTTCTTTGACCTCAGCAAAGCCATTGGAAAAGTCGATCATCGGCGAGAGGACATTCCGTGTTTTCAACTCGGGAAAGGCTGTTTTTAAATAATATGGTTCACCCTGGACCAACGGACACGTTACGCTGGCGTCAATACCGTTTTTTACGAACATGCCCATGACATGGGGCAAAAAGAGATAATCAACCGATTGGTGCAGGAGCGATTGCAAAAAGCCATGCGATTGTTCGACGGGGTAGCAAAATGCCGCCCCTTTGCGCTCGATGCCATCATCGTTGATCTGATCGGCCAGGACCACTTCGTATCCCAAAGTGCTGAAAAAAGCATGGTAAAACGGATACAAACTATTTGTCAGCAACGATTTAATCATGCCCATTTTTTTGCCGTTCGAATTTACTGCAGGCTTTGCATAGGTTTCAAAGGTCAAGCGTTCGCGCAGCGCCACTAAATCAAGGTCTTCGATGTTATAATCCACATTTTTGCGCATGTTGTAGTATTTATTGCAGGCGCCGCCAAACGGAAATTTTTTGCCATTGATGCAAATCATGTTGATTTGGCATTTGCGGTCGCATTTTTCTTTGCCGCCGGCACAAACAAAGGGTTTGTCGTATTTGACTTCGCGGTTGGCAAGCTCTGACAAATCAAACAACTGCTTCGTTAGCAAGCCCAAGTCCAATTTGTTTTGTATGTCCAGCGCCACACCATAAGCGCCCATTAAACCCGGTTCCGGCGGCACAATGATTTCTTTGCCGGTCAATGCCGCCATAGCCATAGGGATCGCTCTGTTGTAACAGACGCCGCCCTGCATAAAGACCTTCTTGCCGACCAAGCGGTTGCCTTTAACGCGGTTGGTGTAGTTTTGGCAAATGGAATAAACCAGACCCGCTACCACGTCTTCTTTTTTGATGCCTTCCTGGATTGCTGTTTTAATGTCAGAGGAGATAAACGCAGAACACTGGTCATTGAAGTTGGGGGGAGCCGTGCTGCCAAGGGCTATGTCGGCAATTTCGAGCGTATCGATACCCATTGTTTCTTTGGCCGCCTCTTCTAAGAAGGATCCGGTCCCGGCAGAACAAGCTTCGTTCATCGCATAATCCGATGGAACCATGTTGGTGATATACGTATACTTGGCATCTTGCCCGCCAATTTCAAAAATCGTGTCCACTTCGGGATCAAAATGCACGGCTGCCGTGGCATGGGCAATGATTTCGTTCACGACGCCGTCCGTTTGGGCGTGGATGCCTGCAATTTGCCGACCGGAGCCGGTTACGCCGACGGCAACTATCTGAATCGGCACGGCAGTCTGCTTTAACAGTTCCGCGTAACATTGACGGGAGGCGAGAATGGGGTCGCCATTTGTCCGTAAGTAAATAGAAGCGCTAAGTGCCAAGTCCCTTCTGCGCATAAGGACAGCTTTTGTCGTCGTCGACCCCACATCCAGGCCGATAATATATTCCTCATTAGGCTCCGACGCCACGTGACGCATCGTTTTAAAAGTCACTTTGCTTTCAAAGTCCTTAATGGCGGGTAAAAATACAAAGGAGTGATGTTCACTTTGCTCTTTTAAAATGGTTTCTTTATTGGTAAGAAGAGAGTCATTTTCCATTGCCCAAATCGATGCTCCCAACGCCTCAAAATACGTTGCTTCATCGGCCACTACCATTTCTGCGGCATCATTTAATTCTTGGTTAATAAAATGGAGCATGGTATGGTTTTTGGTTGTACTGCCAATAAATAAAATTTTCTGGGCCCGGCTTTTATGCAGCAATTCCAAGATCTTGTTGCCCATCATCTGGCAAAGTCCGGCAATGACCCGTCCTTTCGCCATGCCTTTATTGAGCGCATGGGTGCAATCGGATTTGCAAAATACGGAACACCGTCCGGCAACCGTGTAGGGCGCGTCTTTTTCGACAATCGCC
>JAGFXW010000324.1 GCA_017861495.1 Bacillota bacterium
ACAGGCTATAACACTCGAAACCCTAAAGGGAAACTTCGGCTTCGCGAAATCAAAGATTTCGAGCCTCAGTCTTAAGTTCGCTCTAAGGGTTCGGCGGGGACAATATCCCCCTCCGAACCTAAGGCTCACTTATATTTGTATTATACTGTTCCTGGATATTGTATTTGCCGTTTTAAAACAAACATGGGATAATCGACTTTCACATTTTCCGCCAGCCAATCCGGCACAACTACCCATAAAATTGGTAATTGCAGTTCTGCTGCCACAGCCTCAACAATTTTCAGTCCCTCATAGACATGCGCGCTGGTAGTTTCCTGAGCAATATTGGTATTGGAAATCAAGCCGCTGATTTGTAACCGTGAAACTTGCTCGATGCGGCGCAGCGTCTGAATAATTCCGTCTTTATCCCTGGTAAAAGGCCGGCAGGTATTAATTACCATACTGGCTTGGTAAGAAGCTGCCTTTAACTGCTGTTGCAGTTGACCAAGGACAATTGCAGATTCCCCGCCGCCAACGTCCATAATCACATGATAGTTCGTATCACACAGTATTCTCGACAGATCATGCGGGAGGATCGGCAAATCTGAATTTGACAGCCGTTTATCCGGGGCAACCAATACGACTC
This sequence comes from Bacillota bacterium, assembly GCA_017861495.1. The sequence continues at coordinate 626 of JAGFXW010000324.1, forward strand.
CGCGTTCCTCCAAAACATGATTATGGTCGCGTGTCCGAAAATAAGGCTTCACCAAATCAATATCGACGATTGCAGTATTGGTACCGTTGGCGCGCAATGCCAACGCATAATTCATGGCCAATTCCGTCTTTCCGCTTCCAAACTCGCCCATTAAGATTTTCACCCGTGAATTACCTTTTAATAATTGTTCATACGCTTCCATCTCGTTCTCCTTCAATCCTTGTTTCTTTCTTTTCCTTTTTCCAACTTTGTTTCTTGGCCTGCGCGGCAGCCAGCAATTGTTCCGCGTTTTCCACTGCCAGCCTGTTTAAATTATCGCCGCCCATCATTCGGGTAAGTTCGATTAATCTAGCAGGATGGTCCAAGGTTCGGACAACCGTCTGGGTCCGCTCATCGTTCACGCTTTTTTCAATATAAATATGCGAATCCGCCATACAAGCGATATGCGGCAGGTGCGTAATGCATAAAACTTGTTTTTCACAACCGACCCGGCCAATTTTTTCGCCCACCATTCGTGCGGTCTGTCCGCCGATCCCTGTGTCAATTTCATCGAAAACCATGGTGCCCATATCATCCCGTTCAGCGGAAACAGACTTTATCGCCAAAGCGATCCGCGATAATTCACCTCCGGAAGCGATTTTTTGCAACGGTTTCGGTTCTTCGCCCGGATTTGCCGAAAATAACAAATCCAACTCATCCGCGCCAGTCAAAGAATAAGTACCGGCAGGAATCACTTTTGCAGTCAATATTGCTTTGGGCATCCCCATATCCGCCAAATGAGAACAGATTTGCTTCGCCATGGTTTCCGCTGACCGGCTGCGCAGGTAATGCAGTTGATCAGCAGCTGCGCGCAGTCGCACCTGAAGCTGATCACGGCGTTTAACATAATTCGCCGTTCGTTCTTCATGGTTCACAATGGAGTCCAACTCTTCCAAAGCTTGCTGGTAATAAGCTAAAATTTCTTCCTCTGTGGCCCCATATTTTTTCTTGAGTTTGTAAAGAATGTCCATTCGTTCCTGCAACTGGGACAAGCGGTTTGAATCAAAATCCATATTTTCCCCATAATCACGCAGACCGCTTCCTGCTTCCTCCAACTGATAGAAAGCGTCATTGATAGCAGACAAAAATACTTGCAATCGTTCATCATAGCGCGCAATATGCTCTATTTCCCGTTTTATTTCCGCCAAGTCGGCAATAACGCCATTGTGATCCCCTGACTGGCCTTGATAAAATAGCGAATAAATATGCTGGATGGATTTATTGATCTTCTCTGCATTGGTAAGGAGAGATATTTCATTCTGTATCGCTGTTTCTTCGCCGATCCTAAGGTTGGCTGCGCTAATTTCCTGGGTTTGCCAAGTCAGCATATCCAGTCGCTGGGCCCGTTCCCGGGCGCTGGCTTCCATAGCCGACAACTGTTTGGTGACTTCGAGCCATTCTTGATAGATCGTTTGATACGATGCAAGAACCGGCTGTATCCCGGTTGTGCAGGCATCAACCAAAGTTAAATAGAATTCGGGCCGCAATAAGGCCTGGTTCTCATGTTGTCCGTGCATATCCACGAGAACTCCGCCGATTTTTCGCAAAATGGATACAGGTACATTACACCCGTTTACCAAGGTTACATTTTTTCCATGAGTTGATAAGCGGCGGCTTACAATCAGTTGCTTATCTTCCTCAATCGGAATTCCTTGCTCTTCCAGTATCCTGGTAACCGGATGACTGCCGGGAAGTTCAAACACAGCTTCCACGCGAAAATAATCACAACCAGAACGAATGGCATCGGTAGAAGCCCGCCCTCCCAATACACTGTTGAAAGCGTCAATTAATATTGACTTTCCCGCCCCGGTTTCACCGGTTAAAATGTTTAATCCTTCAACAAATTCAATTTTTGCTTCTTCAATCAACGCAAAATTCATTACATGTAAGGATTTCAGCAATCGCCATTCCCCACTTTGCTTTTAAATTATGCTTACGAGTGCAGCAGAGCCTTAAACTTTGCCATGACTTGCGGAACTACTTCCGGCGGCTTAACAATGACAAAAATGGTGTCGTCTCCCGCTACGGTTCCTAAAATTTCCGGCCATTTCACAGAATCTATCGTGTATGCAATCGCCTGCGCCGTTCCAGGCAAAGTTTTCAGCACAATGATATTAGAACTGTAATCAATATC
>JAGFXW010000114.1 GCA_017861495.1 Bacillota bacterium
TGCAATCAAAGTAACCATTTTTTTGTCGGTTTTCAATGTACATGTAAATCGGAGCCCCGTTGCCGGTGAAATTACTTATCAGCAGTATACTTGCGGAAGATTTCGTCCGGCGTACAAAGATACGGTAGGATTTGAAAATGAACGACATTCTATTGGTTTGGAAAACTCACAAGTTCGTATATTGGTTACGCAAATTGCCGGGATTTTGGCGCGGCGCATTGTTTCCTGGGTAACGTTGGGGAATGTTTTGAAGCCGGGCGAGCGTTATGGCATGATAAAATTTGGCTCCTGCACAGAAGTAGTTGTCCCCAAATCGGTAGAAATTATCGTAAAAAAAGGGGATAAAGTTAAAGGTGGAGAAACGGTTATAGGGAGGTTGACAGCTTGAGCCTAAGGCTGATTATTCCTAATACATTGACAGCAATTAATCTGGTTTTTGGAATGCTTGCAATTATGGCCACTATACAAGGTGATTATTGGAACGCCGGCTTGCTCATCCTGATTGCTATGGTAGCGGATGGAATTGACGGCAGGGTGGCAAGAGCTTTAAATGCCGGCAGTGAATTTGGCAAAGAGCTTGATTCCTTGTGTGATCTGGTTTCGTTTGGCGTAGCCCCGGCTATTCTGGCTTATGTTTTTTATTTGCAAGAGTTTGGAACTGCGGGATCTTTGATTGCAATAGCCTTTGCGGTGTGCGGAGCATTGCGTCTGGCGCGTTTCAATGTGAATACGTCTACTGTAAAAGGTTATTTTATGGGTTTGCCGATCCCCGCAGGGGGTTGCGTAGTTGCAACCTTTGTTATGATTGGTATTAAGCCGACAGGGTGGATTTTTCCGGCGATGGTTGCAATTTTTGCATACCTGATGGTGAGCACTGTCCATTATCCTGATTTTAAAGGGAAAGGGGAGCCCAACCGTTTTATCGCCATCATCATCACTGCCGCCTTGGCATGTTATATTTTGTTTTTGTTTCACAATGCATATTTCTTTGTTCCTTTTTTTGCCTATGCCGTATTCGGCGTTTTCAATTCCCTTTTGGGTTTGTTTTCGAAAGGATCAATACAGTAAAATACGCATTTTCGCTTGACAATCCTAACGACTAACTTTACAATTTAGTCTGGATGGCTGCGAAATACTAAAATTTACGAGTTGGAAAAAGGTTTCTAAGATAAGGAGTAGATCCATGAATACCGTTTTTGATTATATAATGGTTCCAATGCAATTTATTATCGTGTTCTTTACGCTTTATTATTTTATTATTGCGTTTTTCGGTATTATCCGTAAAAAAGAAGATAAGATCTTAAAGCCGGAAAAAACAATGGCTGTAATAGTAGCTGCTCATAACGAAGAACAAGTAATTGGGCATTTAGTGGAGAATCTCCTGCTTTTAAATTATCCACGATCGTTATATGATGTATTCGTCGTCGCTGATAACTGTAAAGACAAAACTGCGCAAATTGCCCGTGATGCCGGAGCGATTGTTTTTGAACGTTTTAACCTTGAGCAACGCGGCAAGGGATATGCAATGGAATGGATGTTTGCCAAGCTGTTTGGTTTGAAACGCAAATATGACGCAGTGGTTGTGTTTGATGCGGATAATTTGGTTCATCCGGATTTTTTGTTGGAAATGAATAACCGCTTATGCAAAGGCGAAAAATTGATTCAGGGTTACTTGGATGCTAAAAATCCGAATGATACTTGGATCTCCGGAACCTTCGCCATTTCGTTTTGGGTAGTTAACCATATTTGGCATCTGGCAAAATATAATCTAGGTTTATCCAGTGTTTTAGGTGGCACCGGTATGTGTATCTCGACCGATGTATTGCGTGAATTCGGTTGGGGTGCTACCTGTCTGACGGAAGACATGGAATTTACAATGAAACTCTTGTTGCGGGGTGTGCCTACGACATGGGCGCATGATGCAATTGTGTATGATGAAAAACCTCTTACGTTTATGCAGGCCTGGAAGCAGAGAAAGCGTTGGGCGCAAGGACATTTTGACTGCGCGGGACGATATATTCCCCGCTTAATTGTTGAGGGAATTCGCACTCGCGATATACGAATTCTGGATGGAGTCCTTCATCTGGTTCAACCGCACTTCTTGTTGTTATCAACAACGTTTGTCATTTGCTCTTATATCTATTCGTTTATTCCGTTTTATACAAATATCTTGTATACGATATTGCCGGTTGAAGTTTGGTCTATGATTGCTGTTGGACAATATGTTTTCCCGATGATTGTTCTGGCGAAAATTAAAGCGCCTGTAAAATCATGGTTTTATTTAATCTTATATCCATTATTTGTTTATAGTTGGATACCAATTACTTTTCTCGGTTTTCTGCATCGCAATGATCATGAATGGAGTCATACAGAACATACTCGCAGCATCTCGTACCAAGATGTTTTGTTACGGCAGGCTGATGATTTTTCGAAACCAGGCCTGTTAAGTAAACAAGCGATTAAATAATGCAGCCGGTATTGAGGTGGATAAAAGGTGAGTTACGTGCTCATCTTTTTCTTTACTTTTACAGAAAACGATAATTACAAAGACCTGAATTAGTGTTTATAAGAAAAAGGAGAGAAGAAAGAATGTTTGAATTAACGATGATCCTTGATTTTGCTGCCGCTCACTGTATACCGGATTATCCAGGCAAGTGTCAACGTTTACACGGGCATAATTGGAAAGTAGAAGTATCGGTAGAGGGGGAACAATTGGATAAGTTGGGCATGCTGGTTGATTTTAGTGTGCTTAAACGTCATGTAACCGCTGTATTGGATACGTTGGACCATCATTACCTTAATGAAATGGAGCGATTTCAGACAACAAATCCTACTGCAGAAAATATCGCTTGTTATGTTTATGAAATGTTGGAGAAAGAATTTGCCGCATTAGGAAATATTTCAGTATCAAAAGTGACTGTATGGGAGTCGCTTCATTCCGCTGCTTGTTACCGGAAAATTAAAAGTAATTATTGATTGGGTAATCAGGAGGGTATCAGATTGCATATTTTGCTAACCAATGATGATGGAATCTTAGCTCCGGGAATTAAACGTTTATGGGAAGAATTGGCAGAATTTGCGAAAGTTACGGTAGTTGCGCCCGACACTGAAAAAAGTGCCACCAGCCAGGCGATTACCGTTCATCATCCAATACGGGTCGATGAATATATCGTTGATAATCCAAGGGTTAAGGCTTGGCGAGTTGGTGGAACTCCCACCGACTGTGTTAAAATAGCCTTGGAAGCGCTTATGCCTGCATACCCTGATATTGTTGTATCCGGTATTAACTATGGCCCAAATTTGGGAACGGATGTGCTGTATTCGGGCACGGTCAGCGCTGCAATTGAGGGCGCTTTGCATGGCCTGCCGGCAATTGCTGTATCTTTGGATACGTGGCAGCCGTACGATTTTGGGCCGACAGCCCGCGTGACAGCCCGTTTAATAAAAAAAGTAGTTCAGGCATCATTGCCTCGTTATACTTTGCTGAATGTGAACGTTCCAGCCAAACCAAGTGAAGAACTGTCTTGTTTACGTATCACAAAATTGGGAAGCCGGCAATACGAAAATACGTTTGAACGGCGCCACGATCCACGGGGACGGGTATATTACTGGATGGGCGGTAAAATTATGGCAACGGATAATGATCCGGATACCGACGTAATGACGGTTGCAAGGGGTGAAGTTTCTGTAACGCCAATTCATTTTGACTTAACGAATTATGAACTGATGAATTTATTGACGGATTGGAAACTTTAAATTGCGTCTGCGCCGTTTCCCAAAAGCGGGCAGCGGCGATGAAAACATTTTTAACGCTGAGGCATATGGCTTGCAAGGAGCGTATGCCTCTTTTCGATATTAAAATAAGGGAGAGAGCAACGCTTGAAATTTTCCGGACTTTTATTTGATTTAGATGGCACAATATTAGATACTCGTGTCCACTATAACCGGCAAATTATGCCGCAAGAGGTTCATCGTTTTTTTGGAAAACCGCTGCGGACCGCAATGGAAGCATTGGGGCCTGACAAAGTGGAAGATTTGATCGAAACGTACCGTGAATATAATTTAACGCATCATGATGCCTTGACCACCATTTTTTCGGGAATGCGCGATACGTTGGAAACATTATATGATGTAGGTTTGCCAATGGCTATTGTGACATCGAAAACTTCAGAAACGGCGTTACGAGGACTAAAATTATTTAACATGGACCACTTTTTCCCGGTTCTGATAGGCGTTCACGAATGTGAACGGCACAAACCAAATAGGGAACCGGTGGAAACAGCCTTACGTCAATTGGGGCTTTCTGCAGAGACTTGTTTGATGATCGGCGACAGCCCTTTTGATATTATCAGCGCCCGCGATGCAGGAGCGCAAACCGCTGCTGTTCGCTGGACTTATGTTTCCTGGGAAGAATTGTTGAATGAAAATCCGACATATATTTTAGAAAAACCACAAGATTTATTGTCCTTATGCGGGCTTGAAAATAAAAAAATTTAGGGAGGTAGGATGATATGGCGCAGATAGCAATTATTGGCGGCACAGGAGTGTATGATCCTCGTGTGCTGGATAATGTACACGCTTGTGAAATTGCAACTCCATATGGTGATGTTCATTGCATGATAGGAGAGTTTGCCGGTCAGGAAATTGCATTTTTAGCTCGGCATGGAAGCCAGCATTCGATCCCGCCGCATTTAATTAATTATCGGGCAAACATTTGGGCCTTGAAAAAAATTGGCGTAGAAAACATTATTGCGACAACTGCTGTTGGTTCGTTGGTTAACGATGTGCCACCAGGTTATTTTGTTTTAATTGATCAATTTATTGATTTTACACGCAACCGGGTCAACACCTTTTATGAAGGCGGTGAGCGCGGTGTTGTCCATGTGGATATGACGACGCCATACTGTTCTGAATTACGGAAAATAGTTGGGCAGGCAGCGAAAAATGCCGGCTTACCGACAGCGATGTCTGGCACCTATGTTTGTACAGAAGGACCACGCTTTGAAACTCCGGCTGAAATTAATATGTTTGCGAAAATGGGTGGACACGTCGTTGGAATGACCAATATTCCCGAAGCTGTTTTGGCCCGTGAGGCGGAAATGTGTTATATGACGGTTTCCCTGGTCACTAATTATGCGGCCGGAATTTCTCCTACGCCACTTACCCATAGTGAAGTACTTGATATTATGCAAACCAACACCAACCGGCTTCAAACGCTCTTGCTGGGAGCCTTGCGCCTCCTCCCATACCGTACGCAGGATTGCGCTTGCCGTCATGCATTGCAGGAATATGGCGGGTTTAAATTATAGAAAGCGGTGGTGGCATTGGTTTCTTTAACTTGGAAAGACGGTTGTTTGTATTTGCTGAATCAAGTTCGTTTACCAGAGACTGTAGAATATATTGAATGTAAAGATTACAGGCGGGTAGCAGAAGCAATACGACGGTTGGAAGTTCGCGGGGCACCGGCTATCGGGGTCGCAGCAGCTTATGGTTTGTTGTTGGGAACTGCCGAAATTGTCGAAACTGGCTCTGAATATTTGCCGAAACTAACAGAAATTGCCGAAGAATTGCGACAAACGCGACCAACGGCCGTGAACCTTTCATGGGCCTTGGATAGAATGCTGGCTGCAGCCAAGACGCAATACGAACATGGCTCAGATTTTGCGCAAATGATGGCAGTACTAGAAATGACAGCTCAAACGATTATGAATGAAGACCGCATAGTAAATGAAAAAATTGCGGTCTTCGGCGCTAGTCTATTTCGTAATAATCAAAACAGCATACTAACCCATTGTAACGCAGGCGCTCTGGCTACGGTTGAGACCGGCACGGCGTTGGGTATTATTCGCCAGTTATGGAAAGAAGGTCGTTTGAACCGGGTGTTTGCCGATGAAACCCGTCCGTTGTTACAGGGAGCGCGTTTGACAGCCTGGGAACTCATGCAAGACCACATACCGGTCACGTTGATCACCGACAGTATGGCAGGCGTAGTGATGAAAAATGGCTGGGTGCAAGCGGTTATTGTGGGCGCTGATCGTATTGCTTCCAATGGGGATACTGCGAATAAGATAGGAACGTATTCCGTAGCTGTTTTAGCGGAAAAACATCAAATTCCTTTTTATGTGGCTGCGCCGGTTTCCAGTTTCGATTTTTCATTATCGGATGGATCAGCAATTCCAATTGAGGAACGTGCTGCTGAAGAAGTGACGAATTTCGGCTCAAATCGCGTTGCGCCGCAAGGCGTTTCTGTTTATAACCCTGCATTCGATGTGACACCCAATGAACTGATTACTGCGATAGTTACTGAATATGGTATCCTTCGACCTCCTTATAAAAAATCTATCAACTGGCTTTGCGGCCAGAAAGGTGGTAAATAGAAATGGAAAATATGATTCGTGATCCACAGTTAGCTCCACAAGGTTTGGATAAAATAAATTGGGTACGCCAGCACATGCCGGTATTGAATGTTTTAAACTCCGAATTATCCCAAACCAAACCGTTACAAGGTAAAAAGTTGGTTATTTCTATGCATTTGGAAGCAAAAACCGCTTACTTGGCAATTGTTTTAAAGAATGCCGGCGCCGATGTTGTGGTTACAGGCAGTAATCCGTTGTCTACACAAGATGATGTCGCGGCAGCGCTTGCTGCGTGCGGTGTGGGAGTATTTGCTTGGTATAACTGCACTTTGGAAGAATATGACCAATTTTTACATAAAGCATTAGATACGAAACCGCATATTATTATTGATGACGGTGGTGACCTGGTTGCCTTACTGCATGGAGAGCGTAAGGACTTGGCTGCTAACATCATTGGCGGATCGGAAGAAACGACAACCGGTGTGCTGCGGCTGCGGGCATTGGAACGCGAAGGGAAATTGGCATTTCCGATGATGGCGGTTAACGATGCCTATTGCAAATATTTGTTTGACAACCGCTATGGAACCGGCCAGTCTACGTGGGACGGGATCATGCGGACTACCAATTTAACGGTTGCCGGCAAGACAGTTGTTGTCGCCGGTTATGGCTGGTGTGGTAAAGGCGTTGCGATGCGCGCAAAAGGGTTGGGCGCCAATGTTGTTGTCGCCGAGGTGGATCCGATCAAGGCCATTGAGGCGGTTTTTGACGGCTTCCGGGTTATGCCGATGAAGGATGCTGCAACTTGCGGGGATATTTTTGTTACTTTGACCGGATGCAAAGATGTATTGCGAAGGGAACATTTTACCGTCATGAAATCGGGTGCCATTATGGCCAATGCCGGGCATTTTGATGTAGAGATCAATAAAGTTGACTTAACGGACTTGGCAGTTTCTCATGCTACGGTTCGCAAAAATATTGAAGAATATTGTCTGCCGGATTCGCGCAAACTGTATTTATTGGCGGAAGGCCGATTAGTAAACTTGGCAGCCGGAGACGGTCACCCCACGGAAATTATGGATCTTTCTTTTGCCATGCAGGCCCTGGCTGTACTGCACATTCTTTCCCATAGCGCTGAGTTGGATAAGAAAGTGTATAATTTGTCGGAAGAACTCAGCCTTCGTGTTGCTAGTCTCAAATTGAAAGCGCTGGGCGTAGAAATTGATAGTTTAACGGATGAGCAGAAAGCATATTTGTACAATGCATAAGATGAATTTAGAGAAAGAAGTTTATGAAGCGCGACGCAATATACTGAGCGCCGGCATAGATTTGCTTGACAAAGGATTGGTTGCCGGAACGTGGGGCAATATCAGTGTAAAAATACCAAACAGCAATTGGATTGCAGTAACTCCTTCCGGCCGTAATTATCGGACGATGCGGGAAGATGATGTTGTCATCGTTGATCAACATGGGAAAACGGTTGCCAGTCCGTTGAAACCATCTTCCGAATTACCTCTCCATTTGGCAGTGTATCAAGCGCGTCCTGATGTCCAGGCAATTGTCCATACGCATAGTATTTTTGCCAGCGCCTGCGCGGTAGCAAGACAGGACATTCCTCCTATTATCGAAGATTTGGTACAAATTGTCGGCGGCAGTGTTCATGTTGCCCAATATGGATTTCCCGGAACGGAAAGTTTGGCTGATTATGCTGTTAATGGCCTCGGTGACAAGCAGGCAGTTTTACTTGCTAATCACGGCATGATTGGTTGTGCGCCGTCACTATCGGAAGCGTTAATGGTTTGTGAATTAGTGGAAAAGGCCGCTTCGATATATATCTATGCGCAGCAACTAGGAGGGGCTCAAGAACTGGCGGCGGAAGATGTTTTTCGTATGCGCCAGTTTTATCTGGAACATTATCGCTTACGGCAAGGAGAATGATCTATGACAAAAATATTAATCAAAAATCCGGAAGTTTTTGGATCAGACGGCATTGTTCGGCAGGCAGATATTGCCATTGACGGGGTAAAGATCGCTTATGTGGGTAACGTACCTTCGGAATGGAAGCCAGATCGTGTAATTGAAGGGGCTGGAAGGTTCGCTATCCCTGGTTTTGTAAATACACATACCCATGCAGCAATGACGTTATTTCGCAGTTATGCTGACGACATGCGCCTTATGGATTGGCTGGAAAATAAAATTTGGCCGGCGGAAGCCAATTTAACCGGCGATGATGTGTATTGGGGCACCCAGCTCGCTATCGCTGAAATGCTTCGCACAGGAGCCACAACATTTGCTGATATGTACTTTTTTATGGACGATGTGGCGCGGGCCGTGGAAAGCAGTGGGATCCGCGCTGTATTAGCGCGCGGATTGATTGGTGTCACACCGGATGGTACAAAATCGTTAGCGGAAAATGAAGACTTTTTTCATAAATGGCACAATCAAGCGGAAGGGCGAATCACCGTGATGATGGGGCCGCATGCCCCTTATACCTGCCCACCTGAATATTTGAAAAAAGTTGTAAATGTTGCCACCCGTCTGGGAGCAGAACTTCATATTCATCTGGCTGAAACTAAAAATGAGGTTGAAGATTGCATAAAGTTGTACGGAAAATCGCCCATTAAGTTGATGGAAGATTTAGGAGTCCTCCAATGTGGCGTGTTGGCAGCGCACTGCGTTCATGTTGATGCGGATGATATTGAAATTATGCAAAAATATAAGGTTCGTGTTGCCCATAATCCCGGGAGCAATATGAAATTAGCAAGCGGAGTTGCACCGGTTACTAATTTCTTGAAGGCTGGAATTTGTGTTGGTTTAGGAACAGATGGTGCAGCCAGCAATAATAATTTAGACATGTTAGAGGAAATTCGGTTAACCACTTTACTACAGAAAGTTCATACTATGGATCCGGAAGCGCTTCCGGCAAAGCAGGCTGTTTTATTGGGAACCGGCAATGGCGCTAAAGCTTTGGGATTGGAAAAAATCACCGGTTCTTTGACACCAGGGTATCATGCGGATATTACTTTGTTGGAAACGAATGCTCCGCATTGGTTTCCAAAACATGACCGAATATCTCTGCTAGCCTATGCGGCAAATGCCGGCGACGTGCATACGGTTATGGTTAACGGTCGGATATTAGTTGATAATCATCAACTAACAACGATTGATGAAGAAAAAATGCTGGCAGAAGTACAGGCCAGAGGAATGCGTCTTGTAGCGAAATTCAAGTAATTGTAGTTTATATTGTATACGGGTAAAATTTTATTCTTTCTGGCAGACGCAGAAAAATGGAAGAGGATTTCGTAAGTTTTATCTTGAATACTATTTTATATACTATAAATGGCAGGAAGAATAGGAGGAAAATTCATGCTGCAGGAAGCTTCAAGGATGGCAGGACTGTCATCTGCAATTTTTTCCGAAGTGGATGAGATGCGCAGAGCGGAAGTTGCAAAGGGGCATGACGTAATCACATTAAGTATTGGCAGCCCGGATATGGCGCCGGCTCCTCATATTATCGATGCCTTACGTGAAGCTTGCGCTTCGCCGCAAAGCTATGGATATACTCTGTCGAAAGGCATACCGGCTTTTTTGCAGGCAATTGCAGATTGGTATAAAAGAAAATTTGCTGTAGATCTCGATCCAGAAACGGAAATTCATTCTTTGATGGGCTCGCAGGATGGATTGGCCCATATCAGTCTCTGCCTGGTAAATAAAGGAGATGTGGTGTTAGTTCCGGATCCCGGCTATCCAATTTTTAGCGCGGGACCGCTTATTGCCGGTGCAGAACTGCATTATATGCCATTGCTAGAAGAGAATGGATATTTACCCGACCTTGATGCCATCGATGAATCCGTATTAAAGAGAACCAAAATCATGATTTTAAATTATCCTAATAATCCGATCGCTGCAGTTGCGCCTAGGGAGTTTTTTGTAAAAGTTGTCGCTTTGGCGAAGAAATATAATTTTTTAGTTTGCCAGGATTTTGCCTACAGTGAATTAGTTTTTGACGGGTATCGTCCGGACAGCTTTATGAGCATCCCCGGTGCGAAAGATATCGGCGTTGAATTCCATTCATTGTCGAAAACTTATAATATGGCCGGTTGCCGGTTAGGGTTTGTAGTTGGCAATGCGCAAGCAATTTCACTGTTGGGACGCTTAAAATCCAATTTTGATTATGGTGTTTTCTATCCGGTTCAAATGGCGGGTATTGCTGCGATAAACGGACCGCAGGACTGTGTCCTGCAGACAGCTGCAGCCTATCAGCGCCGACGCGACATACTGGTTAACGGTTTTAATGCCATGGGGTGGTCAGTACCTCGTCCGCAGGCATCCATGTATATTTGGGCGCCGGTTCCGACAAAGCAGTCTTCGATGGAATTTACGAAAGACTTATTATACAATACCGCAATTTCTGTTGTGCCGGGCAAGGCTTTTGGCCAGTATGGCGATCGACATGTCAGAATTGCTCTGGTACAGCCGGAAGAACGATTGGTAGAGGTTGTTTCACGGGTTAAAAAGTGGCTGGAGAATAAATAAATTATAAGAAAAGGGGAGGAATTTATCATGCGAGTTTTAAATTTCTACTCATCAACGTATCATAGCCAGTTGGTTTGCCGAAGAAAAACCTGTACCATTCGTTTGGGAGATAAGACCTACAAGTATGCCGAAGGGGATATTGTGTGGGTAACCGTAGGCAAGCGGTTTGCGCAAAAGAAAAAAATTTACACGGCTGCAATCGATAGGGTATTGGTGAAACCTATCGCCCAATTAACTGTTGATGATTTGCAAGGGGAAAATCCGGACATTACATCCGTGGATGAATTAGTGCAGTTTTTGCAGTCTATTTACGGAAAAACCTTGACCCCCGGCGATACAGTCACGGTAATATATTTCTCAGAAATTATTGAATAACTGAGGAAAATTACATATATTAAAATGCAGGAGTGATTATTCGAATGTCAGAATGTAAAAAAATCCCGGTTGGTATTTCAGCGC
>JAGFXW010000325.1 GCA_017861495.1 Bacillota bacterium
ATACGATCCAAGACACCGCGAGGACTACCCAACGTTTTTTCATCTATCTTCCCTCCTGTAGACTTTTGCCAAATACTAATTTCCGATCATAATATTAAGAATTTCTACATCGGTGGCTTTCATGCCATAACAGCCCATCCGTCCAATATTTTGAATTGTCTGTTCGTAATCCTTTTCCACAAGCCCCTCGCCAAAAGGAAACACCAAGCCGCGTTTTGCCATTTCATAACCCATAATTCCCGCATCTACAGCACTGGAAATCTTCGCTGCGCAAGAAGCCTTCGCTCCATCACATACAATGCCGCCCACCGTACCCAAAGAATTGATAAGGGTCTTTCCAATCACATCATAATCTGCGCCATTCAAATATGCAATACCACAAGCTGCGGCCGCTCCGGCCGATACGGCGCCGCAATACGCGGACAAGTTTCCAATGTAGCGTTTCTGATGAAGTGACAGAAGGTTTGTCAGAACAAGCGCTCTGTACAGAGTATCCTCATCCGCGCCCATTTCTTCAGCATAAACGACAACCGGCATCGTACAAGTTATTCCCTGATTGCCGCTTCCGGAGTTGATCACTACCGGCATTGCGCAGCCATTCATTCTCGCATCGGAACCTGCCGCCGCTGCCGCCCTCGCCTTAATTCTCACATCATCACTGCCAAATTGCAGGAAAGTCTGTCCGACTCGAGCACCCCAGTTATTCGTCAAACCTTCTTTTGATATTGCGGAGTTATACTCAATCTGTCTGCCGATAATGTCTCTTACCTCATCCAAATTTACTTCATTCGCAAAATCGAGTATGGACTCGATATTGAGCTTTGACTTATCGCCAAACACCTGGGTTTCGATATCAGACTGTTCAAACAGCAACTGGCCATTTTTTTCTATTCTGGCTATGTGGTTGTGTTTGGTCCTAACTTCTACAGCAGCCGTTTCCGGTCCGACCGTCAACTCGGCGCGGATAAAAAGGTTTTCTTGTTCTTCTTCCAGCTCACATCTGCAGATTCCCTGACTGCACAGTTCTTTTGCCTTATCGATATCTTCCGGCTTTACCTGGCTGATTACCTCAAGTTCCAGTTCCGGTTTCCCGGCAATAGCGCCTAAAACAGCGGCCGCTTCCACACCCTTTTGTCCGCCGGAATTCGGCACAACAACGCCCTTCACATTTTTAATAATATTGCCGCTGCAGCGAATTAACATCCGCTCCGGGACCTGTCCGAGCACCTCTCTTGCCTTTGCGGCTGTGAACGCAATGGCAATCGGTTCCGTGCAGCCCATAGCAGGAATTAATTCTCCCTTTAGTATTGCAATATAATTATCATATTGAATCTTATCCATGAAAGCGTTCTCCTTGTTTACTGATTAATTACTTGCCTTGTTTGAAATAGCTCATCTGGCAGGTCTTAAATCCGTTGGCAATGGTATCGCCCAAATGGAATTCGTATCCCATGGCCGCAGCAATACCTCTGTCGCCGTCCATAGCCATGTCGCATAATTTTTCGCAGGTTGCATCATCAAAACCTAAATCCTGCCAAGCCTTCAGCAGCGGGCAATGATGAAACGCCAGATCCACTCTGTCCTCGGTTTTAGTTATAAATTCAATTTCAAACGTCTTCGCTACATTCGGATTCAGAAAAGTCTCGGCAAAACAGGCAACGCTTTCCGGGTCCTGACATTGAGATTTGATTGCAGCGGCTTGAACCTTAGCTGTTTCTGCAACTGCTTCACGAATGAATTTTTCCGTTTCTTCTGCCTTGCCTGCTTCTCTGGCCTTTGTGTACGTTAAACCGGTCCACGTTGCGCGATGTCCAATAGCGCCTCTCTGAATGTCTACTACGGAGTCTCCTTTAATGCTGATTTTGTTGTCGATCATGTTCTTGTCTCCTTTATTTCTTTATTTACTGATAAAAATTCACCATTTCTTACTTTTCCAGGGTTCCATCCGTCAAATAGTACGCGCTCCGATGAATCACCCTTTTATTTGCCAGCAACTGATATGATCACATTTATTCCCAAATCACCTCATTTTAATCAGTGTTTCCAGAACTTTTACTATAATAAAATCTGTTGCTTTACTTGTTCTGATCATATCACGATAAAAATATTTCGTCAATACTTTTTTGATTTTTTCGATAATCCACATATTTTATCATATTTTACTGCAAAAACATTACTAAATAAGCGATTTTTGCTTTTTGTGATATGATCAGCGTTCATGTTTTTTCTATATTCTATTGGATTTCCGCTCCATCTATGTTGACTCGCCATTTTTTTCAAGATATAATATACATAAAAATGCTAATATTGAGGTATTCTATGAACAGAAACACCACAGACACATTAAAGGATCAAGTTTATCACGCTTTGCTATCTGATATTATCAACGGAATATACCCTGCCAATACTATTCTGACTGAAAAGTTTTTGATGGAAAAATACGACGTGAGTCGCGCACCCATACGCGAAGCGCTTACGCAGTTGACCACAACCCAAATCCTGTCCAGCATTCCTCGGCAGGGGTATAAAATTCTCCAGCCAAGCAGACAACAATTATTGGAAATTGTAAAGTTCCGTTCCGCTTTGGAATGTTCTTTTTTAGAAAGCAATTGCAATTACATTGATGAAACCCGGACCAAAGAGTTACGAGCTATTTGCGAGGACTACACAAACTGTCCAAGCAATGATTTCATGTCTCACTGGCACTACAACTGCCAATTTCATCTAAAATTGTTCTCCATCTATGGCAACCATTACGCATACAAACTATTGGAAGACGCTTTAAACATCCAAACC
>JAGFXW010000326.1 GCA_017861495.1 Bacillota bacterium
TTCGGCTCATACACAATACCCGCTTCCGTCGTATTGGAAATTACGAATTCAATGTCCGGATTTTCTGCGCAGGCCAGATAGCCGCTCCAATCCTCATATGGATTGATGCCCCTGCTGACCGAGCTGATAACCTCTTTTCGTTCCTGAACCTTGCCATCTTGCAAGCCCCGCAGCAATAACGTATAGATACCATCTTGCTGGTTCAGCTTATCAACGATCCCGTTCGCAAGCGGTTGCACGATCACAATCCGTCCATTAAACTTTCCTTGTTTATTTAATTGATGGAACATCCAATCAACAAAAGCCCGCAAAAAATTTCCTTCACCAAATTGAATGACTCTTTCCGGCAGGTCTTCCTGTACAAGCCGTACTTCTAAATCCTGCGGAAAAGAAAATTTACTTTTTACTAAATCACGTGTTAAAAAATCCATGAAAATCCCCTTTCTTGGTCCTGCATACAATATAATAGCAAGATCCATGCCAAGGCGATAAATTCAGAAATTACGGGCACTTGCCTTGTTGCATAAAAAATATCGGTTGCAATAAGAAACATAACGTTTCTTATTGCAACCGATATTTTTAAGTTGTCTAACTATTCCATTTTTGCATCCTGCGCCATAATGTCGTCCGGCTAATCCCTAACCGCTTTGCCGTTCGCATGATATTAAACTGTTCTTCCTGCAATATCTGTTCAATGGTTTCCCTTTCCATTTTTCCAAGATTGCCATATTCAATCATATTCACCCTGTTCACGACAGGATTGTTTTCCTCGAATTTAATGGAAGATAAATCATTACGGCAGATTTCTTGCATTATATCCACATCGATTTCTTCGTTATCCGTTAAAACACTGGCCCTCTCCAAAACATTCGCCAATTCCCTCACATTTCCCAACCAAGGAAGGGACTCCATGAATTTCAAAGCACGTACACTCAGTTTTTTGCCTGTTGAATTTTTGCTGTTAAACCGGCTCAAAAAATGTTCCGCCAACAAAGGGATATCCCCTGATCGCTCGCGCAGCGGCGGAAGCTGCAACTGCAAAATATTAAGCCGGTAATATAAATCTGCCCGGAATTTTTTTTGTGACACAAGTTCCGCTAAATTTTGATTTGTCGCAGCAACCACCCGAACATCAACTGGGATCATTTTATGCCCGCCTAACCGCAACACCTCTTTTTCCTGCAAAACCCGCAACAATCCTGCCTGCAGTGGCAACGTCAATTCCCCGATTTCATCAAGGAATATGGTTCCGCGATGCGCCAATTCAAATAAACCTTGCTTTCCGCCTTTTTTAGCGCCCGTAAAAGCGCCTTCCTCATACCCCATTAGTTCACTTTCTAACAATGTTTCCGGCAGAGCCGCACAATTAATAGCGACAAAAGGGTTCTGGCTGCGTGAACTTAATTTATGGATACTTTGCGCAAACATTTCCTTCCCCGTACCCGATTCACCCATGATAAGAACGGTAGAGCCTGATGCAGCATACCGCTTCGCCTGTTGTTTAACGGTTTTCAGCGCCGCAGAATTTCCAACGATCTGGTCAAACCCTACTTTTGCCACCAGGCCACTTTCATGCAATTTTTGCCGGATCGTTTGTTCAAATTGTTGTAATTGGGTGACATCCTGAAAATTAGCAATAGCCCCTACTACTTTATCTTTAATCTTAATCGGTATTCGTTTCGTTGCAATGACTTTATGCCCAACGTGCTGGATTTCAGCCGATCCAGAAGACCCATCGGCAACTACTTCCGGCAAACGGGTATTGGGTATTACATCTTTCACAAAACGGCCAATGGCATTTACTCGGTTGACCCCAAAAATATCAGAAGCGGCAGGATTAAAAAAAGTAATCCGTTTTTCTTTATCAATAGCCACGATACCATCTGTAGACGAATTGACAATGGTTCGTAAAATTTCCGCCTGTTCATGTTCCCGCCGGCGAACATCCGCCACCAGTTCCGCTTCTTTTATTGCTTTATAAACAGAATCTTTGCCGGATTCAATGACATATCCGCCAAGACCAGCTTTTCTAGCAAGAAGCACCGAGTTTACGTCGCCAATAACAACTTTAATCCCATTTTCAGCGGCAAAAGCAATTTTGTCGGCGGCTTCCGCTTTATTATCCAAGGAAATGACATGGACCGGAATAGCAAGCAAATCGGCTAACCGTTCACATTCGTAAATAACACTGCGAAATCCGGTAATGCCAATAATATCAGGATTTACACCAGCCTGTTTAATTCCATGTAAAATATCAAGGGCAGTAACTTGAATCTGCACAACCGGAACCGATATCTGTGAAGCGATTGCTAAAGCCGTTCCGCCTCGGCTGATAATCACTTCCGCCCCTTTTTCCACGGCTTGCCGAGCAAGTTCAACCCCTGCTTGTGAATCGCCAAGAACGACATCAATGCTTCCCTGCAATTCAGTTGCCCGTTCGTTTACCACTTCCTCAACCGTACGCATCAAATTAAGAAATGGCGCAATTACGCAAATTTTATATTCCATACTAGCCTCCTGCTTATGCCTCATAACAAACCACGAATGAAAAATAATATATAGTATTTTTAGACCTTAATCTATATTATAGCGAAAAACTATCACTTTAGAAAACCCGGCTTGCACCGAACCTTATCAGCGACGGCGCAAGCCGCTGGTTGCACTTATGTCCATACAGCAAAAAGCACCCAGTGTAAACTGAGTGCTTTTACCTTTTAACCGGCGACTTCCTATCCTCCCAGGCCGTTTCCAGCCAAGTACTTTCGGCGTATGTGGGCTTAACTACTGTGTTC
>JAGFXW010000327.1 GCA_017861495.1 Bacillota bacterium
TTGTTGTGCAACTTCCACCGCATCTTGTTCATCCGCGATGGAATCCACACCTCTAATCTTTGCCTGGGTGCCTAACAGCACCTTAATTTCCGACATATTCCCCCGAATTACTCTAGGAGAAACTTCAGAAATAATTTGCTCTGCGGTGCGGGTCCGAAGTTGGGTTGCTCCAGCACCAACCGGATCCAATATGACAGGGATGCCTTTTGCTTTGGCTGTTCTACCGGCAGCCAACATGGATTCGATGGTTCGCGCCTGTAAGGTACCAATATTGAGCACCAAAGCAGAAGCAAACGAAACCATTTCAGCCACTTCGGCTACATCGTCCGCCATGACCGGAGATGCACCAATGGAAAGGGTGATATTGGCGCAATCGTTTACCGTTACATAATTGGTAATATGATGGATAAGAGGTTTTTTATCGCGCACCAATTGTAAGGTCGTACTTATTTTTTCCAAAATCTCCATGACCGTTCATCTCCATCTTTTAATAATGTATTATGGAAAGCTTCATTAAGCTTATCATGCACAATCCCATAATTCAATAATTTCTCATTCTGCACACAACAATATTGCTATTTTTCATTCTCCATACCTGTAATAACAATAATGATCCAGTTGATTCCTTGTAAAATCGAAAATAACCCCATTCATTTCTGAACAGGGTTATCGTCAAAGTAACCTAGTATATTAAAGCGGACAGTAATTCAATAATTAGCGAGGCCGCCGATCTTTATTCGGCTTTCCGTAATATTGATTTCGATCTGCGTTCCGGTCGCGAGAAAAGCCGGAAGACGATCCTCGATTACCACCGTGCGAAAAATTGCCGCCGGATGAACGTCGCGAACGCAACGGCGCCGTTTCCGTCAAGCGAACCGGAGTAACATCCGGCTCTTTCGTCAGCAATTTCAACGCCGCACCGACCAAAGCAACGGAATCATGCTCATTTAACAATTCTTCGGCCAATTCGCGGTACAAGCCAAAAGAACCCTCATTGATCACTTGGACAATCTTTTCAACCGCCAAACGCTGTTGACCGGCAAGAACGTCGTTCATGCTCGGAACTCTTTGCCGAAGGATCGTTTTTTTCGTCTGCCGTTCAATCATGCGCAAATGACCCATTTCCCGCGGAACAACAAAGGTAACTGCCATTCCGGTCTTTCCGGCGCGGCCCGTACGGCCGATCCGGTGTACATAACTCTCCGGGTCTTGGGGAATATCAAAATTATACACGTGGGTTACGCCGCTAATATCCAAACCCCGTGCGGCCACATCGGTGGCAACCAGGATTTCGATGATCCCCTCACGGAACTGCCGTAAAACGCTGTCCCGTTTCGCCTGGGTCAAATCGCCATGGATTCCTTCCGCAGAATAGCCGCGTTTGTTTAAGGCTTCCGTCATCTCATCCACACGTTTTTTCGTACGGCCAAACACAATCGCCGCTTCCGGCGCATGGACGTCGAGCAAACGGCAAAACACATCGAATTTTTGCTGTTCATTCACTTCAAAATAAATTTGCTCAATATTAGCAACGGTAACTTCCTTGCTTTTTACCGCGATTACTTGCGGTTCCTGCATGAATTTCCTAGCCAGAACCTGGATCGGTAAAGGCATCGTCGCGGAAAACAACAACGTTTGCCGTTCTTCCGGGACTTCTTGTAAAATCGTTTCGATATCTTCGACAAAACCCATGTTCAACATTTCATCGGCTTCATCTAAAATCAACATGGAAACATCCTGCAGACGTACCGTGGCCCGCCGCATGTGATCCATCAGACGGCCCGGAGTCGCCACAACAATATGCGGCCGTTTTTGCAACGCTTTGATCTGTCGGACAATGTCCTGACCGCCATAAATCGGCAGCGTATGAATCCCCCGGAACTGGCCAATCTTGTTCAGTTCTTCGGCAACTTGAATTGCCAATTCGCGGGTAGGCGCCAATACCAAACCCTGAATTTTTCCGGATGTTTTGCTCATTTTTTCAATCAAAGGAATACCATAAGCGGCAGTTTTGCCAGTCCCGGTTTGGGCTTGCCCGATTAAATCCTTGCCAGACAGCGCCAACGGAATGGTTTGCTCCTGGATCGGAGTTGTTTCTTCAAACCCCATATTGGCAACCGCGCGAATAATATCCCGACTCAATCCTAACTCATTAAATGTACTCAAATTCCTAACTCTCTCCATTTCGATTATCATCATTATATTTTGGTACTCGCTGTTTAACGAGTATTGTTTTTTTCAAAAACAAAAGACATGACCCGTGAAACCGGATTATGTCTTTTCCCCATTCACCAACGCTAACCATCATTATATATTGCCTAAAAAATAATGTCAATGGTAATTACTGCTATTTCGCATTACTGTTTTGTATCCTCGCCTTCCGCCGATTATATCCAGTGTACAGAAGCGGTCCCACAAGAACCAACGCCACAGCCCCAAGCGCCAGGAAAAACGTTGGGGAAAACAAGTCGGTCAGAGAATACCCCAGCAAATTGTAAGCAAATGCGCCCGGAAGCATTCCAAGCATGGTGGCAGCTGCATAATCAGTGAATTTGACTTTGGATAAACCCGACGCATAACTAACTATGTCATAAGGAAAAAGCGGTACAACCCGCATCATCAAGATAGTCCGAAAGCCTGATTCCGCCGCATGTTCATTCCAGTTTTGCAAAAAAAGCGATTTCCCCCATAGTGCCGCGCAACGTTTCTGCCCCAACAAGCGCGTAATGCCGAAGCATAAACAAGCCCCAAAGGAACCGCCCATAACCAGATATATCGTTCCCCACCATGG
>JAGFXW010000328.1 GCA_017861495.1 Bacillota bacterium
GTTGATCCCCGACCTAAGAGGGCGGGGTCCCTGTGCCCTGTGGGTATTACAGGCTGTTAACGAGATAAAAAAACAGGATCGGCAAATCTATATGGCGATGTATGAAACAATATTTTCCAAATTTCGATGCGCAAGTTCTGAAATGAGTAATTTATACATTTGACCAGGCAGATTTTTTCATTCTTATTAACGCGTAACCCGCTCCCAATTGGCATTAATAATATTGCCCATGATGCGTTTAGCCGATGCATCAGGATGCAACCCATCAACACCGTAGGAAAGAGGCAGCATACGCTGCGCATCATTTAGAGGCGGTTCAATATCAATATAATAAGCCTGTTGACGAATAAATTCATTTACCACGTCAAACGCCTGGCGCCAACCGTCTACCGTTTCTTCGTCAAAGACTTTTTTTATCGAAGCCGGATTGATAGGCGGCAACGTTAAAAAAATGGGCCGTATGTCATTGGCAATGCATTTGTCGCGAATATCTCCTAAATCAGCAATAACCTCCTCCGGCGAGGTCCCGGCCCTTAGGCTGTTAGAGCCGGTAAGTATAATTAAATAACGGGGGTGAAAGGGAAGGACGTCCTCATCAAAACGAGCTAGCGTCATCTCCGCGGTATCCGCACTGCGACCAAGGTTTACCGTAGGAAAATTTAAGTAAGTTTGGTAACTATATTCCCAACTGCAAGGCGGATAAGAAACACCACCGCCGCCATGGGTTATGCTATCGCCAATCGTCGCAGAATATGCCCCTTTTCCCCAGTCCACTGTAAATGTGCCGACATCGGAATAAACGCCGACTGGATCTCCCTTGTCGTCTATGGCTCGTACCCGCCAATAATAAACGCCAGGATCCAGTCTAGCTACGTCGTCATAACAGTCAAACGAACTATCAACCTGTTTGGACCAGATGCGATAGCGAGACGGCTCAGTTCCGTTTGGATTTTCTGGCAACCTTCTCGTAATCTCAACCTCATGTTTAGCCGCACCATTTACACCAATCCACGCATAAGCCGGGTATAAGGGGGTTGCCATCCCATCTGCATTAAACACTGCATTCAGCAAAGGTTTTATTGGCACTTGCAATGAAGGATCTACATACAATTCCGCCGCATCAGAATATTCTCCCAGCGGATTGCGATCATAATCCAACGGCCGCACTCGCCAGTATATGCGTTTGCCAGTGAAGGCAGAAAGATTGGCATTATAGCCATTCGTATAACTTCCGGCCGCAAAAAGCCATTTTTGCGAAGAAGCTACTTCCTTTGAGTTCTCCAGTATATCGACTAGAAATTCTATTTCATAGCTCACCGCCCCAGGGAAAACAGACCAGGTTAACATCGGTTTTTCTCCCACATAGGGAGAAGAAGCTGAAAATGAAGTAATCTGCGGTCGTAAATTATTCAATACTGCAGCTAATGCGTGGTTGTTTGAAAAATCACCAATTAACAAAGTTGTCCCAAAATAAAATATAGTCGCTATCCATACTATTTTTTTTAGCCTATTACTATTAATCGTCAACACATAAATCGCCTCATAAATATTCATTACATCATAGCAAATACAATCATTGACATCTTCCCGACTCATTTAGAGTCCAAGATTTTGTCCACATGCCCATTTGGTCAAATTTATTTCAGCGTTGACAAGATTACAGTACAAATTATTTTTTGCACAGAACCTAAAATTTCACCTTACCGGCTCAAGATAAACAAAACCAAAGGAAATAACGCCCCCACAAAAATTGTTGTTGTCAGCACAAAAGAAGCCATCGCCAAATGGATATTCAAGCGATTAATCTTAACCACCACCACCGCAAGGATCGCAGTAGGTGCCATTGCCAGAACTAAAATCGTATTCAACATGACATGATCATCGATCACCAAAGACGATAAAAAGTACAAAATCATCGGAGTAAGGAAAAATTTTATGGCAAACTGGTCTAGCGTTGCCCGATAATACTGGCGCATGCCGGTAAAATCGATCGAATAACCGATTGGCAGCAAAGCGGTCCAAGCCGACATGTGCACCAATGGATCAACTAATGCCCCCACAGCCTCAGGCCTCACAACCTCGGTTAAATGCAATGCGGCACCAATAATCATGCCGACAACTGGCAGCTGGTTGCGATGCAGAACAATATCACGAAGAGACTGCTTTACCAATCTACCTTGCCGACTTTTTTGATAGTAATACTGACCCAAGGGAAAACAAAACAGAAACCAAAAAGCATTTTGTGACATGGTGACCATCTGCATGTAGGCATACCCTGCTTCACCATAGATAATAAATGCACACAAACCGCCTAACGTAGTTGTATTGGACATCATGGCGCAAAGAATATAAGTGCCTTGATCTATTTCTCTAGTAAATTTAGCAGGTGCTCGCCAATAAGCAGCTATTCCCGGAACAACGCTCATGAGTATCCCGGCAATCGGCAACCATAAGAAAGAATAATTTAAAGAGAGAACCCAAAACGTCAGCACCGCTAAAACAGGGTAAACAAAAAACATACTGAATTCCATTAATCGCTGGAAAAACTGTTCTCCCGGCCTTTCACTTCTGCGGCAAACATATCCGACTATCAGCGGCAAAATCAAATCCATAAGTATGTACAACATTTTTGTCCCTAAATCCATTTTATCCCCCATTTTTCCTTTACCTATGACGACACAAGTAGTAATGAACAACCGACCTTCTTCTCTAGATTAGGCCCATTACCAAGATTAGTTTATCATCTTTTTACTAACATTCAAACTGGTATAAAGATCGGGGTCATACTAGT
>JAGFXW010000115.1 GCA_017861495.1 Bacillota bacterium
ATGCATAACAGCCGTATTTTTGGACAGGATCGTAATTCCACGTTCCCGTTCCAAATCATTTGAATCCATTACCCGTTCCGCAACCTGCTCATTAGCGCGAAATACGCCGCTTTGTCTGAGCATTGCATCCACCAATGTCGTTTTTCCATGGTCAACGTGGGCAATAATTGCCACATTCCGTAAATCGTCTCGTTTCATGTCCAGATCCTCCCAATACTTGCTTATCGTTAATGTTTCGGTAACATGCTCCTAACTGCGCCCGAAAAGAAAAGAGATGCAATGCCTTTCTTAATGCATCCCGATAATTCATTATTAACCTTTTTATTATACAATAAAATCAAAAGAAATACTATCACTAAAATACATATTTCACTTTTTTTGCAAGCAGGCGTCGATTGCGAAAATTCAGTATTTTGCCGCTGCCAACACCGGTTCTTTGCCTTTACTCTTTGCCAGCCGTGCGGCGGATAACCGTTCGTATTCTTTCCAGCCGCTGCATGATATCCGGTACATTTTTCATGTTATCTGCTGCTTCTTTTTCTACGCTGTGCCGATATGCCGTGAATTCTTCTTCAATTTGGGAAATGTAGTCGCGCAATTGCTGAAGCGGCGGGGCGACAACCGTAATTTGCGACGGCTCAACGTGCCACTCACGCCCATGCAAAACGGCCGCATCGCCATAGCGGGGAATATAAGCCGGCATATCCAGTTTTTCTTTAATCAACGCGGCAAATACTTCTGTTGCCTCCGTTTCACCGTGAATAACAAAAACATTGGCCGGTTTTTCTTTAAAATGGCCCAACCATTCCAGCAGCTCTTTTTGGTCGGCATGGGCGGAAAATCCGTCAATATTATAGATCGTTGCTTTAACGCTAATATCCTCGCCCATAATCCGGACTCTCTTTTCTCCGTCGAGAAGCCGCCGGCCCATGCTGCCTTCCGCCTGATACCCGACAAACAAGATACCGGCTTCCGGACGCCATAAATTATGCTTTAAATGATGTAAAATCCGGCCGGCTTCCGCCATACCGCTTGCGGATATGATAATTGCCGGCTGTTCCAATTTGTTCAGCATCTTGGATTCGTCTGCTGTTTTGGTAAAAGAAACATCGAGATGCTTTGATTTGGAATTGTTTTCAATAAACATATCACGGGTCTCTTTATCGTATTCCTGCGGATTGTGCAAAAATATCTCCGTCGCGGAAATCGCTAATGGGCTATCAATAAATATTGGGATATCCGGAATTTTGTTTTCGTTCAAAAGTTCATGCAAATAATAGAGCAAGGTTTGGGTACGACCGACTGCAAACGCCGGAATAATCAAATTACCGCCGCGTCGTACCGTTTCATTGATAACTTGCGCCAGCATTTCTTTCTTGTCATAGTGGTGATGAAGGCGATTGCCGTAGGTAGCTTCGGTAATAATGTAGTCTGCCGATTCAATGATTGTCGGATCCTTGACAATCGGTTGGTTTAACTGGCCTAAATCACCGGAAAAAACCAATTTGGTCGATAAATCTCCCTCGACAACCCATATTTCCAGAATTGCTGAACCAAGGATATGTCCTGCATCACGAAAAGAAACCGAAATGTGGGTCGACAACGAAACAGGTGTATCGTGGGCAACCGGCATAAACCGCTGCAGGCATTCATAGGCATCATCTACGGTATACAATGGTTCGACTATTCCCCGGCCGGCCCGCCGCCCCTTACGGTTGGCAATCTCCGTGTCAAATTCCTGGATATGCGCACTATCCGGCAGCATAATCCCCGCCAGGTCCGTAGTGGCTTTTGTAGCGTAAATTTTTCCCTTAAAGCCTTCTTTATACAGCTTGGGCAACAAGCCGCTATGGTCGATGTGCGCGTGGGTTAAAAGCACACAATCGATTTCCGCGGGATCAAACAAAAAATCGCGCCGATTTAATAACGTAACTTCTTTAGATCCCTGAAACATGCCGCAGTCGATCAGAATTTTTTTATCATCCGCTTCCAATAGATACGATGATCCGGTAACCATCATCGCTGCCCCCAGAAAAGTCAACTGCATAACACCACATCCTTTTTTCAGTATTCACAGTCCGCACTTCACCACTTGCTGTCAATCATTTAGAAGATAGATGAAACATTATTCTATTTTTCCCCCAAAATACGCACTTCCGGCTGCAAGAGCACACCGAACCGAACTTCAACCCGCCGCTGGACTTTCGCGATAAGGTCCAGTACATCCTGCGCCGTCGCACCACCGGCGTTCACAACAAAACCGGCATGCTTTATTGATACTTGGGCGCCGCCAACCTGAAACCCTTTTAAACCTGCCTGATCGATTAACGTGCCGGCAAACTTGCCGGGCGGCCGTTTGAAAGTACTGCCGGCGCTTGGCATTTCAATAGGCTGTTTCGCTTCCCGGCGAGCAGTTAAATCAGCCATTTTTTGTCGGATATTTTCTTCGCAGCCGGCTTGCAAATTCATTTCCACTTCACAAACCACATAATGATTGTCCTGAAAAACGCTATGCCGATAAGAAAATGCAAGATCTTCCCGGGAGAACTTTCTGACCTCGCCAACAGAGGATACCGCCGTCACAGAATCAACGACGCAGCTCATATCGCTTTCATAGGCGCCAGCGTTCATAAAGATAGCGCCGCCAATGCTGCCTGGAATCCCTACAGCAAATTCAAAGCCGGTCAAACTATGCCCCGCAGCATACAAAGATACATCTTTCAATAAAGCGCCGGCGCTGGCAATCAGTTTTGTGCCTTCATGGCGAATAGCAGAAAAGTCCTTGTCAAATTTTACTACGATGCCTCTAATGCCGCCGTCCAAAACCAAGACATTCGAACCGTTTCCCAAGATGGTAACCGGTATGGTATGCTTTTTGGCAAAAGCAAGGACAGCGGCCACATCTTGTACTGAAGAAGGAAACACCAGACAATCGGCAGGGCCGCCGATTCTAAACGTAGTATATTGCGCCAACGGTTCGGAAAAAAAGATCCGGATTGAAGGCAGATTTTTTTGTAATTCTTGTAAAATAGTTAATGATATTTTATTGTTTTCCAATAACATCCAGTCCTTCAGCCACCGAATCGGCAATAATTTTGGAAACATCCTGCATAATCATTTGCAGCCGCAATTGTGCTTGTATGTAGTCCCTGGCCACATTATTGTACTGGATTAATTCAAACAGCTTTTGCAATTGCGCTTTCTTTTCCAGATCTTCCGGCGCACCGGTCATCATTGCGTACTGGATTTCCATTTGCTTGGCAAAAAAATCAGTTACCATTTTTTTTGCTACCACATCGGCAGCAAGCGGTTGCTTAGCCTTTAAAACAGCCTGATATTCATAGGAAGTACTTAACGCCTTTGCCAGTTCGTGAGCCTTATCATGAATACTCATATTCATTCCACCTAACTTTTTAGTAATGTATATCCTGTTCCTAAAATCCAGGTTTGATTGCGCAACAGCAGGATATTGTTGCTATTGCTTCCATGCACATCCACGAAACTCCTGCCTTGCTTTTCATAAGCCCGGCAATTCTTTTTTTAATAAATAATCACCGGCCGTATTTCACCGCAGCGAAAGAAAATCCAACTGCCGCAATGCTTCATAAGCAACAACAGCAACGGCATTGGAAAGATTCAGCGATCGCGCATCATTCAACATAGGGATTCGGATACAATGGTCCTGGTTAGCCGCAAGCAGTTCTTCCGGCAAGCCTGCCGTTTCTTTCCCAAAAACCAATAGATCGTCCGCTGTGAACGAAACATCCGTATGGCGCTTCTCTGCCTTAGTCGTATTAAAATAAAAATTGTGGCCGGGATACCGTTCCGCTACTTCAGCAAAACTATCATGACAATGAACGTTGACCAAGTGCCAATAATCAAGACCAGCCCGTTTTAAATAACGATCCTCAATGGAAAACCCCAGCGGCCGAACCAAATGTAATTCAAAGCCTGTTGCTGCGCACAAACGGGCAATATTGCCCGTATTTCCGGGTATCTCCGGTTCCACCAAAACAATATGCATTTCAATTACCCCCGATATCCATGGTTTTCGATTTTATGTTCAATTGCAATAAAATAACCGCACCGACAACCAACGCGCCACCGGTTACTTGTAAAAAACTCATTGTTTCTCCCAGCACCCAATAAGCGACCAATGAAGCCCAAACCGGTTCCATACAAGCTGTAATCCCAACATTGGCCGGCGGTAAATACCGCATCCCGATGAAGTATAACAAAAAAGGAATGATGGTAGAGAATATAACAACATACACTAACAATCCCATGTTCGCAGTAATAATAGCGCCTGCTTCCCATCCATACGGCGGAATGATCCACCAAAACAGGGCGCCAAAGCCAATCGAATATAAAAGTGCCGTAACGGGATGATATTTTCGGACTCCCCGTTGGCCAAACACGGTATTAAAGGCCATAAAAATAGCCGACACCAGCCCGCTGGCCATTCCAACCAAACCGATCGAAGCAACATCTTCTGATCCCAGTAAAATCAATAATCCGCCCAACGTCGCCAAAACAACCGCGCCGCCGCGAAACCAGCCTAAAAACTCTTTTTGCCAAAAAACTGCGTACGCCGCCATGAAAACAGGCGCCAAATACTGCAGGAAAACAGCGGTAGCCACATTCGTCAACATGATTGTATAGTAATAAAAAAAATTAACCGCGGACATGCCGCAAATACCCAGAACAGCAAAATAACCGATATCCCTCTTCGCAATTTTTAATAAGGCCGGCCGGTAAAAAAACAGCCCCGCCGCCAACACAAAAAATGATAATGCCAGCCGCAATTTTACAAGCAAAAACGGACTGATCGCCTGATTAAATATCAATTTTGCGACCGTTCCGCCAACCCCCCATAAAATTGCCGCGACAGTAACCGCCATATAGCCCCGGATTTCGTTGTGCAAAAATAACCACCCATTCTACAATTACTTCCATACTATTTTCACATATCAGTCATTAATTCAACGCAAGAAAAGATTATCCTACCCTATCGTAAGATAATCTTTTTTATTCCCACAGACTGTTATGCTTAGCCTGCCAGCTTAGTTACCTTTTACATAATCAGGCCAAAAGTTTCAGCGCCGTCTTCGCCATGATTTCCACGCCGTTTGCCAAAGCTTGTTCATCAATATCATATTTCGGGTGATGTTGAGGATAGACGATCCCTTTTTCCGGATTACCCACACCAACAAAAATGAACGTTCCCGGTACTTTTTCCTGAAAATACGAAAAATCTTCACCGCCCATGGAAGGTTGAATTTTCACTACCCCCTGGCTTCCCAAAACTTCAGCGCCAACCTCGGCAAATACTTTCGTAATCGCCACATCGTTGATGACGGGAGGGA
Source organism: Bacillota bacterium (assembly GCA_017861495.1). Next base: position 5,367 of record JAGFXW010000115.1, read on the forward strand.
AGCCGAATATTTTATCAAGCGCGTATGTCGCGCCGGCCGCCTCGCAGATCCCTTTCGTGATCTGTTCAATCCGTTCGAATACCTTTAACCGGACTTTTTGTTCGAACGACCGCACGGTGCCTTTCACAACCGCAGTATCCGGAATGATATTGAAGACTTCGCCCGAGTTGAAACTGCCGATGGACAATACTGCCGCTTCTAACGGATCAACACTCTGGGCAGTCACCGCGCTGAGCGCAGTAACAATCTGGGCGGCAACTAGCAACGCGCTGACAGTTTGATGCGGCATCGAACCATGTCCGCCCCGCCCTTTTACTGTTATTGTAAATTCATCCGGAGCCGCCATCATCCGTCCGTAAGCAATGCCTATCGCGTTAACCGGAACCGGCTGCCAAAGGTGCGCGCCAATGATCATGTCTACGCCGTCTAAGGCACCTTCATCAATCAACGATAACGCGCCGCCTGGAAACCGTTCTTCCGACGGTTGAAACAGGAAGCGGACTTTGCCGGTAATATCCTCCCGAACTTCCGTCAATACCTTGGCAACACCCAGCAGCATGGCAATATGGCCATCATGGCCGCAAGCGTGGCAAACCCCATGGTTTTGCGATTGATACGATTTTTCACATTCATCCTGGATCGGCAATGCGTCTATATCAGCGCGGATCGCCAATGTACGCCCCGGTTTTCCGCCCTGCAATTCGGCGATAACCCCGGTATTCGCGATCGGCCGCGGTTGCAAACCAAGCGCCGTTAATTCCGCCATAATCTTCTTTTGCGTATTAAATTCCTGTGTACCCAATTCCGGATACATATGGAAATAACGCCGTAAAGCAACCACTTCTTCCTTTTGTTCATCGACAAGTTGTTTGATATCCTTCTTCAATTTGTAAGACCCCTCTCTGAAATTCAACCATAAAATTCGACCATAGTGAAAACACAATACCATAATGTATTGGCAGTTATCCGCTAAAATCCTGCTGGTTAACGAAGATAATCCACTGCCAATTGAGCCAAAGCTGCCGCTCCATAAGAAATTGCAGCTTCGTCAATATTATATTGGGGATGATGCCACTGCAAATCCATCCCGACAGCAGAACTGCCGGTTCCCAGCCATAAATAAACGCCGGGGACTTGCTGCTGATAGATAGAAAAGTCTTCGCCGCCCATGCAAGGCATAGCAGAAGCAAACCCATCCACGCCAAATACTTTTTCCAACGACTCCCGGCAAAAGGCCTGTAAATTCGCCGGGTTTATTACCGCAGGCAGATCACACCGGTACATTATATCCGCCTCTGTATTCATGGCAGCGGCAATGCTGGCGACAAGCGAACGAAGGCGTTCCGGCATTTCGCTGCGCAGTTGCGGACTGAAGGTACGTACCGTTCCCCATATCTCCACTTGTTCCGGAATTACGTTGTTCGCATCGCCGCCATGGATACTGCCAAAGGAGATAACCGCAGGCTCCAATGGGTTTACCTGTCTGCTGACAATCGTCTGCACACCCTGGATAATCGCCGCCGCCGCCATAATCGGATCATGGGTCGTATGCGGCATTGCCCCATGTCCGCCTTTTCCTTTGACCGTGATGCGAATAACATCCACCGCGGCCATCAAAGGTCCGGGATGAAGAACTACTTTTCCCACCGGGATATCCGGTTTCGTGTGCAAACCGAAAATCACATCAACGGCCGGATTCCTAAGAGCCCCTTGATCAATGAGCGACTGCGCCCCGCCAAGAAGCTCTTCCGCCGGCTGAAAAAAGAATTTTACCATTCCGTTTAACTCTTCTTTCCGTTGTGAAAGCAAGCCAGCCGCTCCCAATAAACAGGCAGTGTGCGCATCGTGCCCGCAGGCATGCATAACGCCGGGATGCTGCGATTGATAATCAACACCGGTTTCTTCCTGGATTGGCAGTGCGTCAATATCTGCCCGCAATGCGACAACCTTTCCTTTTTTCCCTCCTTGCAGGATACCTACCACACCGGTTTGTCCTCTCAGCGGTACAATTTTAATCCCAAACTCTTTCAGTTTATCCGTGATAAACTGCGATGTTTTGTATTCCTGATAACCAATCTCCGGATAACGGTGAAGTTGGCGCCGAAGCGCAATGAGTTCCGTTTGCATAGATTTTGCTTGAATAATCAATGACTCCATGATCATTAAATGGCTTGCGCCAAGTCCTATCTTCATTACCGGCTTGTTAAACCCGCTATAAGCAAGGCGCGCTGTCAGCGGGCAAAACTCCAGAAAACAAAAATCCCAAAAGCCAAAAGAATAACCCCCGATAGCTTGTTTACAAGCAACAGCCATTTAGGACTAAGACGAATCTGAAAAATGCTGATTCCGATACTCAGAATAAGCCACCACAGTGATGAGCCGATAAAAACGCCCAAAACCACAACGGCAGCGGAGAAATAACTATTCCCGGCATCGGCAAGCCCCAGCCCGGCAAAAATCATGATGTAGGCAATAATCGTCAACGGATTGGTCAGCGTCAAGACAAAAGTGGATAAATAAGAGCCGAGCAACCCGTTGCTCGATACAGGGATAGAAGCATCGCCCTGGATTGGCTGGCTCAAAAACGCCCTAAGTCCCATCCAACAAAGAAAGATGCCGCCCACTATAGACAGCCACCATTTTTGACTGATAATAAAATCTGAGATGAACGTTAGCCCAAATGCAGCAATGCATCCATAAATCGAATCGGCGGTAGCCGCCCCCAGTCCGGAATAGAAGCCATAATTGCGTCCTTTGGCAAACGTGCGGCGGATACATAAAATTCCGATCGGGCCGATAGGCGCTGCAATGGAAAAGCCAACAAGGATACCCTTAAGAAACAAAACCAGTTCCATGGACTATACTCCTCCGTTGATTTTTGCCACATAAGCTACTAAAAAGATTATGTTCCTATATTAACTTATTAGCTTTCAACGGCTACAAATCCTGCCCTATTTATCGATTTACTTTCCCGCGGCTATACAGCATCGGAAATTGCAGTATTCCCCAATATAAGGTATAATATAACATCAACCGTTTACAGGCAACTATGATCCATTTTACTCTGCAAAGGAGGAATTTCGAATGGCCAAACGGATTGGCGTAATTGGAATTGTTCTTAACGACCCGCACAATGTGGCAGATAAAGTAAATAGCATCATCAGCGAATATAGTCAACTTATCATTGGGCGGATGGGAATACCCAAACACGAGGAAAACGTCGGCCTGATTTCACTTCTCATCGAAGGAAATACCGACGATGTCGGCGCGTTAACCGGAAAATTAGGAAATATTCCTGGAGTTATCGTCAAATCCGCGCTTACGTCCCGGCAATCATCGGCTAAATATAAGTGAGCCTTAGGTTCGGAGGGGGTTATTGCCCCCGCCGAACCCTTAGAGCGAACTTAGTTCGAGTGTTATAGCCTGTTGATCCCCGACTTAAGAGGGCGGGGTCCCTGTGCCCTGTGGGTATTACAGGCTGTTAACGAGATAAATTCGACCAAAAGAAAAGGGATGGCCATCGGCAATCCCTTTTCTTCTCCATTTTTTTACTGACTCTGTGAACCAAGAAGGGGAAAATTGTATGAAACGCTTTCTCTCGGCGATCATTATTACCTTGTTAATTATTATAATCGGCTTTGAAATCACCGTGCTTTCAGGAGTGATTGATTATAAACCAAGCCTTGAAATTCACGAGGACAACAATGAATATGTCCTTACCTGGTCCAAATTCCCCCTGCTTGTCCATTACGAAGTGGAAGTATTGAACGCCCCTCCCAATGATGATAAGAAAAAAATGCCAAGATCAAAAATCATCGCGAAATATAGCACCTGGGAAGAAACAATAACAATTAATCAAAATTTCCCGTTTCGAACTTATTGGCGAGTGTCTGCCCGCGGATTATTTAATAATCCAATCGGCTTTTTTTCCGATGCCGTCAACTTGGCCGAAGTCATGAAAGTCACTCCGAAAGACTTTGCCCAGGTAAAACCGCAAATCCTTTCCCATTTTTCAACAGTTTCCCCGGCGTCTGCAACCCCTATGCTTGCCTGGACCGTTGTCCCGGGCGCTGTATTTTATGAAGTGGAATTGCTTAGCCAACCGCCGGAAAATCCGAACGACATTGAACCTTCTAACTATCGTATCACGTTTTCCCGGGAAGTGTATACGAACGGATTTAATGCTAATCTGAGAAATTATGCCGGCAACCATTTTTACTGGCGTGTGCGGGCCCTGGATTTTACCGCTGCGCCGATGGGCGTTTTTTCCGATGCGGGAGAAATTGTGGTTGACCGTACGATCCAGCAACCCCTCAAACCATTATTAAACATAACCTTTAATCAAAACGGCATGCCGACTCCATTGTACCCCGCTTATGCCTGGATACCCATTAACGGCGCTTCCTTGTATGAAGTAGAAATTACCAGCGAGCCGCCCGAGAACCCTAACGGAACGGAACCTTCCGTTTACAGGGTATGGAGTAAACAAGTCGTTGCTTTTGATTGTTATGACGACGAACCCAGAATAACACCCGGAACCTACTATTGGCGGGTACGCGGCTTAGACGAGGAAGGCCACACCGTTGGCGTTTTTTCCGATGCGCAGCCGTTCATCGTGGATCTGGGCAAGGGAAACTATTCGGCTTGCTTTGGGGACAGTATTACACATGGCGGTGGAGCTATTTCCTACTCTCCGGCCAACTGGGAATATAGCTTTGAGACCTATTTGAATTTTCCCACTGTGAACCTGGGACGCAGCGGCGATACTTCAGAAACCATGGTGGATCGCTTTGAGCGGGAAGTATTGCCGTTCCAACCGAAATATTTGATTATCCTGGGTGGAACAAACAGCCTTCGCGGAGGCGCTGCTCCATCGCAAGTAATAAAAGATCTCGCAACCGTCCGCGATAAATGCATCGCGAACGGAATTCGGCCGATTTTCTTAACGTTACCGCCAATCAACCCGGAATTTATCACCCGGGCTTTCAATGAAGAAACCGTACCCGACTGGCGGGAACGGTTTGATGTCGTCAACCGGTTCATTCGTCAACAACGCTACGTAATCGACCTTGAACCTTATTTCCTTGATGCCGACCGGGGCTTGCCAGACCATTTTGCCGTCGATGGTCTGCATCTTGATATTGAAGGAAAAAAATTGATGGCGCAAATTATTAACGCCCACTGGAGCAGGGTCACTCGCTAGCCGGCGACACCCGCTCAGTCATTTCCTACAACCGCTGCCAACAATCCGTCCCTGCGCAACTTGGCCGCATGGAAAAAGTGATGGATGGCCTGCCGGTCCCCCGATTGGATATTTTCATCCAGCCGTTCCAACATACATTGCATTTTTTTCAAGCTCTCACGGATCGCTTGTTGGTTCGTCATACAAATATCCGCCCACATATCGGCGTTAGAGGAAGCAATCCGCGTCGTATCACGAAACCCTCCGCCTACCAAATGCTGACTTTCCTCATCCGGACACGTTTCCAGCAAATGCACCAAAGCAGCAGCTGCTACATGGGGAACATGGCTGATTACCGCTGTACAGCGATCATGGGTATCGGTATCCATGGTTGTAAGAATAGCGCCGGTCTTCTGAAGCAGTTCTTGCAAGGTCGCAACCGCTGATAAGGACGCTTGTGTCCCTGTCATAAGAATATACCATCGATCACGAAAAAGATCTTTATCTGCGGCCATAACGCCGCTTTTTTCTTTTCCCGCCATAGGGTGCCCGCCGATATAGTGGATATGGCCAGGCAGTATTGGCAACAGTTGTTCCTGTATATATTGCTTCGTACTGCCTACATCCGTAAGGATAGCTCCTTCTTTCAGGTGAGGAATGATCTGTTTTGCCAGCGGAACAATTTGTAAAACCGGCGTGCAGAGAAATACAACATCCGCCCCCTGCACGCTTTCGCACATATCGGCCACAACTTCATCCACCAGATGTAATTCCGCAGCTTTCTCCCGCGTCAGGGCATCGGCATCCATTCCGGTCACCCGGATGGATCCCTGTCCGGCTTCCCGAAAAGCCAGTGCCAAAGATCCTCCGATTAGACCCAACCCAATAATTGTTATTTGCATATTTTTCATGCTAATTTTCTTCCCATCACGCCGGCGATTGCCGCGACATCATTCATCAATAGGGAGAATTTTTTCGGTGTCAACGACTGCTTTCCATCCGACAGCGCTATTGCCGGGTTCGGATGAACCTCGATCATCAACCCATCTGCGCCGGTTGCTATCGCGGCCCGCGCCATCGGCCGAACCAACTGCCATACGCCGGTACCATGGCTGGGGTCAACAATGACCGGCAAATGGCTGATCGTTTTAACGGCAGCTACCGCACTCAAATCAAGGGTGTTGCGCGTGTAGTCTTCAAAGGTCCGAATGCCACGTTCGCACAAAATTACATTGTAATTTCCTTCATTCATAATGTATTCCGCTGCGTTTAACCATTCGTTCAACGTAGCCGCCATGCCCCGCTTCAGCAATACCGGCTTATTAATTCTGCCTACCGCTTTTAACAATTGGAAATTTTGCATATTGCGGGCGCCTACCTGCAAAACATCCGCACAGTCTGCTACAGTGGGAACGGATTGCGCGTCAATCACTTCCGTAACAATCTTTAAGCCGGTTTTTGCCCGGGCTTCCGCTAAAAATTCAAGGCCCTTTTCTTCCAAGCCCTGAAAAGCGTATGGGGATGTCCGTGGTTTGTATGCGCCGCCACGCAGGAATTGCGCTCCGCCTTCTTTAACGAGCCGGGCGGATTCCAATAATTGTTCACGGCTTTCTACGGCACACGGGCCAGCCATTGTCACTATGTTATCTCCGCCGACTAAAACCCCTCCGACATCAACAACGGTACCTTCCTGTTTAAATTCACGAGTGACCAATTTATAGCTTTCGGTGACTGCGACTACTTTTTCAACCCCATCCATCGCCTCAACCGGCAATTCTGCAATCATTTTTTTCTCGCCAATTACCCCGATAATAGTTCTTACCTGGCCTTCGGATAAATGGACTTTGCAATGGGCCTCGGTAATTCTGTCTATAACTCGCTGCAATTCTTCTTTGCTCGCTTGTGGATTCATAACGATAATCATTGTTTTTTCCTCCTATTATTTCCTGATTTTACTGCATAACACGCTGGAAAACACAAGTGAGAAACTTTGCCGGGAATACAAAAATCCCGCCCCTGAAAATCAGGGACGGGATAGATTAACCCGCGGTACCACCCTGCTTGCAATGCAAGCCGCTCGTAATTCAGGTACAGAACGTGCACATTCGATACCCTATCCTCTGCTAACGGTGGCAGTCCGGCACGGTCTACTCGACAAACTTTCAACCTGCTGCTCATGGGTGTATTTCAGCCAGT
>JAGFXW010000015.1 GCA_017861495.1 Bacillota bacterium
CTTGTTCATTTGCAAAGCAGCAAAGCCGATGTTTACCCGGTCCAGCATTGCAACAATGTAAAGCAACATAACATAAGGAACCAATTTCCACCGTATCTTGCCCATTAATTGATTTTCGCGATCTTCTGAAAAAACTACATTTGCCATGAATTGCCCTCCCCTTTATTAAGACAGTTCGATTTTACCATACAAGTTACAGGAATCAACACACCCCCTTTTTTAGCAAATTAACCGTCATCATTTCCGTTATCCAAATTCTTGTGCGCATGATAGGACTATAATCCAGAAATGAAAATCAGCCATTTTTTCGTGAACGATTTTTCAGAAGCCTATGCGCACCTAGATTTTCATGCGGCTCCCATTTTGTCCCACATTATCGTACAGCGTTCACAACTCTGATAGTTTGAATTATTCAATTTATTTTTTCAAATTCCTGCTGGTTTTTTTGATTTTGAAAATTTTTTTATAATTTTTCAAAATGTGAAAAAAATCACACTACCAAAATATTGCAACAACTTACTATGGATGGCCGCCGCCTTGCGAACAGCTGCGGCCAGACGATGATATGGTCTTTCTTTTATCCTATTATACTCTTCCTTTTTCAAGCTGTCTAATGGGATAAAAATGGGATGATTCTTCGGCGGTTCAAACAAAAAAACTCAGGGTTCTGCCCGGGATTCAAATCCAGGTGAAAGCTGAGTTTTGCCGATGCGAAGAACAAATCTTATCTTTTTTACACTCTGGGACCCGCCAACAAAATCCCGTCCGGAATTTGGCCAGCAAACCGTTTACTATTTTCCACAAACAATGCGGCCAGTTTTTTTGCGGTACGCACATACGCTATTTTATCATCCCAAGCAGCAGCAGGATGCAATAGATTTGTTTCGACTCCCGGGCATGACTGAGGGATAAGCACGTTAAAAACCGGGTCGAGGTCATACGCAACGTCATTCAATCGGCCTTCCAACGCCGCGCTTACTATCGCGCGTGTATACGGCAACTTTATCCGTTTGCCGACGCCATAGGGGCCGCCCGACCAGCCAGTATTGATTAAAAAGACGTTCGTATCGTGTCTTTCCAGCTTTTTGCCTAATAAATTTGCGTACACCAAGGGTGGGAGAGGCAGAAACGGCGCGCCAAAGCAAGCCGAAAACGTCGCTTCCGGTTCCGTAATACCCCGTTCCGTTCCCGCGACCTTACTAGTATAACCGGATAGAAAGTGGTACATGGCCTGCTCTTTTGTTAATTTGGCGATCGGCGGCAATACCCCGAACGCATCGGCCGTGAGAAAAATGATCGTGTTGGGATGGCCGCCCAAACCAGAAGAAGCCATCTTGGCAATATAGTCAACAGGATACGCAGCACGCGTATTTTCCGTGATCGAATCGCAATCATAATCCGCAACGCAATGATCATCAAGCACCACATTCTCTAAAATCGTGGCAAATTTGACGGCGTTCCAAATTTGCGGTTCGGTTTCCGGATTGAGGCGAATACATTTTGCATAACAGCCGCCTTCAATATTAAATACGCCGCGATCGTTCCACCCATGTTCATCATCACCGATCAAGCTACGCTTCGGATCAGCGGACAGTGTTGTTTTTCCGGTCCCGCTAAGGCCAAAAAACAGCGCAACATCACCCGCTTCACCGATATTCGCCGAGCAATGCATCGGCATAACTCCCAGATTAGGCAACCAAAAATTCATCAAGGTAAATATCGATTTCTTTATTTCTCCGCCATAATGCGTCCCGCCAATCAGTACCATTTTCTTTTCTAAATGCAAGAGGATGAACGCGTCGGAATTTGTGGAATCGACGCTCGGTATTGCCTTAAAATTCGGCAAACAAATCAGCGTCGCATCCGCGATAAAGTCTTTAGTTTCCGTCGCAGGGCGAATAAACAGTTGATGGACAAACAAATTTTGCCAGGCAAATTCATTGATGAAACGAATACCCACCTGTTGCTCCCGATCCGCTCCGGCAAATCCATCAAAGACAAAAATATCCCGCTTTTTTATATACTCCATCATGCGATGGTATACTTGCATAAATTTCTTTTCCGAAAACGGCTTATTGGCACTCCAATCAATCACCGGTTCTATCTTCGGTGTATTCACAATAAATTTATCATGGGGTGACCTTCCTGTATATTTACCCGTCGTCACCCGCAAGGCGCCGGCGCTCGTAAGAATTCCTTCGCCCCTCTCGATTGCCATGTCCACCAATTCTGCCGGGGAAAGATTGCGATATTCATGCTTTGCCTGATGGAATAGCCCATATTCACTGTTCTGATCCATCCTAGCACACCCCTTTACTTTTTCTATAGCAAATTCTGTTTTTCATCCGCAGTACCTTGCTGAGTTCTCTGCATGACAGACCGGAAAAAAACAATCGCTGGTTCTGTTCTATCCCTGCTTCATTTTAATTATTCAAGGTTCAGACCCGCAATCCTTTGTGCATTGTCCGTCAGCAATATTTTGTTTTTTGTATACAGTATACATTTAAAAACAACAAAAAACAAGATATATAAGGAACTACAGAAAAAATGCCTTGTTTATCGACCTTCCCGCAAATGCTTTGCTGCTCCGCATCACCCGCAGATAAAAGAATATAATATTTTTACCGTATTTATGTATACATTGTTTTCAAAATACATTGACATTCGCACTATGATTTGTTATCCTATAAACAGAAACTAACATTTTGTGAGGCAATGAGGCCTCTCGCACAAAAAAGGGCGAGGGTTTTTTTTGTTTAAAAACGGAAGGAGAATGCAACATGAATACTATATCTTCCTTTAAATTGACGCCAATTCCGGAAGAAGCCACTGAAATCATCAAAGCGATCGAATCTACTTTCACAGCGGAAGAAGTCGATGCCATTTATGAAGATTGGTTAAGCAGCATGGAATTCTCCCCAGATTATATGGTTAGTTAATTTGTTGTTTATGTTCCCTTTTTTCAACAAAACAGCAAACAGGAACAGACAGTTTCGCCTGTCTCATTCTTGTTTGCTGTTTTCTTTTTCCGGATGCCGCCAGATCAGTCAACGATATTTTTATTTTATCGCATAAAATCCCGCCTGCATCCCTGATGCCCATAAAAGCTCCACGACCGAAAAACCGGTTTCTTTCAGCAGCGCCATATGCGCGTTAACCGTAATCGGCAAAAGCTCGGTCCCATAGCGGCTCACGTGCTTATCCGCGTTTTCCACACTTTTCCCATTTGCCACTTGCGCGTCCCGCCAGCGCCGAAGACCAATTTGGGTCCCCTGTTCTGTTGCCGGCCGGATCGTTTCAAACGTAACATAAAGTCCGCCCGGCTTCAACATGGCATAACAATTTTGCGTGGCCTTTTCCCGTTTCGCCTGATCCAAATAATGATGGGCCAAGATAGCGGTAATGACCGAAAACGGGCCTTCCTGGCTCAACTCTTCCGTTCCCGCCAACAAAAAACGGACATTCGTTCCCGCGCATTTTTCCCGGGCGATGTCCAGCATATTTTTTGCCGGATCGGCAGCGGTAAACACGGCGCCGGGAAAGCGGTCCTTGGCTTTATCGATAAAATTCCCGGTTCCACAGCCGGTGTCGAGCCAAGTTCCTGTCTCAACCCCGCAAGCCTTCACCAGTTTCATTGTCTCTTCATGAAAAAGAGTATAATATGGAATGGTTTTGCTTACATTGGCATCATATTCACTCGCAGCCTGTGATGTTTTATTATCATTCATAACGGATCCTCCTCCTCATAAAACAACAATCCCTTTTTAGAACCTGAAGGAACAAGTCCATAGGACATCCTTTGAGCGTAGCTTCCCTTTACTCTTGCTGGCGATCTAAAAAATGTATTCCTTGTATTCGATTTATCCATTATATTTTATAGGAATACTTCCAAATTCAGCTCTTTTTTCGGCGCTGACCACCCGTGTATGTTTCAAAAAATGCAAATCATCTCTTTCCGGGAAATCGAACCGGAAATGATGCCCGCGCGATTCTTGCCTCAATAAAGCGCTGCCGGCGATTAAACGAGATATCTCACACATAACTTCAAGCTGCAATAATTCCATGAGCTGCTGATTATAAACAGCAACATGCGGCACTCGTATGATAGCCAGCTCTGCTTGCACTTCGTCAGTAACACTCAGTAGATGAGCCAGCCCTTTGGCACTCCGTCTTACCCCCAAATCGCGTTGCACTGCTGAACGCAATTTATGCCTGAGAACAAATAGTTCCGCGCCAATTCGATTGCCCGCAGTAATCTTACTCATTATCCGTTCCACCTCTTCATCAACAGAACGCTTGTCGGGGTAGCGGCACGAATGGGCGGCAGCCCATCTATGCGCAGAAATTCCCGCCTTGAACCCAAAAACCTGAGTTGCCGTCAAACCATTTCCTGCCATGCGATTTGCTCCGTCAAAATTTCCCGCACATTCCGGCACAGCAAACAGACCGCTAACGGTTGTTTCACATTGCTCGTTAATATATATTCCACCCATCAGATAATGAGCCCCCGGGGCCACCTGAATTCGATCCGTTGACGGTTCAATCCCGTTTGCCCGTATATAGTTGTATTGGTCCGTGTTCAGTTTGGTATGAATAAAATTTTTTTCTTTAGGGGAATCACCAATATACCATTCCAGCCCGCCGTGAACGGTTCCCCGCCCGTCCATAATTGCCTGGTTCATCATTCTCATAGCTTCATCACGCATTGGCAGAGGTTTTGACAAGATAGGCTTCCCATTCCGATCATAAATATTCCCGTCAAAAATTGCCGAAGCAAGATATTCGTAATGCACGAACGCGCCTCGCAGAGACACAGGCCAAATAACCACGGACGGATAAAACAAAACCATTTCCATATCAACAAGTTCTGCTCCAGTCCGATAGGCAAAAACAATTCCATCGCCGGTTGCGTCCGCAGGGCAATCATTTACCTCCCACAGCCATTGACAGCCGCCGGTAGCCATAATTACCGCTTTTGCTTCTATTTTAACGATATATCCGGTTCTAAGGTTTATTCCGATAGCTCCGGTCACCGATACCAGGTTTGATTCTGTATGGTTAAGCAAGCCGGTCATAAAAAAATCGTCCATTATAGAAATGTTTTTATGCCTTTTACAGGCAATGGAAAGCGCTGAAACTAAAGCAAGGCCGCCACCAACTATCGATAATTGACGAGGATAGGATTGCCCGGGAAATTGCGACAGGAAATATTGACCATCCGCTGTTCGGGCAAATTTCGCCCCATACCGTTCAACATCCAAAACTCTCGCACACGCATCTTCTGCCAGTACTGCTGCAAGATTTTGATCCCCCAACCCATATCCGGCATTGATGGTGTCTTGAAAAAAAAGGTCTGCATTGTCGTCAGGGTGAAAGGGAGCCTGCATGCCTCCACCGGCAACAAGCGAAATTCCGGATTTACCGAGCGGTCCTTTATTGAGCACCAAAACCATCGATCCCGCTTCCGCAGCAGCTAACGCGGCGCGAAGGCCTGCACTTCCAGCTCCAACTACCAAGACATCCGTCTTCACAGGATCCATCCCACGCACTCTAATCACACTCTTTCATTTTCAAGATGCAGCGGTTGCGAGAAATCAACAACCAAGTCACGAATCAGGCTGTAGCGCGGATACGGCTCAAGCGTCACCGTCTCACCGGGAGAAACCATGGTCAGGCAGCCTAAAACATCCTTGCCGTTAACACGCAGAATACAAGCGCCGCACCTTCCTTTAAAGCAGCTTGATCTGCGAAAAGCCAGCGTAGAATCTTGATCCAATATTCTCGCCAATACACTATTAATGGACATTGGTTCCACGCTTTCAACCTGATATTCTTGCAGCCGCGGTTCCCGGTCTACAGTCGGATTAAACCGCACAATTTTGACAAAGATATTTTTGTTACTCGCCGCCATCGCCCTTGTTCCTCCCCTACTGGATGATAGAATGCCAAATAACCCAAAAGCCTTGAACACCATAACCATTCGTTATGATAATTCAGCAGCTGTTCGGGAGACATGTCAGAAAATCCTGCTTACGAGCCTATTGGGCCTCGGGAATTGAGAGCCTTGCCAGGATAATGATCTCATCCGGCTTATTTAATAAAAAAACAGCCTTGGGAGAAAATGGAGTCTCTTACGGCTGTTATGTTCTTTGTTGTTTTGCGCTGGATCAGACCAATGATAGCCGTTATCTAATACTGCCTATCCATTACCGGTTTACACGGTTGCCGGCACCAGCCACACTTCTCCCGCACTCTGCTATTTTATGATCACAGCATACCAGCTTGCGCTCCTTGTACAACAAGAATTGTCACTTTAGAACCTGAATAAACAGCTCCATTTCACCACCGCAGGCCATCCCTTCGCGGGCAGCGACATCATTATCCATAGCAACGGTGCGCAGCATCGATTTTTCCGTGTCTAAAGCCGTCAAGGCCCATTTTTTTGCTTCCGCTTCGCCGCATCCGCCGCCAATCGTCCCGTGAATTTCTCCAGCCAAAAACACAAGCATCTGACTTCCCGCTTTGCGCGGCGTCGACCCTCGTGTTTTCACAATCGTAACCAACGCCGCCTTATCGCCGTTTTGACCAACCTGGCAAATGAGCGGCAATAGTTTTTCATCCATTGATGGATCCCTCCTGACGCTGACTGAGCGGACGCCCATTGCCGCCGCGAAAAGCCGCTACGATCTCCGCAGCAATACTGACTGCGATTTCTGCCGGAGTCTGCGCCCCAATATTCAAGCCAATCGGCGCGTATACTTGTGATAATTCTTCTTCCTTTGCTCCTTCCGAGCGAAGCAGGTCGAGGATACCGATAATACGCCGCCGGCTTCCGATCATGCCTAAATACCCTGCTCCCTTGTCAATCAGGACCCGCAAACAATCAAGATCATGTTGATGCCCCCGCGTAATGACAATAACCGCCGTATGCCGGCCGATTTGGACCAAGCCTTCTTCTACTGCAGCGGTGAAATCCGTGCATAATACTTGCCGGGCCTTGGGAAACCGCTGGGTATTGGCAAATTGCGGCCGGTCGTCAACCACAGTAACTTGAAAATCCAACAAACCAAGGATTTCTACCAACGGTTGGCTAATATGTCCGCCGCCAAACACAACCGCTTCATAATTTTTCGTTAATCGATCGAAAAACAGCCGGTAGGTCCCTGTTTCTTCGCTGAAGATGTCCTGCAGAAACGGCTTCTTCCATTCATTTTTGGTTGCCGCTTCCACCGCTTGACGGGTAATTTCCCGGTTCACCAAACAACCACTGGCTGTTCCATCCGGATACACAATCAGCATTTGTCCAACCAAAGCCGCTTCCTCAACCGGAGCATCCACCAATGTTACGGTAACCACTGCCAACCCCCGCTTGGAGGCAGCCAATAACTGCTGAAACTGGTTCAAACCATCGCCCCCCGCCACAATAACGCTTCCAAAACACCGCCGCCGATTGCTCTGGCTTTATCCGAGATCGTCAGGCAATTTTCCGGCTGACAGCGGGGATCTACATCGCCGATCTTCATACCCTTCTCTACCGGCAATCCATCATGCAAGATTCCGCGCAAAATACCGTCGATCGCTGCATGCGCCGGTTCACGGTCTACCCAGCCAATCAGTTCGCCCGCCACTACCCGGGAGCCAATGGTCCTGGCCCCGGTAAAAATGCCGGCGGCAGGCGCCCGTAAAACCCGTTCTGTCGTATAGCCGCCGATAGCGCCGGGGACTCCGGTATTCGGCCGGGCGGATCCTGCCAAAAGGACGCGGCCAAGATCATGCCCACGCATCGTTTCTATTACGGCATGAACGTCCTTGCCGGCAACAAAACCGGGCCCGACACCAATCACCAGCGGAGCGTCCTGCAGCGAAGTCCCGGTATTTTTTTTCGCCAATATGGCATCGATAACCGCGCAAGGCTTTAACGCAGTAGTACATATCGCCTGCGGATCCACCAGCACGGGAAGAATTCCTTGCTGCAGGCACTCTTGTGCTTCCGATAAAATAACCCGTTTGGCAGTAATTCCTTCAACCGTAACCACACCGGAATACACCGCTTCGGCAAACGCTACCGTACGGCGGATCACAGTGGGCTGCGCGGCTTCCGTAATCACAACTGAAAACCCGCTGCGGAACAAACGGTGAGCAATGCCGGTAGCAATATCGCCGCCGCTTTTTACAACAACTAATTTTTTCATCGCAAGCCCACCCCAAATCCTATCGTTCTCGACAATTACATTACCGTTTCCCAGGAACCGCCCGCCATCCGAATCGCTTCGTCCAGAGCGCGCCGGACAATCTCAGGGCCGGCCTTGCGTTTATACACCGCTGAAGCCCGTTTGCCCAGTGTTGCGGCCATCTCTTCAAAAGCCGCCGACACACACTTATTACGGTTTTCGATATTTAACGGACAGCTTAGCATCATCTGTTCCGCACTGCGGACCCGGAAGGGGTTTTGCGCAACCGATCCTACAGAGACCCGGCAGTCCGTCACCAGATTATTCGTTTTATCATACCCGATAATCGCCGCGGCGCTGACCCGTGAAATCGCCAACGCATTACGACGCCCTAATTTTACAAACGCACTGCCGCAGCCTTGGGGCAAAACCGGAAAACAAATACTGGCTACCACTTCATCTTTTTCCAACTTATTTTTGCTGATGCCCAGATAAAAATCTTCCAACGCCATTTCCCGTTCGCCGCGCTTGCTGACAATTGTCAGCACTGCATCCAACGCCATCAATGCCGGCAAGCTGTCTCCCGCCGGCGACGCATTGGCGATATTGCCGCCAACGGTTCCCTGATTGCGGATTTGCGGCGATCCAACCGTAGAGGCCGCTTGAGCCAAAACCCACGCATTTTCGCGGATAATTGGCGACTGGGCCAATTCGGTAAACGTCGTCATCGGCCCAATCACTATTTTCTCGCCTTGCAAAGAGATCCCTTTAAGATCCGGCACTTTTTTTAACGCAATCATATGTTGCGGAGCAATCTTACCCTCCCGCAAATGAACCGTAACATCCGTGCCACCGGCTAAAATTTTGCAATTCTCCTGATTGGCGGATAGTATGTCCAACAATTCCGCCATACTTTCAGGCGCATAATATTCAAACGAATTCATACTGTTCTCCTCCTTACAATTGCGCCGCAAAAAACGGCGGTTTTTCCCTTTGCCATTTCCTTTTATTTCATGTCATCGTCGGAGCACAACGTTTCTGCCAAGATATCCAGTTGTTGGGACATGCCACTTACTTGCTGAACAACGCCCGCCGCCTGGGAAGTGGCTTCGGCAACCTGGCCAATGACCTGGTCAATATGGCTCAGCTGCAGATAGGTATTATCACTGTCTGTCCGCAAATCATGAAGGATTTCACCGATCTGCTTCGTGGAATCAGTACTGTCTACCGCAAGCTTGCGGATTTCACCGGCGACAACGCCAAATCCCCGTCCTTGATCGCCAACCCGGGCGGCCTCAATCGCCGCGTTCAATCCCAGCAAATTGGTCTGGTTGGCAATGTTTTTTATGAAATTTAAAATCTGATCCGTTTGCGCAACTCTTGCCTGTGACTCTTTAGCCAGCAACGCCAATTTCCGGCTTACCGCAGAAATTTCCTGAGTCTGTGCCGAAATTTCTTCCGTCGTCGCAGCCAGCGTCGCCAGGTTATCGTTCAACTCTCCCGCCATTTGCCGTAACGTTTCCTGTTTATCCGTCGGTTGCGTTACAGCAATCGACCCTATAACGGTCCCCGCTTCATCCTGAATGGGGACAGCCATGGCAATGTAGGGAATACCATAGAACTTTTTATCGACTCTGGCGGCAACCCGTTTCCCTTCATGAACAGCGCGATAAATCCCCGTCCCGGCAATCAGCGCTGACCCAGCCGGACATTGCAAATCCAGATTTTCAGCCGGCAGGTACAACAGGATTTTTTCCCGGTCTGTCAAAGTAACACCGACCTCTTTATTGAACAAAAAGTGGATCAAGGGTAAAACCTGGAGATAGTGTTCATATTGCATTTGTTTTTTCCCTTCCTCCGTTATTTTTTCCAACATGAAGATGGTTCAATTGGCAAACTTCCAGCGAAAACCTTCTTCAATTTGGACATATTCCGTTGGAACGGCAAAATTTTCCGGCACTAACACTCCCAAGGTACCGACAAATAATGCTGCCCCGGTGATACGCTCGTTTTGATACCAAGCGTTTGCTTTTTCCCATCCGGCATACAATGCCTGCTGCAATATTTCCGGCGGCAAAGGCCCAACTTCCGTCACTATTTCGTGCCCGGCAATGTCAGTATCCGGATCCACTTGTTCCGCAAGGGCCATCTTAATGTTCGGATGCGGAACATAGGTGGAGTTTGCCAAACTGGTGGCGCAAGCATCCGCCAAGCCTGATGTGGCAGCGGCAACCACAGCAGCCGATGCAATCCCTTTCGTAAAACTGCGCCCGCCAAGACCGCTGGTTGCGATCCCGCCAACCCCATCGCCCGCTTTCAGTTGAATGGTATGCGTGTATGCGGCCCCGATCGCCGGCGCAATCCCGACCGAAGTCGTTTCATTATCTAAAAGACGAATGGCTAAATCGCCGCCATTATTGACAATCACTTTCGTTGCCCCGTTTTCAGCGATAAAATCGGCAACCAACCCGGCAATGGAGCCGGCAACGGCAGCCATCGGCGTCAAGGTAACATCCCCCGATTGCCGCACAGCGGCGATCATTGTCTGCAGCACAAGCGGAAGAGAAGCAGTCTCTTCCAGCTTATCCTGCGGCAACGCTGCAATTTGCCTATAATCGGCCAGTTCCTGAAGTATTTCTATCGCCCGTTTCGCGCCGTTCTGAGCTATTTCAGTCAGGGGGGTGCCCTGACGTTCCGCCTGGATCGTCATTTGCATCGGGCCATAATCCAGTTTGATCAGCCCTGGGCGTAGTATCGTAATCATTTTTTCAGCTCCGCAAGCAAATCCTTCAACGGACGAATGCTGTCGACATGGCCGCCGATTTCCTCATAAGCCTTACGGGTAATTGTATATTCAACCGGCGCTACAGTAGCCGGCGTCGGAACCCAGGTAAAGGCCTTGGGAACTACTTTTTCCACATCGACCATAAAGTTGATGCCGCCGCCCGGTAAAATAAAGGTCGGAGCGCCGCCAATCGTCAGCTTTGCGTCGCCTTTATGAACAGCTTCGGATAATTTGCGCGGATACGTGGTAACTCCTGCCCGGGCGCTGCCGCCGGTACCGCCTACATAGATCGCCGAAACCCTGGAATTTTCGCAGTTATCGGCAATTAAATCGGCCAAGCCGCGGACTTCATCCGTCATAGCAATTTCTTTTACCGTACCGTCGCTTTGCACTTCCAGCAATCCGGCTTTTTGCCCGGTCGTCTCGGTAACCAGGATTTTCATGCCGGCTTTGGCAATGCTCATATCTACGCTTTTTACCGCATCGACAGCCGTCTCGACATGCGTTCCGCCCCAGCCTTTGCCGGATTCGCCAAAATACCGGCCGCGTGTGCTCTTACGCCCATTAACGATGACGCCGCTGAACATCATGCCGACTTCCTCACCGGCCCGATGTTCGGACAACAATCCGATCACGTGGTGATCCAAAACAATGGCCTCATCGACAATCGCGCTCATTTGCCGGGCAAACATTCCGACCGTTGCGCTGCCGCAGCCTACCCGCATTTTACTTTCTTCCACTCCGTCAATGATCGGCGGGTAACCGACCTGAAGCTCCAATTTGCTGCCTTTTTCAATTTGCAGGACAACCCTTTCTTCGTTGGCCAGGTCAACAATAGTGCGTGCGGCCATAAAACCTGCTTTGCCGCTGCTCAACGTATTGGCTCCGCCAATCGAAAGCATCTTGGAACCGTATTCCTCCGTATCCACCATCCCGACTGCCAGGCCATCACGAAATACTTTGGCCCCCTCGGCGCCGATATGATGGTTGCAGTCAATTTTCACTTTCACACCGCTATAACTTAACGGCGCTTCCGTAACGACCGTAACGACTTCCACGCCGTTCACCCGGTCAGCGACAATGTGCGGCGCCGGCTTGCAGCAAGGATATTGGGTTCCGGAACCAACCGCCGTGATCAACGGCTTATCCGGAAGTTGACGGTTCGCCTCGCCGGAGCGGCTGCTTTCTGTTTCCAAGGTCCGGCCCCTTACCAGCGTCCCGTCTACATTGATATAGCGGCGGCAAGCTCCGGAGAATCCCGGTTTAATGGAACACTGTACCGGACAGGAACGGCACTCGACCGCTCCGGCAGCGTTCTCTTCGTTGCGGAAAATAGCAGTAAAGGGGCAAACCCGCAGACACGCGCCACAGCTCACACAACCTTCGCCGAGATACGCCTTTTTGTCATTCATCGTAATCACGCTTAAGGGACATGTTTTGACGCAGAGACCGCACCCTTTACATAATTCCTGGCTAATGATAATCATGTTTTCTCCTCCAGTTATCAATTAAATTTTCGTATTCCTATGTTATTGTTGCGAACGCTTCATGAAACATCCTGGCCGAGTCATGAAGTTATTACCAATCCGTTATTCTATAACCATAAAGCTTTACGCCGCTTCCAATGTTGTCAGAATGCAGTCAAAGCGTTTTTTTCAATTCAATTGGAGTCTGTTTTCTTGTTTCCGGATAAGACGGGATACTATTGTTTTTGCAAAGGGGCTAATGCCCCTTTGCAAAAACAGTTCCATTTGTTTATTTCGCTGTAGAATTACTTGCAGCACTGTCGTCGAGCGACTTGTTCATTGTTTCTTCACCCAAGACCAGGACGTTCAAGGCGATAACAACCAATACGCCTGTAAACAAACCAAAGATCAAAGTAAATGCATTGGGTCCGGTCAACAAGGCGCCAACCACCAGCGGCGCCAACATACCGCCTACACGGCCGCAGGCTCCCGCCCAGCCGGTACCGGTAGCCCGGGCGGCAGTCGGGTACATTTCCGGGGTGTAGGTATACATCAAGCCCCATGCGCCAAGATTGAAGAAGGACATCAAACAGCCCCACAGCAAGATTTCGTTGTATGACGATGAGTGCCCAAACATATAGGCACTGCCGGCACAAAGGATAAGAAAGGCAGCCAAGGTCGGCTTGCGGCCTACTTTATCAACCAGAGCAGCGGCCGTAAAGTAACCAGGTAATTGGGCCAATGTCATCCACAAAACAAAAGCGAAGGATTGAACCATCGTATGTCCGGCTTTAACCAGCAACGACGGCAGCCACAGGAAAATGCCGTAGTACGAAAACATGACGCCGAACCAAAGGATCCACAAACAAACTGTCTTTTTCAGATAAGGTCCGGTAAACAGCATCCCCAAAGTGAAAGACGGTTTTGCCGCGCCGGAAACTTCGGCAGAGGTTGGCTTTTCGCCGCATGGCACGCCTAACGCTCTTTCTACTTGACAAACTTGTTCATGCGCTTCGTCAATACGACCCTTTTTCATTAAATACAGCACAGATTCAGGAACTTTGCTATACACATATAAGGCCCAGATTGCAGGGAACGCGCCAATGTAGAAAGCAATTTCCCAGCCATGCGTCGGAATAACCAGCCAGGAAATACAGGCTGCAGCCAGCCAGCCGATAGCCCAAGTGCTTTCCAATAACACGATCATCCGGCCCCGGTATTTGGTCGGCGAATATTCACTCACCAACGTTACAGCAACCGGCATTTGCCCGCCCAGGCCAAAACCAACGATAAAGCGAAATACAAGCAGGGATTCATAATTCCAGGACAAACCGCAAGCGCCGGTAGCCACTCCATAGATCACCAACGTTGCCACTAATACTTTCTTCCGGCCAATCGCATCGGCAACCATTCCTGAAAACACGGCTCCGACCGCCATGCCGATCAAGCCCATACTGCCGATCATTCCCATTTGGGCCGGAGTTAATTTCCAAATAGTCATTAATTTAGGAAGAACAAAGGAAACAATTCCCGTGTCCATCGCATCAAAAGCCCAGCCTACACCAATGAGAGCCAATAAACGCCAGTGCCAGCTTCCTATCGGCAAATTTCCTAATCGTTCCGCTATACTTACTTGCATTTTTTATCCTCCTCCTATTTTATATATCGAAGCAAACGTTGTTTCGAATCCCCCCTCTCCTTCCAGATAACCATACTATTTATAAATCCGGTCCTGGCCAAGACCCTTGAGGGCCGCCACAACAAGAAGTATAGTTTTATTTTCCGTTCTGTTCTTCCAATGCCGCCAACACTTTTTCCGGCGTAATCGGCAACGAGTAAATTCTCACGCCAATTGCATCGTATACCGCATTGGCAATCGCCGCGGCGGTCGGGATCAGCGCCGGCTCACCTACGCCTTTTGCACCAAACGGACCGGTGGGTTCCGGGTCCTCCACAATAACCGATTCGATTTCCGGAACATCCAAGGTTGTGGCGATTAAATAGGCATCAAAATTCGGGTTCTTGATTTTCCCTTGATTGACTTCAAGTTCTTCCAGTGTGGCATAACCCAGTCCCATCACCGAGCCGCCCTCAATTTGTCCAATTACCATCTCCGGGTTCACCGCCCGCCCCACGTCATGAGCGGCAACGACCTTAAGGACCTCAATCTTGCCTGTACCGGTATCCACTTCCACTTCAACAATTTGGGTAGCAAACGCATACGTGCCGAACGGCGATCCATGTCCGGTTTCCGGGTCCAGTCCCGTTGTATCCGGATTAAACCAACCGTGCCCCAGCGTGAGCTTTCCTTTGTTGCGGCACGAAGTAATGACATCCTTCAGAGCCAAATCGGTCTTGCTCCCATTGTTATAAACGTATCCGTCAGCGAACACCAATTGGTCCGCCGGCGTCATCAGTTTCTCGGCCGCTTCTTCCATCGCGACTTTTTTGGCCTCCGCGGCAGCCAGACGCGCTGCGTTCCCGGAAATATATGTTTGACGGCTGGCGGAAGTGGCGCCGCCATCCGGAGTGATCATTGTATCGGCGGAGGTGACATTGATTTGGTCAAAAGACACCCCTAATTCTTCGGCAACAATCTGGGCCAGCACCGTGTCGGACCCTTGTCCGATATCGGCACACCCTACCAATAAATTTACAGATCCGTCGTCCAGCCACTCAACAAAAGCGCTGGCCGGATTGGGAAGCCCTGTGTTGCCAATCCCATACCACATACAGCCGATCCCTGTACCACGTTTCTTCATGCTTCCACCCCCCATTTGGAGAAATTCGGTCCTTGCTTTTGCGCGGCTTCAGCAGCTTTCCGTATCGTTTCCTTAATACCCACGCTATGCTGAAGGACTTGGCCCGTAGCCGTCACGCCGCCCGGAGCCAATGCGTTTTTCAAACGGATTTCCAACGGTGACATTCCTAATTTTTCCGCCAAAAGATCCAACTGGGATTCATGGGCAAATGCCATTTGCGGCACGCCAAACCCGCGCATCGCGCCAGCCGTTGGATTGTTGGTATATACTCCATACGCATCAACCCAGACGTTCGGAACCTCATACGGTCCGGTTGCATGAACCGCAGCCCTTGTGACAACGCCGGGACCATACGAGGCATAGGCTCCTGTATCGGCGATAATCGTTGCTTTTAAGGCGGTCCATTTTCCATCCTTCGTCACGGCAGTTTTATAATCGATAATATATGGATGACGTTTGGCAGATGCTGCCATAGATTCTTCCCGTGTATAAACCAGCTTAACCGGCCGGCGGGTATGATAGGCCAGCAAAGCAAGATGGCATTGTACGGAAATATCCAGCTTACCGCCGAAACCGCCGCCGGTAACCGACTGAACGATGCGCACCCGGTTCGCATCCATATTCATGGTTCTCGCCACTTCTTTACGGTCAAAATGCACATTTTGAGTCGACACCCACATCGTCAGTATATGTCCGTCATATTCAGCCACTCCGGCTTCCGGTTCGATATAAGCATGTTCTACCGATTGCGTTCTGTATTGATTTTCGATAATCACATCGGCGTTGGCAAAAGCGGCATCCACATCGCCCTTGCGGATTTTACGCAGCGTCAGGACATTATTGGCGTGAACCTGCGGCGCGCCCGGTTTCATCGCTTCAATCGGATCGAAGACCGCCGGCAGTTCTTTCATCGTAACCTGGATCAGTTTTAATGCCGCTTCCGCCGCCTGTTCCGTCTCGGCAGCAACCAACGCAATCGCATCGCCAATCCGCCGGATTTTATCATGAACCAGAACCGGTTCATCTTTTATGATAATCCCCACGCCACTGGCTTTAAACAGCGGCATACAGCCATCCCGTTCCGAACAAGCCTCGCCTTTCAGCATCGTCCCAACTCCGCCGGCGCCGGGAATATCCGCTGCCGTCAATACTTTTACCACGCCCGGATACGCTTCGGCAGCCGAAGTATCTATTGCTTCCAGAATGGCATGCGGAACCTTACTGCGCAAAACTTTCGCGTACAGCATGCCGGGTTTTACGATATCGGCCGCAAACAAAGCCTGGCCTGTTACTTTTCGTATCGCATCTTTACGCGCTACCGACGTCCCCATGCCTGTTTTATTCATTGTTTTCCCTCCCGCTATCAGCTTCACTAACCGCCGATACTGCCGCAACAATTTTATGATAACCGGTGCAGCGGCACAAATTTCCGGACAAGGCGACCTTGATCTCCTCTTCCGTCGGTTTCGGATTACTATCCAATAACGCTTTCGCTGACAATATCATACCCGGTGTGCAAAAACCGCATTGCACAGCGCCGTGGTCAATAAAAGACTGCTGCAAGCGGTGCAATTGCTCCCCTTTGTTTACCCCTTCAATCGTCGTAACAGACGAGCCATCGATCGTAGCGGCTAAAACCATACAGGAATTTACCGCCTTACCATCAAGAATAATGGTACAAGCGCCGCACTCACCAACACCGCAGCCCTTCTTGGTGCCGGTCAGTCCCAAATCTTCCCGCAGGAAATCCACCAACAACTTGGAAGTTTCAACTTCTGCCGTTGCAGCAACATCGTTTATCAGGAATTTGATCATTTGTTTAGCCATTTCTACACCTCCGTTTAATAAATTATGCAAATTTTATGCCAATATCCTATGGATACACCCACTGTTTTGTGAATAAAAAAACGTCATTTCAAGCTGTAATAACCGCAGGCAAACCGCCTATTTGACAAGCACTCCTCTTCTGGCAGCAACTCTTTTCTTTTGTTGTCTCTCAGTTTGACAAAGAAGTGTAACGGTTTTCTTGATTGTCCCCAAAAAAGCTTTTCAAAAACGAACTTTCTCATCCATTTTTGAACTATTCATTTTTGCAAAACTACTATAAAAACCCGTCTGCGGCAGCCTTGACGGCAGAAGAAACAAGCGGTTGCGAGCATACCCGGCTATATTGGCCGAAAAAAAGACCAACAGATTGATTGTTAAAAACAAGCAATTTGTTGATCACCATTGATCTTATGTTAATTCATTATTTCATCGACTCCATTATTATATCATATTAACTATCATAAAACAATCGATATTGTTCATTTTTGAACGATGTGCGGTGTTCCTCTAAAATCGATCACTTCCGGAATTTTGCGCATAGGAATTCATAATCTTCCCACGTGTCCGCATCCAGAAAAGAAGTTTCATCGGCCCAATCCAGACGGGCTACCCATTCCAGGTTCTCGTCGATGATCCGGCGGCCGCCTCGATCTCCCTGCAACGCCGCCAGTTGTCCGCGCCAAAATGCGCCAAACAATACCGGATTCCGACGCTGCCCGCTACAATACGGGACAATAATATGACGGTTATCATCAAGACATGCAAATCGGTCCATTAGCGCATGAAGAAGCGGCAAGGAGACCAGGGGCTGATCGCCCAAAAGGAATAAGATCCCGTCCAACTCAACCGGCAAATGGCATAGGGCCAACTGAATCGAAGCGGCTTGCCCGGCCTGCCGGTTTGGATTATAGACCGCCTGCATCGAATACTGCCGGCACACTGCAGCCAATTCCGCTTGCGGTTCACCGATCACCGCAACGCAATCCGGCAAAGCTGCAGAAGTTGCCGCTTGCAAGACATGCGCCAGCAGCGGGCGGCCTGCCAACGGCAATAACAATTTCTGCGTTCCCATGCGGCTGGCCTGGCCTGCGGCCAGGATCACAATCCCGATGCGCTTTTTCATACGTTAACCACCTTCAGCGGTTTCATCCGTGCGCCGTACCCTTCCGTCACAATGCATTTCGTGATGTTCGAGCACCGACTGCGCAGATAGTCGATGACCGGTTCCGCCCGCGCGGCTTTTTCGGAATTTCCGCCGGTCAACAGCAAAATTTGTCTGCCCCTGCCGTGTCGGAAAATTCCCCGTTCGTGCAAAGCCAATTTGGCTAAATCTCTTTC
This sequence comes from Bacillota bacterium, assembly GCA_017861495.1. The sequence continues at coordinate 18,350 of JAGFXW010000015.1, forward strand.
GTCAATCCTCTCGCCTTGCTCTTTACCTAAAATCTCCATAACCAGTTCCAACCGGTGGGCGATGGCTGACGAAAGCGGGAGCCCAACCGCCTCCAGACTTAAAACCCCAAGTGTGATCGCCGTCGTAACGGGAATCACCGGTTCGCAATCGGCAGAAGCCTTGATCAGCCGTTCTTTCGCACCGTCAGCCTCAACGGCAATGTACGTTTCCGAAAAGGCAGCGCGCTGAGCCAATGTATCGATCCACTGCGGCGGCAAGCCGGTCACCTTCTGCTCCTGCAAACCGGTAAACCAACCGGCTAGGCCCTCGGTTTGCAAGATACGTTCCGCCGCGGCTGCGCCTTCGGCAAAATCATCCGCAAGAACCGGATGCCAATCTTTCACCTGGTTCCAGTACATTTTCGTCGTCGTCGTCAGCAGCATCGTCCGGCAGTGCAACCGGGCGCAGGCGGCTAACGTCATGAGAACCGAAGTCTTGCCTCCGGCTCCGCTGCAGGCAAGGATCGATGGGCTCTGCCAACCGATTGCATCCCACAAATTCATCTCAGGCACCTCACTTGGCGCTTTAATCCCTAAAAAAGCAGTTGTTGTTATTATTCTTTAGGCAAGTACATGTTTTCAATCGCCCGGATCTCGGTCAGGCCGATCAATTCGTTAAACTCGGCGAAAGGAAGCATTTCGTTAATCATCCCCTCGGTAGTTCCCTGCGCTTTCAATTCATTCATCAGTTTGGTCATCGCGTACGCCGTAATATACGTGGAAGCGGTTGGGTAGATAACCAGATTATAACCGATTTCCTGCAGTTTTTGATTATTCATCATTGGCGTGCGGCCGCCTTCCACCATATTGGCCAAAACCGGAACCGAAAAGCTGGAGGTAATCAGTTTCATTTCTTCCATGCTTTCCGGCGATTCGATGAACAGCACATCGGCGCCGGCTGCCTCGTAGGCTTTCCCACGGCGGATCGCTTCCTCAATCCCAAACAAAGTACGGGAATCAGTACGGGCAATGATGACCAGATCGGAATCCT
>JAGFXW010000116.1 GCA_017861495.1 Bacillota bacterium
ATCTCTATCGCCAATGTATTGGACTATCTTGTGTTGGCTTTGACGGTACCTGAATCGGCTGGGCGTATCATTGAAATTGGTGGATCTAAAATCACTTCTTACGGTGAACTCATGGCTGTTTATGCCCGGGTACGTGGTCTGAAGCGATATCTCGTTCCAGTTCCATTCATGACTCCGCGCCAATCTGCATACTGGATAGCGCTAATTACACCTATCCCGGCAAACATTGTCTTTCCTCTGGTGGAAGGCTTGAAAAACGAGGTATTGGTTACCAATGATGACGCCCGGCGGCTATTTCCGCAGATCGAATTGCTTACCCCGGAAACCGCTATTGGTCGGGCGCTTGAGAAGATTGAACTTGACCAAGTTGATACCGTCTGGTGGAGCGCCTTATCGGCGACCCCAACCGTTCAGTCGCCGGTCCGGTACAGTCAAAAAGAAGGTTTGCTTTTGGAACAGCGGGAGATTTTAGTCAAGGCGGATTCCACTGTCGCGTTCCATGTTATCGAACGCCTGGGAGGGTCTGACGGCTGGCTTCATCTGGATTTTTTGTGGCGCATTCGTGGTTTTATGGACAAATTGTTTGGTGGCGTGGGTCTTCACCGGGGTCGACGTTCTCGTCAGAAACTTGCGCTAGGTGATCCGATTGATTTTTGGCGAGTTGAGGCGTACGAAGAAAATAAGCTTTTGCGCTTCAGAGCGGAAATGAAGATGCCGGGGAACGCCTGGCTCCAGTTTCGTATCCTGCCGGAAGGCGAGTATGTTAGAGTACGCATGACCGCGATCTTTGATCCTCATGGTTTGTGGGGGCGTATCTATTGGTACGCATTTTGGCCCGCCCATTTGTTTATCTTTAACGGAATGATGGCTGAATTGAAAAAACGGATTGAGCATCGGTATTCCGCTTATGAGCGTTTGTAAACTTCGCCCTAATTTGTGCAAATGTGTTGCAGGCTGGATTGTAGATCTTTTATTGTATTGAAAATAAAAACTAACGGGGCTATGTTTTCACAGAGCCCGTTAGTTTTTATCTACCTCAATTTAGGGAGGATTTTCTTGTATTTTCAAGAAAGCAAATAATAGGTGAAGACTGTTTTTGAACAAAAAATAAGACGCGCTGTAACGGCGTGTCTTTATCCATAATATTATATAAAAGGCTAGCTAAAGCATCCAGCTTTAGAATATAAACCGGTACTAAACGCAGGTGCAATCATCTCGCCAGAGGCAATCTTCTTGTCCGCAGTTCTGCACTGATGCGTCAAAACAGGCGGAATTTCCTTCCTGGGTTTGAATCTCACGGATAATTTGGGCTTTATTCATTCTTTTTGGACTAATTCCCATTCCTTTGGCTATTTCCTTGACCTCGATTAGTTTCATCCTTTCACACTCCTCTTGTTAATCAAATAAAATAGCTCTTTGTAAAGGCTTTATAAAAATATTTTACCATTTTTCTTCTGTTATGTCATATTAACATTGCTGCCAATGGAAATGAAGTTAAAATAATGGTAAAATAATCCTATAGACATCGAATAGAGGAGCGATGTTCGATGTTAAACTATTCAGAAAGGCAATAAATCACACCAAGCGAATAATCCATTTAATGCATTTCGGCCGTATGAAGGGGGAAAGCTCAATGCGTGTATTGGCTATTAACGGGAGTCCCAGAAAAAACGGAAATACGGCAATTTTATTGCATAAGGCATTGGAAGGAGCGGCCACAAAAGGGGCTGCAACAGAATTTATCCATCTTTACGACCTGAATTATAAAGGGTGTGTAAGTTGTTTTGCATGCAAACTAAAAGACGGAAAAAGTTATGGAAAATGTTCATATAAAGATGAATTGACGCCAGTCCTGGAAAAAGTTGAGCAAGCCGATGCCATCATTTTAGGCTCGCCTATCTACTTGGGAACTGCTTCGGGCGAAATGAGATCGTTTCTGGAACGATTGATATTTCAATACCTTGTTTATGATGGGAATTACTCCAGCCTTTTCAAAAAAAAGATCCGGACGGCGTTCATATATACAATGAATGTGAGCTATGCCCAGATGATTGATATGGGGTATGAACGGCATCTCAGGCTGATAGAAATAGCATTGGAGAGGACGTTTGGATCAACAGTATCTCTTTTTGTTACCGACACCTGCCAGTTTGAAGATTACTCCAAATATGTAGTAACCGCTTTCGATCCGGAAAAAAAGGCAAAACGACGCCAGGAAGTATTTCCGAAGGACTGTGAAAAAGCCTTTAACATTGGCGCGCGGTTTGTAACGAAAAGTGTTTGCGAGCCAGGCGCCGAGTAGTGGTCATAAAATAGCGAATAAATTTTAACAAGGAGCTGTCACATGAAATCAAAAACAGTGGAGCAATCGAAAGTAAATATAGGAAGCCTAATGCAGCCTGAACATGCTAATATAGCCGGCAACGTACACGGCGGCGAAATCATGAAATTGATGGATAATGCTGCCGGGATTGTAGCCTTTCGGCACGCCCGGATGAATACCGTAACCGCAAGGGTAGACGAATTGGAATTTCATCTGCCCATCCATATCGGCAATCTGGTAATGTGCGATGCGCAGATAACATTTGTAGGCAAAAGCTCGATGGAAATATTGGTTACGGTTTTTGTAGAGGATTTTGATAAAGAAGAACCGCCCCAACTCGCGTTGACGGCATTTTTTACAATGGTAGCCTTGGATAAAAACGGAAAGACAACACCGGTGCCATCATTGAAAATTACGACGGATGAAGAGCGAAGGTTATTTGAGGAGGGGCGGCAGCGTTATTTAGGATATAAGGAAAAACAAGGGCAAAAACAAGGGCAAAAACAGAAATAAGAAGTTTTACAAAACCATGTAACAGTCCATGTTTAATCAGAAAAGGATTTTAGGGCTGATGGCACGAATATAAATAGTTAGAATTTACATTTAATTTCAATTAGTTTCAATACGCTGTACATGCTGGTTCGGCTGCTTAAAAACTGGGAAAATCATATGATAGTTTTGCTCAGCGTGCGAATGACAATTTACGACGAGGGGGAAGTATTGTATGACGACAAATGTTGCTGCGTCGAAACGAGGGGTTGCTATCCTGGTAGAAGTCAATATGATGGCTGTTACAGAGTTAAAGGCCGAATTGACGAAAATTACCGGCGGAAATTATTCGTATACTGAATTTGTAATTCAATGTGCGGCGCAGGCTTTGACAGAATTCAAAGCTGTAAATGCCAGTTCGGTTGACGGCAGGATCATTGAACAGGATGTTGTAAATATTGGCGTGGCTATTTCTTTGACGCATGGAATGGTCGTCCCGGTAATAAAAAATGCGCAACAAAAATCACTGCGTGCCATACGGCATGATATCCTGAATTTTGCCAAGAAAGCGCATGACGGGAATTTATTGCCGGATGATTTGAGCGGGGGAACTTTTTCCGTAGCTAACCTTGGTATGTTTGGCGTTGACCAATTCACGCCGGAACTTCCTGGGGGGGAAAGCGCGAGTCTAGGAATGTGCCGTATCGTAAAGCGACCGGTTGCTGTAAATGATGAAATAGTAGTTCAACCGATGATGAATTTATGTCTGTCTTTTGATCCGGCAGTAATCGATGGAGTGACAGCGGCGAAGTTTATGGCCCGTATCCGTGAATTGATGGAACAACCGTTGCTGTTGATGGCCTGACTTGGACTAACGGCCTGCCGAGCCCGATGTATGCCTGCCTTGCCAAATGTTCTTTTTTGCAGGGTGAATTTTGTTTCAGAAGTTGACAATCCATCAGATAGCGAGTATACTACATATAATATGATAAGGCCTTTAAACCAGTCCTGTGAGGCTGGTAAGGAGCTAAATTGCGATTGGTAATCCATGCCTTCTTGCTATATCCTCACAGCAAAAGGCTTTTTTTATGCCCAAACAAAATATGACTATCCTTTAATTTGGTCCCGTGAGGCCGGCAAGGATATAAACAGTATCTCCTTGCCCGCACAAAACCGGGGGGGAGTTTTTCGTTTAAATCCATTTTTTCAGAGGAGGGCTATTGTGGGAAAAAGTGATGTATGCTTACGAGGCAAGGATTTGCTGGGATTACAGAATATGACCTCGGCGGAAATCGAATTGATATTGGATACTGCCCGTGAAATGAAGACGATCATTGACAGGGATATCAAGAAGGTACCGACGTTGCGAGGCAAAGCCGTGATCAATTTGTTTTTTGAACCCAGCACGCGAACCCGGACCTCTTTTGAATTAGCCGGAAAATATTTAGGTGCCGATGTATGCAATATTACAACGAGCGCCAGCAGTGTGGTAAAAGGGGAAAGCTTGAGAGATACGCTTCTGACTGTGGAAGCCATGGGTGTCGATTTGATCATCATGCGGCATGCGGCGGAAGGAGCAGCCCAGTTTGCCGCTGGAATTGTCAAACCGCTGATTATCAATGCCGGCGATGGCGCGCATGAACATCCAACGCAAGGCTTGCTGGATATGTTTACGATCCGGGAAAAGAAAGGAACCCTCCAAGGGTTAAAAGTGGCAATCATCGGTGACATTTTACATAGCCGGGTTGCGCGGTCAAATATTTGGGGATTGAGTAAACTGGGCGCACAAGTTCATTTGGCCGGTCCGCAAACCTTGCTGCCGCGGGATATTGATGCGCTTGGGGCCAAGGTGCATAAGCGGGTTGAAGAAGCTTTGGACGGTGCCGACGTGGTGAATGTTTTGCGAATTCAGCGGGAACGCCAGCAAAAAGGCTTATTCCCTTCGGCGCGTGAATATGCCCGTATTTTTGGTGTTAACTCTGCACGTCTTGCGTTAGCGAAACCGGATGCGCTTCTCATGCATCCGGGTCCGATGAACCGGGGATTGGAAATTGCAGCCGATATTGCTTATAATGAACATTCGGTTATTGCGGAACAGGTAAAAAACGGTTTGGCCGTACGAATGGCGGCATTATATTTGATGCTGATGGGAGGGAGCCAAGTTGAAACGATTAATTAAGGGCGGCAGAATCATCAATCCGGCAGATAATACAAATATGGTTGGCGATATTTTAATCGAGAATGACCAAATTGTTGAAATTGGTGAAAACCTTCGATGCGAAGGCGCGGAAGTTTTTCAAGCGGATGGTTTGATCGTAGCTCCTGGTTTTATTGATATGCATACGCATCTGCGTGAACCGGGGTTGGAAGCCAAAGAAGATATTGCTTCCGGAACCCGCGCGGCGGCGGCAGGCGGTTTCACGACGATAGCCTGCATGGCGAATACGAAACCGGTGATTGACAGTGCAATTTTGGTTGTCGGGGTGAATCGGCGGGCGCAGGAAATCGGGGTTGTCCATGTAAAACCGATCGGCGCTGTAAGCAAAGGACTGGCAGGGCAAGAATTGGCCGAAATCGGGGATATGATAGCCGCGGGCGCAGTCGCTTTTTCTGATGACGGAAAATACATCAGCAACAGCCAATTATTACGGACTGCTATGGAATATATCAGTATTTTTGACGGGTTGCTGATCTCTCATGCGGAAGATGAAACCCTGGTGGAAGACGGGGTCATGCACGAAGGTTCGGTATCGGCAATGTTGGGAATGAAAGGGCGGCCGGCAGTGGCGGAAGACATTGCAGTAGCCAGGGATTTGCTGATGGCCGAATATGTTGGCGCCCGTATCCATATTGCCCATGTTAGTACAAAGGGCGCTGTGGAATTAATTCGCAAAGCGAAAGAGCGCGGTGTCCGGGTTACGGCCGAAACGACTCCGCATCATCTTTATTTTACCGACGAGGCGTTAACAGGCTTTAACACAGCGTTCAAGGTAAATCCGCCCCTCCGTTCCGCGGAACATGTTGCCGCCGTGCGGGAAGGCCTGCGGGATGGAACGATTGATGTCATTGCCACAGACCATGCTCCGCATGCATTTGAAGAAAAAGATGTGGAGTTTCGGTATGCGCCGAGCGGATTTCCCGGCTTGGAGACGGCACTTGGCGTGATACTGACTACGTTATATCATAGTGGATTTATGTCGTTACAGGATCTTGTCGCCCGCATGAGCAGTGCGCCGGCTCGTATCTTAGGGTTGGAAGCAGGAACGTTGCAGGTGGGGCATCCGGCAGATATTGTGATTTTTGATCCGGATCAAGAGTGGCAAGTCGATCCCCAAAATTTTTGGACAAAAGCAAGACATTCCCCCTTTGAAGGTGTTAAACTAAAAGGAAAAGCAATCGCCACAATCGTGGCTGGTAAATTTGTGATGTGCAATGGTGAGGTGCTGCAATGAAGGGAAAATTAGTGTTGGCAGACGGAAGTGTTTTTTACGGAACTCTGCTGACGGAAACAGAAGCGATAGGCGAAGTTGTATTTAATACCGGGATGACCGGGTATCAGGAAATTTTAACCGATCCATCCTATGCGGGGCAGATCGTAACGTTGACATACCCGTTAATCGGTAATTATGGTGTTGCCGATTTGTTTGACCAATCACGCCGTTCGTACGTGCGCGGTTTTGTGATTAGTGAATTATGCGGAGAACCTAGCAACTGGCAGATGGAAAACAGTTTGCCGGGCTATCTTACCGCACACAAAATTCCTTGTATTTACGGTGTCGATACAAGGGCGATCACCCGTTTGATCCGTTCGCATGGGACCATGAATGGCGTTATTGTGCCGGAAACTGTCGACCAGGAAACCATTGACCGGTATTTGGCTTTGCCGGTCAAGAAAGATGTCGTAGCGGAAGTCACAACGCCGGAAATCTATCAAATGCCCCAGGATGGGCCGCGGGTTGTTGTCATGGATTTTGGCATTAAGCGCAACATATTGAACGCATTATTCCGCAGCGGCTGCAGCTTGACGGTTGTTCCGGCGGATACGGATGCCAGGACGATCCTCGCGATGAACCCGGATGGAATCTTCTTGTCGAATGGACCTGGAGATCCCAAAGACGTTCCGGGGTCGATTGAAGTCATCAAGCAATTGATGGGCAAGAAACCGATTTTTGGGATTTGCTTGGGACACCAACTGTTAGCGTTATCGGTTGGCGCCGATACCTATAAATTGAAATTCGGCCATCGCGGTTCCAATCATCCGGTAAAGGATTTGGCCACCGGCAGAGTGTACATTACGTCGCAAAATCATGGCTATGCAGTGGATGAAAATTCATTGACCGATAAAGGGTTTATTATGACCCACCGGGCAGTGAATGATGGTACGGTTGAGGGGATGCGGCATGCTGAACTGCCGATTTTCTCCGTGCAATATCATCCGGAAGCATCTCCCGGCCCTGACGATAATACCTATTTGTTTGATGAATTTATGACGTTGTTGGGGAAAGGAGAGTAATCATGCCGAAGAAAAAAGAGTTGCATTCCGTACTTGTTATCGGTTCTGGTCCGATTGTCATCGGCCAGGCCGCAGAATTTGACTATGCCGGAACGCAGGCTTGTCAAGCGTTAAAAGAAGAAGGAATCCGTGTTATTCTCGTAAACAGCAATCCGGCGACGATTATGACCGATGTTCATATTGCCGA
>JAGFXW010000016.1 GCA_017861495.1 Bacillota bacterium
GTCAAACTCAATAACCTTTTGGATCAAGAATTGATAGCCTTGTTCGGGACCATAACCGCGGAAAGTTTCCGCAGAGGCCATTTCAACAACGGCTTTATGCAGCCCTTCAATGACGGCTGGCGCAAGAGGCTTGGTGACATCGCCAATACCTAACCGGATGATGTTGGCGGTGGGATTTTCAATTTTAAAATTGGCTACCCGTTTGGCGATTTCAGCAAATAGGTAACTGCCTTGCAATTTCAAGTAATTCTCGTTAATTAATGCCATGCTTTAACCCCTTTCAAATGATAATGCGCTATTGGTACAATAGAATTATACAATGCTTTGTCCAAGAAAGGTAGACTATCTCTTGTTTTTTCTCAAAGTAAGGAGTCTATAGTTGTATCGATTGTTGAAATGAAGGAGTGCTGATATGCCGGAAAATTTTGCCGATCATTTGCTGCAGTGGTATGACGGTACCGCCAGAGACTTGCTTTGGCGGCGCAGTAAAGATCCTTACAAAATTTGGGTTTCTGAAGTGATGTTGCAGCAAACCCGTGTCGAAGCAGTAAAGCCGTATTATGAACGTTGGATGAACCGCTATCCGGATGCGCAATCGCTGGCCGCTTCCTCGGAAGAAGAGGTAATGCAGCATTGGCAGGGATTAGGTTATTATGCGCGAGCGCGTAATTTATTGCGCGGAGTCCGTGAAGTCTGCAGTTCTTACGGTGGGCAGGTGCCGGACAACAAAACAGACATCCGGTCTATAGCGGGGATTGGCGAATACACGGCAGGTGCTATCCTCAGCATTTCCTACGGTCAGCAGGAACCGGCGGTGGATGGCAATGTCCTCAGGGTATTCAGCCGTTTGTATTGCATAGAGGAAGAAATTTCCCGTGCAAATGCAAAAAGAAAAATTACGGAACTTGTACAACAAACAATTCCTGCCGCCCGGCCGGGCGATTTTAACCAGGCTTTGATGGAGCTCGGCGCGACTGTTTGCGTGCCGCGTAACCCCCGGTGCGGGGATTGCCCGGTTGCGGAATTTTGCTGCGCAGTCCGGCAGCGGCGTCAAAATGAATTGCCGGTAAAAAAGCAAAAAATGCCGGTCAAGACCATTCGTCTGGCTGCAGTGGCAGTACGGAATGATGGTAAGTATTTATTGTTCCAAAGGCCCAATAAAGGATTATTGGCCGGTATGTGGGAATTTCCCACTGTGGAAATCGCTTCCGAATCGACAATTGAAGCACGGATAAACGAATATTTGCGACAGTCGGTTGGGGCAACGGTAACGCTCAGGGAAAAACTTTTTGAACTTACCCATCTTTTCAGCCATCGCAAATGGGAACTTGCGTTTTTTTACGGCGCTATTTTGCTGCAGAAGGAACAAGAACCCGGTTATAAAACAGACAACCATATTCGGTGGGGCTGGTTTGCTTCTTCGGAATGGCCGAAACTTTGTTTTGCCGGCCCGCATCGCCGGGCAGCCGACTATTTGCTGGCTTCTGAACAAAATGGGAACGCACACCAAGTCCCAAACGGAGCTGTTTGTGCCGCGGATGAGATGCCTGCAGCAGGCAAGCGTTATTAGATTTAGGTATAATAAAAGAAAAAGCCAGTAGGAGATCTGCGATAAATATGCTATAATTTAATATTATGTAAGAAACAGGGGGGAAACAATGCTTGTTCATCAACTGATGTATCGGGGAGCTGCGGAACAAGTGGCTCTTTATGGCGGCCAGCAGGAAATAACCTATGGCCAATTGCAAAAACAGGTAATTTTGTACCGGGATTTTTTCTATCAGCAGGGCGTACGTCCGGGAGAAAATGTTGGTTTGTTCGCTAAGAATTCAATCGAGTTTATCTACAGTTACTTGGCGATTACGAGTCTCGGCGCTGTGGTGGTGCCGTTAAACTTTCAATTGGTTGCTAGGGAAATTGCTTTTATTGTCCAAAATTCGCAGATGAAAACATTAATAACAATGGGGCATCTGGAGTTGACGGAAGAACTGCGCAGTTATGGTTATGACCAGGAACTGAAGCAACTGGTGATTCCTGAATTTGCTTCGATGTTGACGGAAATGGATATTCCGGAAGCGGCAGTGCCGATTGCCAGTGATCCGCATGTGGTTTGTACAATTATTTATACTTCGGGTACGACTGGCAATCCGAAAGGGGCAATGCTTACCCATCGCAATTTGGTCAGTAATGCGCAAGCTGTCACAGAACGGCTGGCAATTACTGCCGAAGACCATGTGCTGTGTGTGCTGCCTATGTATCATGCTTTTGCTTGGACCTGCGCCGTATTGGTCCCGTTATTCAATGGCGCCAGCATTACGGTTGTGGAAACCTTTGCCCGTGAAGTTGTCAGTGTTATTCGTGACACAGGCATCAACGTGGTGTTCGCTATCCCAACAATGTTTAAACTGTTTGCCGTGTGGGGCAATGCGATTGACTTCCAAAAAGTAAGGTTGTATGTTTCTGGAGGATCTTCCTTGCTCCAAGAAGTATATCAGCAATTTTCCCGTAAATCCGGTCGACCTATTGTTGAAGGCTACGGTTTGTCAGAGGCTTCACCGGTCGTTACGATCAGTTCGCCGAATCGGATTAAGATGGGCTCGATTGGCAGCGCTTTGCCTGGCTTAGATGTCTGCATTATGGGCGATGACGGTCAAGTCTTGGATACTGGTGAAATTGGCGAGTTGGTTGTTAAGGGACCCAGTGTGATGGTCGGCTATTTAAACCGTCCGGAAGAAACGGCGCAAGCGCTGCAGGATGGTTGGCTGCATACCGGGGATCTGGCTTACCGGGATGCCGATGGGGATTTTTATTTAGTAGATCGATTGAAAGATATGATTATTACCAGTGGCGAAAACGTATACCCGCGTGAAATTGAGGAACTGTTAGTCGCTTTTCCGAATGTAATGGAAGCTTCTGTCGTCGGTGTACCTGATAAATTACGGGGCAATGCCGGGTGTGCTTATATTGTGATGGCCGAAGGCCATGAATTAGATAAAAAGGCGTTGAAAGAATATTTACAGGCTAATTTAGCAATTTATAAGATCCCGCGCGAATTCGTGCAGGTGAATTCACTGCCGAAAAATTCAACCGGCAAAATTTTGAAGCGGCTGTTGCGGGAAAAGGCAGAAAGCGCACACGAACAAGTTGGTTAAGCCATAAAAATGAATACACTTTAACAATATACTTTTCTAAAAAAATCCTAGTCTACACCACCAGAAGCGGTACAGACTAGGATTTTTTGCATGTGTGCATTTCTAACGGACGTTATTTCTTTGGTCTTATTTTGTAGCCTAACATTTTTGATATTTCCTGAGTGACTTGAACTAAGGATTTTCCCATTTCATTGCGAATTTCTTCCGACATCCGTGAAGTCGGTCCGGAGATGCTAATGGCGGCAAAGGCTTTGCCGGTATGATTGAATATCGGTGCGGCAACGCAGGTTAAGCCGATTTCCAGTTCTTCGAAATCTTCGGCATACCCTGAATTCCGGACTTTCTTGATGTTTTCCAGAAGGATAGTTTGGTCGCAGATTGTATACTCGGTGAATTTTACCAGTGGAATTCCATTGATTATTTCGTCCAATTCTTCATCGGGAAGACCGGAGAGAATTGCTTTGCCAACAGCGGTTGTGTTGACAGGAAGGCGGCTGCCGGCGGCTGTGCTGATGCGCATGGAATGGGGACTTTCGATTTTCTCTAAGTAAATTACATAATCGCCATCGCGTACGACGAGGTTTGCTGTTTCTTTAAATTCGGATAACAGTTTTTCCAAAAAGGGGACAACAATTTTGCGCAGATCGTACCTTACCTTGGTCCCCATGCGGAATAGTTCGATGCCCAGGCGGTATTTTCCGGTATTTTCGTTTTTTTCAAGATAGTGACAATGTTCAAGCGTGCTGATGATATTAAAAGTGGTACTTTTGTGCAGTTTAATTTTATTGCTTATTTCTGTGACGCCTAATTCTTCAGCATCTTCAAAACAATTTAATATGTCTATGGCTCTGACTAATGCTTGAATGATTGCGCTGCCCATTTCTCTCACCTCATTTAAGATTCTTGATCGCTCTAATTCATAACATATTTTATTGTATTCTATTCTATGAAAAAAGCGAAGGTTTTTATTTGCGCAAAGTTATTTATTTTTCAGTAACTATTTATTGCAATACTGAAAAAACAATGCTACAATAATTATACCACAATATAATACGTTGTGCTACAATATAGAACGATGTATTATACCATGAAACTGCAAAAAAAAATTATGGGCCTAAAAATAATGAGGAGGAAATGAGAATGGCAAAAAAGACAACGGGTGATTTTGTACAAATGGTAGCCAATGGGGAAAAAATTGTTTATTTGACAGCGTATGACTATCTGACTGCTAAGATGGTGGAAAAAGCCGGCATAGACATGATCCTTGTTGGTGATTCTCTAGGAATGGTTAGCTTGGGCTATGACACTACATTCCCTGTTACCATGGATGACATGGTTCGGCACTGCCAGGCGGTACGCCGTGGAGCTCCGAATACTTTCATCGTTGGTGATATGCCGTATTTGTCGTATCAAGCATCGGATGAGCAGGCAATTATGAACGCTGGCCGTCTCGTTAAAGAAGGTGCAGTTGATGCGATCAAATTGGAAGGCGGCGGAGAGATGATTGCCAGCCGCATCAAAGCGATCCAACAATCCGGTATTCTGGCTATGGGCCACATTGGATTAACTCCTCAGTTTATGGGCCAAATCGGCGGTTACAAAGCCCAGGGCCGCAGCGCCGGGGCTGCTATGAAACTGGTTAATGAGGCTAAAGTGATTGAAGCAGCGGGCGCGTTTGCTATTTTGGTAGAGGGTGTTCCTTCTGCTGTTGGTAAAGCGATTACGGAAAGAGCCGGTATTCCTATTCTGGGAATTGGTGCTGGCCCGTACACTCATGGCCAATTATTGATCTATGCTGATATGGTTGGTTTCTATGATAACTTTACGCCGAAATTCGTTAAGAAATATGCGAATGTCGCGGAAGTTTTGACCAATGCTTTTGCAGAGTATGCAAAAGACGTTCGGGAAGGAAGTTTCCCAGTCGATCCGGACCATACTTATAAAATGAAAGAAGAAGAAGTCAAAGAATTTTTGGCATTGCTGGACAAAGAATAAGATTTCGTCATAGTTTTTTATGAATATCAGGCCATCGCAGATCTCTGCGATGGCCTGATAAGCAAATTTGTCGGATGAAGCCGGTTTTCCCAATCAATTATATAAATTGGAGGATGATAACATGGCTATTAAAACGGATATCGAAATTGCCCAGGAGGCAAAGGTTGAAGTCATTAATACGATTGCCGACAAACTTGGTATTAATCCTAAATATGTAGAGAATTACGGTAAATACAAAGCGAAAATTGACTACAATCTTCTGCAGGAGAGGAAAAATCAACCGGATGCAAAATTGATCCTTGTCACTGCAATCAACCCTACTCCGGCAGGGGAAGGAAAAACCACTACGACGGTAGGTTTAGGCGATGCATTGACCCATCTCGGCAAAAAAACGGTTATTGCTTTGCGTGAACCGTCGCTGGGTCCCGTATTTGGCGTAAAAGGCGGAGCGGCAGGCGGCGGATATGCGCAGGTTGTTCCTATGGAAGATATCAATCTTCATTTTACCGGTGACCTTCATGCTGTTGGTGTTGCCAATAACTTGATAGCGGCCATGATTGACAATCATATCTATCAAGGGAACGAGCTGGACATTGATGTGCGCAGGATAACCTGGAAGCGCTGCCTGGACATGAATGACCGCCAATTGCGGTTTATTACAGATGGATTGGGCGGAAAAGCCAATGGTGTGCCTAGGGAAGATGGTTTCGATATCACTGTTGCGTCGGAAATTATGGCGATCCTTTGCCTTTCCAATGATCTGGAAGATTTAAAAAAACGGGTAGAGAGAATCATAATCGGCTATACACGCAAGGGAGAGCCGGTAACGGCCGGCGCCATCAAAGCGCAAGGCGCCGTAGCGGCGTTGCTGAAAGACGCCTTGAAACCGAATTTGGTTCAAACCTTGGAACACACACCTGCCTTTGTCCATGGCGGACCGTTTGCCAATATTGCGCATGGCTGCAATAGCGTGATGGCGACTAAAATGGCGATGAAGCTGGCAGATTATGTGGTGACGGAAGCTGGATTCGGCGCCGATCTGGGAGCGGAGAAGTTTTTTGATATCAAGTGCCGGTTGAGCGGGCTGGTTCCGAACGCGGTTGTTATTGTGGCTACCGTTAGGGCGCTTAAATCGCATGGCGGTGTTGCGAAAGCCGACCTTAACCAGGAAAATTTGGAAGCTTTGAAGAAAGGAATTCCTAACCTTCTGAAGCACGTGGAAAATGTGACCCAAAACTTTGGCTTGCCGGCGGTAGTTGCCATCAATCGTTTCTATGCCGACACGTATGCAGAACTGGCATTGGTTGAAGATGAATGTAAAAAGCTCGGGGTCAATGTAGCTCTGTCGGAAGTGTGGGGCAATGGCGGCGTCGGCGGTGTGAAACTGGCGGAAGAAGTATTGCGCCTTATCGAACAGGGGGAAAATAAGTTCCAGTTTGCCTATGATGTCAATCAGCCGATCAAAGAAAAAATCAAAGCCATTGCAACAAAAATTTATGGGGCTGATGGCGTCGATTTTGTCGGACCAAGTTCGCAGGATATCGAGAACCTTGAGAAAATCGGCTGCGGCAATTTGCCGATCTGTATGGCGAAAACACAATATTCGCTTAGTGATGACCAGAAGAAGTTGGGCAGGCCGGAAAATTTCCGGATTTCCATCCGCAGTGCCAAGGTATCAGCCGGCGCTGGTTTTATTGTCGCTTTAACCGGTGATATCATGACCTTGCCAGGCTTGCCAAAAGTTCCTTCCGCGGAAAAAATTGATGTTGATAATACTGGAAAAATTTCCGGTCTTTTCTAAGAACCATAGGTATGGATATACAGAAAACTGCTGGCGATAGTATTCGTCAGCAGTTTTTTATAGGATGGGTGCCAGCAGTTTTTTGGTAGTATATATCAGAACGTAAAATTCAAGGAATGATTCTGCGAAAACATAGCATTCAGAAAAATGCCTTCAAATTTTGCAGGATTTATTCTGCAAAAAATGGAAAAATACAAAGAAGAAAATGAATTTATTCCTAGATAATAGGATTTTGTTTGGAGGGTACATTGTACAAGAGGCGAGGTGGCATATGCGTTGTATAATTATTGGCAATGGAATTGCGGGCGTTAGTGTTGCGCGGTTGTTACGGGAAAAAAACCAGGATATTGAGATTGAAATGATTACCCGTGAGAATGTGCCATATTATTCCCGGATCAATTTAATCGAATTTTTAGCAGGAAACCTTCCGCAGGAAAATTTGTTTGTATTTCCGGATAAATGGTATGCAGACCGGAATATTAAACTGCATTATGGACGCACCGTTGTGGCGATTGATCCGCACGCCCGCGCCGTTACATTGGATAATGATGAGGTGTTGCCGTTTGATCAATTGGTCATTGCTTCGGGAAGCATTCCGTTCCGGCCGCCTATTCTTCATATTGATCTTCCGGGTATTTTCACATTGCGATCGTTGGCTGACGCGATTGCGATCCGCAGTTATGCAGCGATGGGAGCAAAGCGGGCATTTGTGTTGGGGGGCGGATTGCTTGGCATAGAAGCCGCCAATAGTTTAAAACAATTGGGTCTGGATGTCACTGTGCTTGAGCCAGCCGGAAGGCTGCTGGCCAAACAATTGGATAATGAAGGTGCGGCAATATTGGCGTTGCTTTTGGAAGAACGGGGTTTGCAGTTGGTTTTAGGGACCGGCGTTCAAGCGTTTTGTGGAACAGAGAAGATAGAAGAAGTGCAATTAAGCGATGGCCGAACGCTGCCTGCCGATTTAGTCTTGGTATCAACAGGAGTACGGCCGGATTTATCTTGCTTGGCTGGTTCGGGAATTCAGACCGACAAGGGGGTTATGGTTGACGACCGGATGCAAAGCAATTACTCCGGCATATATGCTGTTGGCGATGTTGCGCAATGGAACGAACCAATATGGGGCATTGTTCCGGCAGCATTACATCAGGCAGCGGTTGTCGCGGCCAATATTGCCGGTGAGGTAAAGGAATATTCCGGTATAACACCTGCCAATACCCTGAAGGTTATGGGCGTTGATTTAGCCGTCTATGGCGAAGCGCAAAACCAGCAAAATGAATGTGAACATGTTCGTCGGCAAGATCAGCAGAATAAATCGTATGCAAAAATCGTGTTAAAGGATCAGTGCGTCATTGGCGCTATTGTTATTGGCAATAAAAAAGTGCAAACCATTTTGAGTAAGATGGTTGAAGCCCGGCAGCGGATGAGTAAAGAGGAAGCAATAAACTTCCTTGACGCACAGATGGGTGCAAAAATTCCGTCCTGATAAAGTCAAGTAAATTGATTAAAGGAGGGTTTTGTATGCGGGATTTTTCGTATGAGATTAGCGAAGAGATTAAGAAACGGTGGTCGCCGCGAGCGTTTAGCGGCGAACCGGTCGATCAGAAGGACCTGATGGCGTTGTTTGAAGCTGCCAGGTATGCGCCTTCCTGTTTCAATGAGCAACCGTGGCGTTTTATTGTAGCGACTACAGAAGAAGATTTGCGAGTCATGCGCAGCCTGTTGACAGAAAGTAATCAGCAATGGGCGAATAAAGCCCCTGTTTTAGCGTTGCTTGTGGCAAAAAAATCGTTTGCCAAAGACGGGCAACCGAATAATTGGCATGCCTTTGATGCGGGAACAGCATGGGGCTTCCTGGCTTTGGAGGCAGAACGCAGGGGGTTAATCACGCATGCTATGGGTGGTTTTAGCAAAATAAAAGCCCATGAGTTATTGGCGATTCCGGGAAAATATGAAGTGCTGGCAATGATCGCAATTGGCAAAATGGGGAAAAAGGAAGAATTACCGCCGGCTTTGCAGGAACGGGAGGAACCGGCTATGCGAAAACCGCTGAAAGAGATCGTGTTTCCAGGTCACTTGCGTGTTTAATTGCGAAAAGTAAAATTGTAAAGAATATTTTGTTTATAATGACAATATCTATTTACTTTAGTTTCAAGAACAAGTAAAATAAAAGTAATCGCTCAGGAATGGGTTTCAAGAGGTCAATCATTTATCCTTCTCAACTGCCTCAATTGTTCTTGGCAGTTAATGGTAATTGAACTCCCTGAACCTTTTGGGCAAATAAGATCGAGGGGGATTTCTCATGTCTCAAGACAAAACTCTAACTTGCCGTGAATGCGGAGCTGAATTTGTTTTTTCTGCGTCTGAACAAGACTTTTATGCAGAAAAAGGGTTCGCGAACGAGCCGGGACGTTGTCCGCAGTGCCGTGCAGCCCGCAAGCAAAATAGCGGCTTCGGCGGTCGTGGCAGCAACCGCCCGCAACGTGAAATGTATAAAACAACCTGCGCCGCTTGCGGTGTTGAAACGGAAGTGCCTTTCCGTCCCACCGGTGATCGGCCGGTGTATTGCCGCGACTGCTTTACGCGGAATAAGGGTTGATTTGTAATTAAAAAACAGGACTCCTTTACCTCTATGTGTTGATGGTAAAGGAGTTTCTTTTTTCCCTAGTTAATTGGCAAGGCCACTTTGTGGCGAGCGGCAAGTCAATTCATGGTTAAACCCAATAACTCACTGAAACGCCGGGCCGCCAGCGATAGGGGAATTGTATTGTTGGTCACAAGGCCAATGTAACGTTCCGGGAAATCGGTATTAATAATGAGTGGAAATACTTCATCTTTTTCTAATTCCGCGGCGATATATTCACGAATGACAAAGGAAACCCCCAAACCAATTTTGGCCATCTCTACCAGTAAATCAATACTGCCAAGTTCGATTTCCGGTTGAATCGTCAACTTGTTTTTTTTCAGAAAATCGTCAAAAAAGATGCGTGTGGTCGTATTGGCTTCCAATATTAATAAAGGCAAATTCTCCAGTTCATGCGGCTCAAGAATCCGGCCCTTGAGCTGCGCGTAGGAGTTCCCGGCGATAAACGTGTCATGTATACTTTGCCATTTGTGCACTGTCATGTTTTTGTAAGCCGCCTGCGGAGGGAGATTGATAATGCTTAGATCAACGATCCCTTGCTGCAGAAGGTCAATGCAGGCCGGTGAGGTACGATTGATGACGTTGATCCTGATTTCGGGGTATAAGGTATTAAATTGCTTTAAAAACGGCAGCAGATAATGTTTGCAGATCGTATCACTGGCGCCAATGCGAATTTCACCGCAATGCAGGGAATGGATTGCGCTGAGTCCGCGTTCGCCGGCTTTGATGAAGTGAAAAGCCGGTTCGATATGGCGAAATAATGTTTCGCCTTCCTGGGTAAGCTTAACGTGTTTAGTATGGCGAAAAAACAATTTGCAGTGCAGCAGTGTTTCCAATTGTTTGATCGACTGGCTTACGGCTGACTGGGAAATAAACAGTCGGTTGGCAGCCTCGGAAAAACTGCGGTTGTGAGCTACATGATAAAAGACCTTATAGAGTTCGAAATTAATCTCCATATTAGCTCCTCTAATTTTTCCTATTAGAATTATTAATTATGTTTATTTATTAGGAAATGAATAGTTCTTTGTATGAGGGGCATGGTAAGAAAGTTGGTAAAGGAGAATGTAAAGTGGCGGAGAGAGTGCGGAGAATATTTGTTGAGAAGCGGCCCGGGTATGATGTTGAGGCGCGAAGTTTATGCGCTGATTTAAAAGAAAACCTGGGAATAACAGGAATTGAAAAAGTGGGCATTGTAAATCGGTATGATGTGGCTGGAATTTCCGATGCAGAATACGAACAGGGAAAGCAGATTGTTTTTTCCGAACCGCCTGTAGATAGTGTATATGATGAAATGTTGCCGGTTGGTCCGGATGAACAAATTTTTGCCGTGGAGTATTTACCGGGACAATATGATCAGCGTGCTGATTCGGCTGCGCAATGTTTGCAGATTTTAACCCAAAAAGAACAACCGTTGGTAGCGTTTGCGAAAGTGATCATTTTACAAGGGGTTGTTTCAAAAACGGATATCGACCGCATTAAGTCGTATTGTATCAATCCGGTCGATTCGCGCGAGGCTTCGCTATTAAAACCGCTTACTCTGGAAATTGCAACGGTGATGCCGGCCCAGGTGGAAAGAGTGAACGGTTTTATTCATAAAACGCCTGCTGAACTGGCTGATATGCGTAACGACATGGGACTGGCGATGAGTGAAGCGGATTTGCAGTTCTGCCAGCAATATTTCCGGGTTACGGAGAAAAGGGACCCGACGGTTACAGAGATTAAGGTCATTGATACTTACTGGTCGGATCATTGCCGGCATACGACTTTTTTGACAGAAATAAAAGACGTTTCCATGGCAGATTCTGCGCTTGTAAAACCGATCGAAAAAGCGTACCAGGAGTATCTTGCTTCCCGTAAGACTGTGTACGGGGATAAGCCCAAAGAACTCTGCCTCATGGATATTGCCTTGATGGGTATGAAAGAATTACGGCAAGCGGGACGATTGCAAGACCTTGACGCATCGGACGAAATCAACGCCTGCAGTATTGTGGTCGATGTTGATGTGAATGGAAGTTTGGAAAAATGGCTGGTTATGTTTAAAAATGAAACCCACAATCATCCGACGGAAATTGAACCGTTCGGCGGAGCTGCCACTTGTCTGGGCGGCGCTATCCGGGATCCGTTGTCCGGCCGCTCCTACGTTTACCAAGCTATGCGGGTAACCGGCAGCGGCGATCCGCGGGTGAAAGTGGAAGATACACTGCCCGGTAAATTGCCGCAACGAAAAATTACGATTGGCGCAGCCGCCGGCTATAGTTCCTACGGCAACCAAATCGGTTTGGCGACTGGGCAGGTTGCCGAGACATACGACGAAGGATTTGTTGCCAAAAGAATGGAAATCGGCGCTGTGATTGCGGCAGCTCCACAGGCCAATGTTGTCCGCCAAGCGCCTGCTCCAGGCGACGTTGTGATTTTAGTTGGCGGAAGGACAGGGCGTGATGGCTGTGGCGGCGCAACCGGCTCTTCGAAAGAACATACCTGTGATTCGTTGGCGACCTGCGGCGCGGAGGTGCAAAAGGGGAATCCGCCGACGGAACGAAAAATCCAGCGGCTGTTCCGCAACCCGGAAGCAAGCCGGTTGATTAAACGCTGCAATGATTTTGGCGCCGGCGGAGTTTCTGTGGCGATTGGTGAATTAACGGACGGTCTGGATATCAATCTGGATTTAGTGCCGAAAAAATACGAAGGGTTAGATGGTACCGAGCTGGCAATTTCTGAATCTCAGGAAAGAATGGCGGTTGTCGTTAGTGCGCCCGATGTGGAAACGTTCAAAAATCTGGCTGCCAACGAAAACCTGGAGGTTACGGTAGTGGCCAAGGTCACCGATACCCACCGGTTGAAAATGGTTTGGCGGCAGGATGCAATTGTTGATTTGAGCCGTGAGTTTTTGAACACGAACGGGGTTCGGCAGGAAACGGATGTGTTTGTTGCTGCGCCGGATCCGGCCCGGAATTATTTTCACTCGCTGCCGGCCGGGGTGCAAGCCTTGCTGCCGGATATGAAGAGCGCATGGTTGGCAAATTTACGTGATCTGAATGTTTGCAGCCAAAAGGGCCTTGTTGAACGGTTTGACAGCACGATTGGAGCCGGAACTGTGCTGATGCCGTTTGGCGGACAGCATCAGGCTACTCCTGCGGAAGGGATGGCGGCCAAAATTCCGGTGCTTTCCGGTGAAACAACTACCACCTCGCTGATGACGTATGGCTATAATCCGGCCTTGGCGAAATGGAGCCCATTTCATGGCGCTTTTTACGCTGTTATAGAATCAGTTGCCAAAATTACGGCAATGGGCGGCGAGTTCCAGCGCTGCCGGCTGACGTTGCAGGAATACTTTGAGAAATTAGGCACAGAAGCGGAAAAATGGGGCAAGCCGTTCAGTGCGTTGCTAGGCGCTTTTTGGGCGCAGAAAATGCTGGGTATTCCGGCTATTGGTGGAAAAGACAGCATGTCGGGGACTTTCATGGATCTTCATGTGCCGCCGACCTTGGTTTCGTTTGCGGTTACTATTGCAGCGGCGGATCAAATCATTTCGCCGGAATTTAAATCTGCCGGCAGCACTGTTGTTCTGGTGCCGGTTCAACGGGATGACAATGAGATGCCGGACATGGATCTCCTGCAATTGCAGTATACGCGGGTAACCAAGTTGATCCGTGATCGCAGTGTTTTAGCGGCCGCAGTGGTGAAAACCGGCGGTATTGCCGCTCTGGTTACAAAAATGGCCTTTGGAAACCGGGTCGGTATGACGTTCGCAGAAACGGCGCAACCGGAAACTTTGTTCGTTCCTTCACTCGGTTCATTGGTGCTGGAAGTTTCACCGCAAGTTGATACGGCAAGCGCGTTCGCCGGAATCCCGTACCAAATTCTCGGAACAACGCAGGCGCAGCCGCAGATTACCGTAAATGATACGGTGATTGAACTGGAAACCGCTTTTGCAGAGTGGACGAAACCATTGGAGAAAATCTTCCCCACGCAGGCAGAAAGCGAAGGCCAGGCGGTTGAAGCACCTTGTTTGCGCCGCAATAGCCAAAAGCCTAAACTGCAAATCGCCAAACCGCGGATTTTTATCCCGACCTTTCCGGGTACTAACTGTGAATATGATACTGCAGCCGCTTTTGAAAAAGCGGGTGGATTGCCGTCAACGCTGGTAATTCGCAATTTATCCGCCAGCGATGTAGAACAATCGTTGGCAGCAATGGCAAAAACGATCCGGGAATCGCAAATTATTATGCTGCCGGGCGGCTTTAGCGCCGGCGATGAACCGGATGGCTCGGGCAAATTTATCGCTGCCATGTTCCGCAACCAACAAGTCAAGGAAGCGGTTATGGATTTGTTGGAACAGCGTGATGGACTGATCTTGGGCATCTGCAATGGTTTCCAGGCGTTGATCAAATTGGGTTTGGTTCCATATGGCAAGTTTGTTGATCTCGCTGCCGATACACCGACGTTAACCTTTAATACGATCGGGCGCCATGTGTCTTGTATGGTGAATACAAAAATTGTTTCAACACTTTCACCTTGGTTCCAAGGGGTCAATTATGGTGATATGCATACCGTGGCTGTTTCCCATGGGGAAGGCCGGTTTGTCGCTGGCAAGGAAGAGTTGGATCAACTGGCTGCCAATGGACAGATTGCAGCCCAATATGTAGATTTTGCGGGTAAGCCCTCAATGGATATTCGTTTTAATCCGAATGGATCGATGAACGCGATTGAAGCAATTACCAGTCCGGATGGGCGTGTTTTGGGAAAAATGGGCCATTCCGAGCGGACTGGCAGCCATGTTGCAAAAAATGTGCCGGGTGAAAAAGATCAACAGATCTTTGCCGCAGGTGTCCGTTATTTCCGATAAGAAGTTGATTGTTGCGATGGGCAGCCTTTTCATTTGCTGTCAATGGACAACGAATGGCATTGATAATAGTTGGTCGCAAACGGGCGGTTTGTCATTATAATGACAAACCGCCCGTTTTATAAACTGTCTCAACTTTATGACTTAGTGAAAAAGATAAAAAGAATGCAAATTGATTAACCGGTTATCTGGATTTACTGACTCATGAGTGATATAATAGGTGACAGATTGTCTTCTGGGAGCACAACAATGTTTTTTTGAGTTGTATACATTTTTCGAAATCTTTTTAAGATGATCTAACGTTGTTTACTGAAGTTCTATATAATAAAGGGAGTGTATCACCGTATGAAAAGTTTTTCCAAATTAACCGAAGGGTTGCAAGGCCAACCCATGTTAGAAATTTTAACTACTGTTTGTGCTATGGAAGCGGAAGGGAAGAAGGTTTATCGTTTTGAAGTCGGTGATTCTTCGTTTGATGCTTATCCGCACGTTGTTGAAGCGACGAAAGAAGCTTTGGATAATGGCCATACAAAATATGTTGATTCTCTCGGGATTCCGGCGTTAAGAGAAGCGATTTGCGATTATACCGAACGGAAATTGGGCTATCGTCCGGATTTGTCGCAAGTAGCCATTATGCCTGCCAACAGTGTGATTGATTTTGTTATGCGTTGTGTCGTAAATCCAGGCGAAGAAGTTATTTTTACTGATCCTGGGTTTGCATCTTATATTGCGGTGGCCAGCTATCTGGGGATCAAAGTCGTTAAGGTTCCAATCTGGGAGAAAAATGAATTTCGGCTGAACCCGGATGATTTATTGCCGCTTATTACGGACAAAACGAGATTGATCATTATTACTTCTCCGGCCAACCCCACCGGGGGTGTGATGACTGAAAAAGAAATGCGGCGGTTGGCGGAAATTGTGCGCGAGAAAGATATTTATTTGTTAAGCGATGAAATTTATGCTGAAAATATTTATGATAGCAAGCATTTTTCCCCTTCAGTTGTTGACCAATGCCGGGAAAGAACCATTATCTTGAATGGTTTTTCCAAAGCCCATGCGATGTCTGGTTGGCGGCTGGGATATGCCATTGGACCGGTTGATTTAATTGCCAAAATGGGACAAATGTTTGAAACGGTCTATACCTGTGTTCCGCCGTTTATTCAGTATGCCGGGATCAGCGCCCTGGACACGCCGGAAGAGATGGTTCGGGAGCGTATAAACCAATACAAAAATTTACGCGATCTTATGGTGAAAAAATTAAATGAAATTCCCGGTGTCACTTGTAATGTTCCGAAAGGCGCAATTTATGCTTTCCCCAATATCACCGGCACCGGAATGAGCAGTAAAGAGTTTGCCAAATTCGTGTTGGAAAAAGCAGGGGTCGCTGTTGTACCGGGTTCTTGCTTCGGGGATAATGGCGAAGGCTATGTGCGCATATGTTATGCCCGCAGCGAGGATATTATTGAAGAGGCCTGCGAGGCAATGAAAGCAGCGCTGACGAACCGCTAAGCAAGTTTCATGAAACAATTGCGATTTTCAAAAAAACAATATACAATATAGTTGGTTTTGATTTCGGAGGTATGCTTATAGCCAGAAAGCATTTTCAAATGTCATAGTAAAGGTAAGGAGAAGGAAATGGAAGTTAAAGCGAAAAAAAAATTAAAACTTTATGGGTTTAATAATCTTACCAAAACATTAAGTTTTAATATGTATGACATTTGTTATGCCAAAACGCCGCAGAACCGGATCGATTATCTTGAGTATATCGATGAAGAATACAACGCAGAACGTTTGACGGGAATTTTAACGGAAGTTGCCAATATGATTGGCGCCAACGTTCTCAACATAGCAAAACAGGATTATGATCCCCAGGGCGCTAGCGTGACGATGTTGATTGCGGAAGAAAAAATAGGCAGTGGTTCGGAAACCGTGGTCGCCCACTTGGATAAAAGCCATATTACGGTCCATACCTATCCGGAATTTCATCCGGACAAAGGGATCACAACATTCCGGGCGGACATCGACGTGTCTACCTGCGGGCAGATTTCTCCATTGAAGGCGTTAAACTATTTAATTAACAGTTTTTGTTCCGATATTGTAATTATTGACTACAGGGTACGTGGCTTTACGCGGGAAGTGAACGGTAAAAAAGTATTCATTGACCATAAAATGAATTCCATCCAAAAATACATTGCCCGCGAAACGCGAAACCTATATCAGATGATCGATGTAAACGTGTACCAGGAAAATATTTTCCATACGAAAATGATCCTCAAAGAATTTGATCTGGACAATTATTTGTTCGCCACGCAAAAAAATGAATTATTGCCGGGAGAAAAAAAGAAAATTAAGCAACGCTTGAAAAAAGAGATGTTGGAAATTTTTTCAGGGTACAACATCCCAAAAGTGAGTGCGAAAATACTGCAGTCAGAGAAAAAATAAAGAGTTGTGCAGTTGATAAGATCTCATCCAAAATGGAGAGGTCTTATCTTTGTTAACAGCCTCTGTACGCGTCGGCAAAAGCAACTGTTGTTGCAAGGCATAAGAGATTCTCATGATTTTCCGTGAAAACGTTGGCAATATTTATTGAGTACGCTATAATATACACATGCTTGCAGGGAGAATGATGATGAAACAAGTTTGGGTAACTGTGACCGGAAACCAATGTGACAGGGATGGCGAAGAGCAGCAAATCGAATTGCAGGTTCTTGGCCGTTGCTACGAAAAAAATGGCGTGCATTACATCGTGTATGAAGAAAGTCAAGTTTCCGGCTTGCAGGGAACGACAACTGTTCTCAAACTGTATCCTGATCATGTTGTGTTGTCTCGCAGAGGGGAAGTTGAACAGAGGCTCGAGTTTTATTTGCACAGAAAGACGTGCGGGCAATATGTGACGGCTTTTAGCCGTATGCAAATAGATGTGTACACTAAAACTTTGGAAATTAGTCCTGCGACGGATGGTAATCCGAGTATGGTTGTGATACACTATGACCTGGAAATTGACGGTCAGTGGCAAAGCATGAATCGATTGACGATTGGAATTCGGGAGGAAAAATAAGATGAATATCAAAGAATTGCTGCAGGATGCTATCGGGCAGGCCGCCCAGGATGCCATAACAGATGGCGTTTTTTGTTTGTCTGACGTGCCGCCGGTGATGTTGGAAATTCCGCCGCAAAAAGAATACGGGGATTATGCGACGAACTTTGCCATGCAAATGGCTCGTGCTGCGAAGACCAACCCGCGTAAAATTGCTGAAGCGATCAAAGAGCGCTTGCAATTTCCCTGGTTGGAGAAAGCGGAAGTTGCCGGCCCTGGATTTATTAATTTCTATTTAAAACCGGACTGGCTGTATGCGTCACTGACTGATATTTTAGCGGCCGGTGAGAGTTTTGGACAGACAAATTCCGGACAAAATGAAAAAATCCAGGTTGAATTTGTCAGCGCGAATCCAACAGGTCCATTGCATGTCGGTCACGGAAGAGGCGCGGCAGTCGGCAGCGCGTTGGCTAATTTGCTCCAAATGGCAGGCTATGACGTGGAAAAAGAATATTATATCAACGATGCGGGTAACCAAATGGACAACCTGGCGGCATCGGTCAATGCCCGTTACTTGGAATTGCTGGGGATCGGGGCGGATTTCCCGGAAGATGGATATCATGGGCAGGACATTATTGTTACCGCGCAACGTATTATTGACCAAGATGGGGATAAATATTTAAAAATATCTCAACCGGAGCGACTGGATGTTTTTAAAGAGTTGGCGCGCCAGGAAAAATTAGCGATATTACGGGAAGATCTAGAGGCGTTTGGTGTTACTTTTGACCACTGGTTTAGTGAAAAAAGTTTGCATGAGAACGGAGCCATTAAAACAACTTGCCAAACTTTGCAGGATAATGGTTTTATTTTTGAACAAGATGGCGCATTATGGTTAAAATCAACTGCTTACGGAGATGACAAGGACCGGGTTGTTATCCGCGATAATGGAGTGCCAACCTACTTGGCGGCCGATATTGCTTATCATCATAATAAGTTCAAGCGCGGGTTCGATAAACTGATTAATATCTGGGGCGCCGATCACCATGGTTATATTTGCCGGGTAAAAGCGGCAGTTTCCGCTTTGGGTTATGACGCGGAAAATCTGGAAGTATTAATCTTGCAAATGGTGAACCTGTTGCAGGGCGGAGAAGTTGTCAAAATGTCAAAACGCACCGGCCAAGGAGTAACTTTGGCGGAACTGATTGAAGAAGTTGGTTGTGACGCGGCGCGGTTTTTCTTTATCATGCGTTCGATTGACAGCCAACTCGATTTTGATATGGATTTGGCAAAATCCAGGTCGAATGATAATCCGGTTTACTACATCCAGTATGCGCATGCGCGGATTGCCAGCGTATTCCGGCAATTAGAAGAAATTGGAGCATCCATTGACCTTGAGGCAGTTGATTTACGGCTGCTCCTGGTTCCCCATGAACTGGATTTGATTAAGAAGATGGGGGAATTTCCGGAAGAGGTTGCCTCGGCGGCCCAGGAACGCGCGCCGCATCGTATTGCCCGTTATGCTCATGAAATGGCCGGCTTGTTCCATAGTTTTTATAATCAATGCCGAATTATCGGCGTAGATCCTGAATTGCAAGCGGCCCGGATTGCACTGATTACTGCCGTTCAAACAACAATTCGGCAAACATTAAAAATTTTGGGAGTTTCTGCACCAGAAAAGATGTAATTGACAAGGATTTTTCCTCCTTATGGTGAATATAATTAACAATATTTAGGTGCGGGGGGAAAACTTCATGATAGAGAATGGCAAAAGGGTATCCGAAGTTGATTTGGCGCATGCTGTATTGGCTCAAGAAGGACGTGCTTTATATTTCCGGGATCTGATTACAAAGGTCCTGGAACGCAAGGACGGGCAAAATCATTTTTTACCGCATGCAATGGCGGAGGTTCATACCCAGATCAATATGGATAGTCGATTTGTCTACATGGGGAAAGGAATGTGGGGCTTGCATGAATGGGTTCCGCAGCGAGGCGGCGTTGTGCTGGATGAGAATGAACGCCCGGCGGTTAGAGGCTCATCCGGGTTGCGGCGGGAAAAGCTGCTGGCAGAAATCCAACAACAAGATTGCGTAACAACAACGGAAGAAGATAACGAATAAAAATAGAATTGGAGTATTTTAGGAGGATTAGCATGGCGAAATATATTTTTGTTACTGGAGGGGTTGTATCTTCTCTTGGAAAAGGAATTACAGCGGCTTCACTTGGAAGATTGTTAAAGAGTCGTGGATTGAAGGTTACGATTCAAAAATTTGATCCGTATATCAATGTGGACCCTGGGACTATGAGCCCGTATCAACATGGCGAAGTATTTGTCACGGAAGACGGTGGGGAGACGGACCTTGACTTAGGCCACTATGAACGGTTTATTGATATCAATTTGGGAAAAAGTTCGAATGTTACTACCGGAAAAGTATATTTGAGCGTTATCAACAAAGAACGCAAAGGCGATTATTTGGGCAGCACGGTTCAGGTAATTCCTCATATTACGAATGAAATCAAAGAACGGATTGTGCGGGTGGGCAAAGAAGACAATGCTGATGTCGTTATTACGGAAATTGGCGGCACGGTTGGCGATATTGAAAGTTTACCTTTCTTGGAAGCAATTAGGCAAGTGAAGAAAGATGTTGGCCGGAATGATGTGCTATACATCCATGTGACGTTGGTTCCTTATATTTCGGCGGCGGGTGAATTAAAAACAAAACCGACCCAGCATAGCGTGAAGGAATTACGCAGTATTGGGATCCATCCGGATATTATTGTGTGCCGTACGGAACATGAACTTTCACAGGATATGCGGGATAAGATTGCGTTATTCTGCGATATCGATACCAATGCGGTAATCCAAAATTTGAACGCCCCGACAATCTACCAAGTTCCGTTGATGCTGGCGGAAGAAGGTTTGGACCGGATTGTCATGGAAAAGTTAAATATAGAAGCGACCGAACCGGATATGGCCGAGTGGAGCTTGATGGTGGATAAAATTTTGTATCCGTCACAAAGTACCTGTATAGCCATTGTTGGCAAATATGTAGCTTTGCAGGATGCTTACATGAGTGTCTCGGAATCACTCCGGCATGCTGGCATTGCCAATGATTCCGCGATTCAAATTAAATGGGTGAACGCGGAAGAGATTGAACCCGAGGAAGTTGATCTTCATGCTGTTTTTGCCGGCGTAGATGGGATATTGGTTCCCGGCGGATTTGGCGACCGGGGTATTGAAGGTAAAATTAAGGCGATCCGCTATGCGCGGGAGAACAAGATTCCTTTCTTTGGACTTTGTTTGGGAATGCAATGCGCTGTCATTGAGTATGCCCGTAATGTATGCGGCCTATCCGGCGCACATAGCTCGGAATTTAATCCGGTAACTCCGCATCCGGTCATTGATTTAATGCTGGATCAAATTGCAGTTGAAGACAAAGGCGGCACAATGCGGCTTGGCGTTTATCCCTGCAAGGTAATGGAAAATACGCTGACTGATCAGGCGTATCAAGATGAAATTATTTATGAACGTCACAGACATCGTTATGAATTTAACAACGAATATCGCGAACGGTTGACGGCTGGCGGGCTGGTTATTGGCGGGACACTGCCAAGCGGAAGGCTGGTTGAGATTGTGGAAGTCCATGACCACCCTTGGTTTGTAGCGACCCAGTTCCATCCGGAATTTAAATCCCGCCCGTTGAATCCACATCCGTTGTTCCGCGAATTTGTCAAAGCGTCGATTTCATGCAAGACAACCGGTAAATAAAGCCTGTAAAAGGGAGAATTTTTGGAGACTGTTGAGTAGCAACAGTCTCTTTTTTACCAGGAGGAGTGATCGGCATGCTTAAAAAGTTGGTTATTGTTTTTTTAGTGATTGTCGTGTTGGCTTGTTTGACGTTTATTGCTGCCAGGAATTCTGATCTTAAACCGGCGTACAAGCCAGGTAAGATCGCTGTGATTTATGTGGATGGCGTAATTATGAATGGGCGGGGCCAAAGCAGCCTATTGGGCGAACGTGGCGGAACCGACAATATTATCCGGCAATTGCATGATGCTCTTGCAGATGAAACAATAAAAGCAATTGTGCTGCGGATCAATAGTCCTGGCGGAAGCGTAACGGCAACGCAGGAGGTAGGCGAAGAAATCAAGAAAGTCCGGGCAGCTGGGAAAATTGTCGTTGCCAGTATGGGCGATATTGCGGCATCAGGCGGATATTGGCTGGCAGTTACGACGGACCGGATTTATGCGAACCCAACGACATTAACAGGCAGTATTGGAGTATATATGCCTTATGCAAACTGGCAGGAACTTTTACAAAAAATCGGCATCCAGCAAGAAAAGATAAAAAGTGGCGCTCACAAAGATATCTTATCGCCGGACCGGCCTATAACGGACGAAGAACGAAAAATGATCCAGACAATCGTCGACCAGATGTATGAACAGTTTGTCGATATAGTTGCCGACGGAAGGAAAATGGACCGGCAAGCTGTTCATCAGCTGGCGGATGGCCGGATTTATACCGGGATACAGGCCAAAGAATTAGGATTGGTGGATGATTTTGGCAATTTGTACGATGCAATCGATGGGGCGGCAAAAATGGCGGGCATAAGAGGAAAACCGCAAATTAAAGAATATGACAAAGGGAGTCCCTTGTCCCTGTTTTTCGGCGCGAATGAAAAAATAGATTTGAGTATGTTCTTTCCCACACAGTTGCGGCAAGCGTTGCCGACAATAACGCCGCTGGCTATGCCGGTAAGGTGGGGTGAATAAAGTGGGCAATTTTCTGGATATATTATACGATGTTTTATTCCATCCGGCGGTCGCCATGCGAACGATTGCCTCGGAAAAAAGACTGGGATATTCCTTGGGCGTTTTTTTGCTCAGTGTATTCGTTCCGGCGTGGGCTTCCTATTTTGGCCTGCAAAGTGTTGATTTTTCTGTTGTGGCCTGGTTTGTTATTATTGGCCAAATCCTCATCAGCCTGGTTTTTTGGATTGTTGGGGCCGGCTTTTTTGGCTTGATAGCGGAGTTGCTCGGCGGACATGGAACTGCTGCCGGCTTGCTGGCCGCTATGGGTTTTTCCCATTTTCCCCGCATTTTCATTGCGCCGCTGCTTGTTTTCGCCAGCCTCCTTCCGAGAACGGTTCAAGCTTTGTTTCTTGCTTTGTTTGTTAGTGTCACTGTGGTTTGGACGTTAATTTTGTATATAATTGCAATCCGCGAGGCCTATTTGTTGTCAACTCTCAGGGCGGTTATGGTGCTGATTACGCCGCTGGCTGTGATTTTTGGCATTGGAATTGTAATTGTTGTGTCCGTTGGGACCATGCTATTGCAATGG
This sequence comes from Bacillota bacterium, assembly GCA_017861495.1. The sequence continues at coordinate 22,808 of JAGFXW010000016.1, forward strand.
CTGCCATGGCTATAGGCGGAATGTTTCTGGTATGTGATAACTGAGGGGTGGCATTCATGCGCAAAAAGATTGTTACAAGCAGTTTCTGCAGCCTTTTGTTGGTTACTTTTATTTTCCTGGGCGGTTGTTCATGGTCAAGCAGACAATCGAACGCCGGACTGGTGCCGGTTTCGAATCAGACGCTGGATAAATGGCGAACCGAAAACGTCCGTTCGGTCGGAAACGGGAATTTTTATCAAGTGGTTGGCGGCAGGTGGCTGGGGGCTGATACGGCATTGCAGGCATCGGCCGGTGATAAGGGGCATGTGGAGTACTTTTGCGATATCCAAGCAGGGCGTGAGGCGATCCTTGCATTCCGACTGCAATTTTTATCTACGCAAGGGACTGCCCGGTTAAAAATTATTGCTCTGGATGAACAGCAAAATTGTATCGGCAGCATTGGCTGGATTTACAGCGGACAAGTACCGGTGAACAACGGAAGTGAAGTCTGGATCGATGCGAGGTACGGCAATAATTACAGCGGAAATTGGATTGAAGGAACTTACCATATCGAGACGGTTTTCCGGCAGTTTTTGCCGGCTGGGAAATGGCAAACTGCCCGGAACTACCGCTGCAGCGTGGAAATAGGCGAGGGACAACATGTATTGATTACCGGTTTGACCGGGGCAATTGATTGGAACAAGGCGCTTGTGTTGACGGCGCGCGCCAATGCCCAGTCTGTATTGGTCGGCGATGTTTTTACGGTTGAAACGACTGTCCGGAATGAAGCGGATCACGTGGTGCCGGCCGTAGTGGTTTCTGCTTTGGAGCCGTACGGCTATGGATTGGTGTTGATGGAACCGGCTCAGAAAGTAGTTGAAAATTTACAACCGGGTGAAGTTCGCCGGCTAACTTGGCAGGTGAAAGCGCAGAGGCCGGATGCGGTGAATTTAAATCAGCCCTGGAGTTTGCAGTTTGCTATGAATGACATGCCTTCAGCATCTGTAATCAACATAGCGGTAATGGATCCACGTCCAGGGCGGATTTTTTATGTCATGACCGAAGATTTGGAACCGATTGATTCCGCCGGATATGGTAAGCAGTGGGGAAACGCCGATGGCTGGCTGAATCCACAGGAACTGCAAGTCCAGATGGTCAATAAAGCGGAAAAATTGAATAAGATTGCCGAACAGTATGGAGCGAAATGGACCCATTATATTGCCTGGCCGGTCATTAAGGCCGCGGAATGGGCGGCGCTGCAGCAAGGCGGCGCAGGTTGGCAAGCCGCGGCAGAGGCTGTGAAACAGTCTGTCAGTCGGCAATCGGCTAAGGGCCATGAATATGCGCTCCATTTGCATATGGATTATGACCCTTTATTGCCGGGAAATATCCTGGCGTACAATCCAACGGTAAACGGTTTATGGGCCAATCATTTGCGGCACGGATGGGCTCATGCATTGGGTGAAAAGGGTGATTTCAATAATTATGCCAGCAGAACAGGGACTTTGTACACGTATCAGAAAATCTTGGATTCACTGGCGGTGAATTCCCAGCAAGGCCAGATTGTAACGGCGCGGGCCGGTTCCTTTGATTTTGGCAGTGGAAGCCAAAGTGAGGCAATGAGCATCTTGGCGTATCGCAGTATCGGCCTATGGGGGTCAAGTGATGCGGATGGTAATGAAGGCGGCTTGACGTCAGCCCCGTTTGGCAAAGAAATCTATTTTACGGCGGAAGATGACATTAACCAACCGGCGATAAAACTTTCTTCCGTTGGTTTGGTCGAATTTCGGCCGACGCCCCGGCGCTATTTGTCGTATGATAATCAAAGCATGGAGGTTATGAATGCGATTGTAGACCAAGGTATAACTGCTCATTCGCAAGGACAGGCGGTCAAACCGGGAATCCATGCGATCGTTGGCTTCACGCATGCTATGTTTGTTATGGGTGATGGTGATTGGACCAGTACGGACGGCGGTCAATATAAAGTGATTGAAGACCATCTTGCTTATGTGAAGAAGGCATACGCCGATCAGGGAGTTGTTCAATTTGCGACTGCCGGTGATTTGGTGAAAGCGTATTTAGCCTACTATTCACCACAACTGGTGAGTGTATATGGACCCCGTATTTACCAAGGACCGTTTTTTTCGGAATTTGCCATAGTGTTTTTAGGAGATGACATTCCCGTTGATTCAATGCACGCGCATACTGTAAAAATAACTTATCCGTTGTATTTGCGCGAAAGTGCCTATCGCATTAAAATATTAAAAAATGGGGAGCCGATTGTTTCAACCTGGGGTTTGCCAACCGAGGATAACACCGTGAATTTTGTTGTCGACGACCGTCAGGCGAAATATACTTTGCGGGTGTATGACAATAGGCTGATTTCCAAGATGGTGCATGTTTACCGGTCGGTCAAGAATAATTTATTGAAATATGTTGGCTGAACTATACACAGGCACAGGTGCTTCAGATGGAGCTATTCCCGTCGGGGCACGGGCAGTTTCCGCTGAAGCAAGTCTGTGTTTGTACTAGCAGGAAAATGATTGGTGATTGCCGAAATAAACGGTGAAAGAGGGGGTTTATATGGTTATTTCGGCTGTTGCGACGATCGCGTTATATTGCCCATATTGTGGGATTCCCCATTTGCATAATTTGAATCAATTTTCCCTGCAGACGCATGGCAAACAAGAATTACAATGCAGTTGCGGAAAATTTCGCGCCGTTGTGCTGAGTAGTCACCTCCGCCAATGGGTTTTTCAAATTCCCTGTATTAGTTGTGGATCGGATCATATTATTTGTGTGAGCCGAAATTCAATCAATGAGAACCAGGTATTGAAACTTTATTGTGATAAAGATAATTTAGAATTAGGCTTCATAGGAAACAACGAAACGGTAAAACAAATGGTAGCGGCGCAACAATTGGCGGTTAGCCGCTTATTGCATGAGCCGGGCAGTGAAGAAAATGCCGCTGATCCTCAATTGCTATTCGTTGCGTTAAACCGCGTGCATGATATTGCGGAAGCGGGAGGCTTAAATTGCCAATGCGGCAGTACCAACATCAAAGCGGCCCTTTGGAATTACTGCATTGAAATAGAATGTATGACTTGCGGCGGCCGCAAAATTATTTCTGCGCGCAACAAAGACGATTTAAAGCGGATCGAAGCATTAAAAACGATCCAACTGATGGATTGCAAAAAATCCCATCATCAACGTTAATAGAAATCGGAAATGAAAAAATAGTAGGATTAAGCACTGGAGTTTTAGCGGGCAACGCGGCTAAAACTCTTTTTAGTATGGGTGGGGTAAAGATGAAAATGGATGTACTTTTTGCTGCTATGTGCGCAGATCCGTCAGTGGCAGCGGGAGTAAAAGCGTTCGGGTTTGCCGGCAAGCAAAGTTCCGTTTATGGATTAACGGGAACGGTGAAGAACGCGTTTATTGCCTGCGCTTATCAAGCTGCTCCGCGTTCGACTGTGTTTGTTACCGGCAGCCGTGAAGAAGCGGAACAACTTAAGGCGGATTTAATGACTTTTTTGCCGGACAGTGTTGTGGTTGAACTTCCTGTTGGCGAAATTTCTACTTTTCAGGTGGCGGCGAAAAGCCTGGAAATTGCTGCGAAGCGCATGGACATTCTCAGCCGCTTATTACAACATGAAAGAATTATTGTTGTAGCCACTGTAGAGAGTATTGTCCAAAAAGTATTGTCTCCACAGGCCTTTTCGCAGGGGCAAATGGAGCTGAAGGCCGGTGCGGTTTTAAACCGGGAAGATTTTTTAGCGCAATTATTACGGTGTGGCTATGAGCGGGTCGATGAAGTGTCAAGCATCGGTCAGTTCAGCGTCCGAGGCGGAATCATCGATTTTTTTGCGATCAATCATGAACGGCCGATCCGGATAGAATTGTTTGGTGATGAAATTGATTCTTTACGGGAGTTTGAACCGGAAACTCAGCGGTCACTGGATAATTTAACGGAAACAACGATTTTGCCGGTTATGGGATACTCCTACGGCAATCAAACTGCTTGCGCATTGTCGTATCTTTCGGCTGATGCGACGATTATTTTTTCCGAGCCCGCCAGGATACGGGAAGGTATTGCCAAGCTGATGGCGGAAGAACCAGCGTTGAAAAAACAGCTTTTAGGCTGGACTGACATTATTCATGCTGCTCAAAATTGCAATATCTTGTACATTTCTCTCATGCTGCAAAAAAATCTCCATACTGAAAACCAGGAAATTATTAGTATTACGGCAAAAAATATTGCGCCTTTTCATCGGCAGATGGAAATAGTATCTAATGAATTGCAGAGTTGGCGGGAACGTAATTTTCGCCAATATATTTTCATGAGCGCGCGAGAAAAGGCGGAAGCATTACAAACCGGTTTACGGCAAGAAAATATAGAAACGGCTTATTCGCCGGAATTGAAGGATATAGCGGCCGGAAAGATACTGATAACAGACGGCACGTTGAATAGCGGGTTTGAATTGCCGCATGCCCGGCTGGTTGTGGTCACGGAGAAAGATATTTGGGGCCGGCAAAAGAAAAAGCGTCAGCCACGGTCGTCCGGCGAGCAGAAAGCCCGCTTTTTTCGTGACCTCCGGGTCGGCGATTATGTTGTTCATATTAATCACGGCATTGGTAAATATGCTGGCGTAGAGACACTTGAAATCGGCGGAGTGCATAAAGATTATTTCTTGGTCCGGTATGCGGGCGGGGACAAAATTTATGTGCCGACCGATCAAGTTTATTTATTGCAAAAATATATCGGTTCTGAAGGAGAAGCCCCCCGGCTGAATAAAATGGGCGGCAGCGAATGGAACAGGGCCAAGAGTAAGGCTAAGGCTGCTGTTGCTGATTTGGCGCGCGACTTGCTGGTTTTATATGCAAAACGGGAATTGGAACAGGGGTATCAATTTGAACCCGACACATCCTGGCAGCGGGAGTTTGAAGATGCTTTTCCGTTTGAAGAAACGGCGGACCAATTGAACGCGATTGTCCAAATTAAAGCCGATATGGAAAAACCGCGTCCCATGGATCGCTTATTGTGCGGTGACGTGGGTTTTGGAAAAACGGAAGTTGCCATTCGTGCGGCGTTTAAAGCCGTTATGAGTGGAAAGCAGGTTGCTGTTCTAGTACCAACCACCGTGTTGGCACAGCAGCATTATCAGACCTTTTTTGGCCGCTTTTCCGGGTTTGGGCCGGTGGTTGATGTGTTAAGCCGCTTTCGTAGTGCGAAAGAACAACGGGAAACCTTGGCAAGAGTGGCCAGGGGGCAAGTTGATGTATTGATAGGAACGCACCGGATCTTGCAGTCCGACGTTAAGTTCCAGGATCTAGGCCTTTTGATTGTGGACGAAGAACAGCGTTTTGGCGTAGCGCAAAAAGAACGTTTAAAAAAGTGGTGTGTTGGACTGGATGTGCTTACATTGACGGCAACGCCAATCCCGCGAACGCTGCATATGTCGCTGGTCGGCGTTCGGGACATCAGTATCATTGAGACTCCGCCGGAAGACAGGTTTCCGGTGCAAACGTATGTTGTCGAATATGAAGACGAAATTATCCGGGATGCTATCCGCAGGGAATTGAAGCGTGGCGGGCAAGTGTATTACGTCTATAATCGAATTCAAACAATCGACCGGATCCATCGCCAACTTAGCGAAATGCTGCCTGATGCAAAAATCAAAGTTGCGCATGGACAAATGCCGGAAGACATATTGGAAGAAGTCATGCTTGATTTTTATGAAGGGTCGTTCGACGTCCTGATCTGTACGAGTATTATTGAAAACGGGTTGGATATTCCAAATGCCAATACGATTGTGGTGCATGATGCAGATCGTTTTGGGTTATCGCAATTGTATCAAATGCGGGGACGGGTTGGCAGATCCCATCGGTTGTCCTTTGCCTATTTTACCTATCGGCGGGATAAAGTTTTGACAGAAATTGCTGAAAAGCGCCTGCAGGCGATTAAAGAGTTTGCGGAACTGGGATCCGGCTTTAAGATTGCCATGCGCGATCTGGAAATCCGCGGCGCCGGAAATCTTCTCGGGTCTCAACAACATGGACATATTGTCGATGTGGGCTTTGAAATGTATTGCCGGATGCTGGAAGAAGCTGTGGAAGAACTGAAAACGGGCCAGGCTGTTGAAATTGTTCCCGAACCGGTACTGGAGATTCAGGCCGATGCTTACCTTCCGGGCGATTACATTAGTGATGCGATGCACAAAATTGAAATTTACCAACGGTTTGCGGCTGTTCGCAATGAGGACCAAATCCGCGAATTGGTGGATGAATTGATTGATCGCTTTGGCGAATTGCCGCCGCCGGTTTTGAGTTTGCTGGCGGTAGCGAGAATCCGGAACATGGCCCGGCAACTCGGCATCCATTCGGTGGTTGAACAGCCAACGCGTGTGGATATTGTGTTTGGCGATAAGCCGAAAGTTGCAATCGACAGCGTGTTGCAATTGCAAAAGCAATTTCCGACACGGATTACGATTAAATCCGGTCCGCCGGATATCATTCAATACAAGACAATGCGGCTTAGTAAACCAATTTTGGATCATTTGGTAAAAGTCTTTAATGTGTTGAAAGTTCGCACGGACAATGTTTCTCTGTAGGAGTTATTCTGCTATAATATAACAGGCGTTTTGTATTTGTATGCTGTGTAATGGATATAGAGGGGACTGACGTTTTTTGAGTAAAGATACCTTTTTAAAAGGTGCATTGATCCTGACGGTTGCCGGAGTTTTAGTAAAAATCATCGGTTCGGTAAACCGGATTGTTTTATCCCGCCTGTTAGGCGGTGAGGGAATCGGTTTGTACCAAATGGCCTATCCAATTTATTTGTTGGCGCTGAGTATTTCGTCAGCCGGTATTCCGGTGGCCATTTCGATTATTGTGGCGGAGAAAGTTGCCCGGCGTGATTTTCGGGG
>JAGFXW010000329.1 GCA_017861495.1 Bacillota bacterium
GTTTTGCCGCAAAAATCAAACTTCATATTATTTCTCCTTCCCAGGAAATGGCGCCATTCCGTGTCGCCGCAAAAAATCGATAGTTTTATGATAAATCGTCATGGAAGCTTCGTTGTCATCCAGCAAATAATGACTGGCGCCATCGAACAAATGCAGTTCAGCTTCCACGCCCTGCTCGCGCAGACTTTGGGCAAGCAGTCCGCTCTGCTGGTAGGGTACAATTTCATCCTGATAACTATGGAAAAGAATAGTGGCCGGCATTCCGCGGCGAACCTGATATACCATTGAGTGATTCAGGTAACGCAGCGGTTCCCTGCTGGGCAATCCTAGCGCAACTAGCGCCCGATCCAAGCCAAAAGGCGGCACGAAGCCCTCGCGCTCAAATCTCCGCCGAAAATCATACATATCCGTGGGCGGTCCGAGCAATACCACAGCCTCCAAGCCTGAATCCCGAACCATCAGAAGTTCGAGAAGCAACGCGCTATAGCTGCCGCCGAGCGCCCCAACCCTCGCCGAGTCGCCTCCTGGTAAGCCGCCGGTTTTGACCATCTTAACCAATCGCTCCAACGTATCGACATCTCTGGTCAGTTCCAGTCCATACGCCGGTCCAATGGCAAGCACGGCATAACCAGCCTGTGCGAGTCCGATACTGACGCATTCCCAAGTGTCCACAGGACCCGGATATACAGTAAGCAATACAGGCAGCGTCTTTTCCATAGAGTCCGAAGGCCGATAGAGAAAAATCAGTTCATTCAGTCCAGCTGCCGAGAAATCCAGGGTTTCCCGCCGAGCCTCTCCCGGAACCGGGCTTTTGCAAACCAACGTCTGTGTATCCAATATTCGCGGAGAAGGCAATGGCTCCATCAAATTTTGTTCAGGCTGTTTTAATTGAAAAGATGCATTCACCTGACACCCAGGACGAACCGTTACCCCCCGTAATATCCCTCCGGTCTGCACCGGTTCATAGCCAGGCGCAGTAGCCGCCATTCGATAAAACCCCATCGGAGCCGCAGCAATACGGTACTGCCCACTCGCATCGGTATGCGCGGTACGAACCCGACCATCCCACTCGGAAATCAGCACTACCGCATTTCCCACAGCCTGTCCCGATACGGTGGTGACCTTCCCCGCGACACTCCCGCTCCGACTGACATCCGGTTCGCCAACAACAGCCCACCATAGGCGAGTCGCCTTATATTCCAGCGTATTTCGAATCGGCCACACTGTAGGATTATTTGTAATAGACGCCCATAAAATCAGTGCGCCAATAAGCACAAAACTCCAACGCGCGATTTTTTTCATCCCTGAGTCACAGCAATCATGGATGATTCCTCCTCCGAGCTCAGTACAGGAACTGTTTCTTATAATAATTAATTTGACGCCGCAGTCAATAGTACCTTCACCAAAAAACCGGAACCCACAAAATAAAACGGCTCCGGAAAATCCGGAGCCGTTTTATTTATAACATATACGTTGTCAAACAGAAATGTCGATATTTTGTCCCAAGTTCGGGAGCGACGCCTTGCCCGCCGGTGCCGCTGATTTCAGCAAATCTACGGCCATTTGACCAGTTTGTTTCTGCTGATCCATCGACAGCTTCGTCACAGCCGTTCCGATTTTTTGTTGTGTTACCGCTTGTTTGAAAGACATAGCGGCAGACACGGCTGTCATATCCATATATCCACCTCCCTTCCTTAGGAGATACGGGCATCCCTGCCCTTGTAAGTTCAATGAACTTTCCCCATGCAACCTCGCACGTCGGCCACCGTTTGAAGTGGCACCGGAAAACTTCAGAACCTCTCATTTATTTATCGACAGGTAAAGATAAATCCTTAAGCCTTTTCAAGCAAAATATCATCATTTTTATATTTATTTTTCACTGGTTAAAGCTCTCGCAAATTACGCCTTACCCGCTTTTACTCCACGAACCCAGATTTCATTCAACATTAGTCCCGGTGACAATCGCAAAAAGGTAGCCTCTTTTCCCTTTTCCAGGCTGCCTAATCGATCTTCCTGTTTCATCAGTCGCGCCGGATTCAACGTTGCCATTCGAACCGCTTCATATAATGGCCTGCCTGCCACTTTCGTCATAAAGCGAACTCCCGCAAGCAATGGTGCTGCGCTACCGGCAATCGTTCCGTCGGGTAAAGTCATTTTTCCTTGATGCAGGCGAACCGTTTGCCCGCCCAGATCATATTCTCCATCCGGCATTCCGACAGCCCGGGTTCCGTCTGAAACCAGTACGACATTTTCCGGCCCTTTCAATCGCAGCGCCAAATTCAGCACTGCGGGGTGAACATGAACGCCGTCGGCTATCAGTTCAATCGTGACACGCGAATCAAGCAACGCTGCCGACAATAGCCCCGGCCGCCGGTGGTGGATTCCCGGCATTGCGTTAAACGCATGGGTTACATAATGAATACCAGCATCAATGGCCGCTTGCATCTGTTCGTAAGATGCGCCTGAATGGCCTGCCGACAGAAGAATTCCTACCTCTTTCGCCATTTTTACGTACTGACTTGCCGCCGCCATTTCCGGCGCCAATGTCAGGATCTTCACTTCGGCGGTAAACGCCACTGGAATCTCTGATAAGTCCGCTTTTTTTTGTGCGCCGCGAAAATTGGGAGAAATACACGGACCCTCCATGTGAAATCCTAGCAGTTCCGCTTGTGAATTCACCTGGCAGAATGTTTTCCCCGCTGCTAATACAGCCTGCAATTGAGATTCCGGCGCGGTCATT
>JAGFXW010000117.1 GCA_017861495.1 Bacillota bacterium
GGCACTCAGCGGCAAATATTCGTACTGGCTGTATTCCCGTTTAAAACTATTAATATGGTTTACCTTGTTGCGATAATTTTTTCCTTTCAGTTCCATCAAGTCCTTGACATTATACACGTAATCAAAAACTTCACGCCGCGGCTCGACCTTAAAGAAACCCGGACGCAAACGTTCTAGGCGTTCCACTACTACAGATGAAACGCCACGCATGCTAAACGCTATTCCGTTGGCCGAAAAATACTCTATGGCGCGATCAACCGCCCGCATGAAACTTTCTTCCGAGTGCGTGGAAAGTCCGTAAGGCGGCAACATATACGGCATATTGTCATACGCGGCCAAAATATAGAAAAAATCTTCTTCAATGGTCCAGCGTATTGAATAACCTTTCCGCCACATGAACAAGGTCGTGAAGTTACATTCGGATCCTTCGTAATATTTTTCATGAAAATAACGATCAAATACCGGCTTATCGCTCAATGAAACGGCCTGAAAATTAATGGTAAACACTCCCCAATACGATTTTTCCTTCACACAGCCTGCAATACCCCTGCGGGGTAAAGACGCCCCATCCGGATCACAACTATCCATTCAAGGTACTTATACCTTACAGGTGCCGACAACTCCGTCTAGAGAAAATCTACATTTATTCGTCATCTGCGCTGTTCGCTCATGCCGGCAAAAATTGTTCCGTACCTCCGGCCATGGACATTTCCTCCGCTGATGATACCGCCAATTTTCCTTCCTGTCAATGGCAGTTTGCAATCAAATAAATTCTCCTTACAATATTCTTCCATTACTATAATAAAGGACATTTTTACCGTTACAGAGAATGTATACATGTTTTCCACAATTTAAGTCTTCATTCCTGCAAAAGAGGTGACATTTTTGTTACGTATAGCGTTAGGACAAATGGAAGTAATCCCTGGGCGGCCGGATTGTAATTTTCAAACGATGATGACCATGCTTGCTTCTGCCCGCGAGCAAAAAGCACATATTATTATCTTTCCTGAAATGGCCATTCCCGGATATTTGTTGGGTGATACCTGGGAACAACCGGCTTTTCTGCGCGATTGTGAACTGTATGGACAAAAAATCGTCGAAGCATCCGCTGACCTGTGTATTGTATTCGGCAATATCGGCATAGATTGGAACAAAAAAAATGATGACGGACGCGTCCGTAAGTACAATGCCTGCTTCATTGCCCAAAACGGGAAATTAGTCGGCGGCGAAAATTTTCCTTATCCGTTTCGGATAAAAACGTTGCAGCCAAACTACCGGGAGTTTGACGATAACCGGCATTTTTACAGTCTGCCGAAATTAGCCGCTGAATTAAATCAACCTGTCAATCAACTTCTGCAACCGGTGCGGCTAACAATTGCCCACCGGCAAATAAATCTTGGCTGTCTTATTTGCGAAGATTCCTGGAGTGATGATTATACCCTGGATCCCGCTGCCATGCTTCTAAATAACAGCGCAATTGATTTATTCATCAATATTTCCAGTTCTCCATTCACTTTAGGTAAAAACAACAAGCGAAACCGGGTTTTTGCCCACAATACAAAGCAATATGGTGTTCCGTTGGTATACGTAAATAATGTCGGGCTGCAAAACAACGGAAAAACCGTCTATACTTTTGACGGGTTCAGTACAGCGTATGACAAATTGGGCAACATTGCCGAGTATTGCCCGCCATTTACGCCACTTCTTAAATGTATTGATTTTGACCTTTCTGCAAACCTGCTGCAAACGGCAAAGACAGTGCCGGACGATTATGGAATTGATACGATCTACCATGTTTTACATTATGGTATTAGCCAGTTTCTAAAATCCATTCAAATGAACAAAGTCGTCATCGGTGTTTCCGGTGGGATCGATTCCGCGGTTGCCGCCGCCTTATACGTGAAAATCTTAGGTCCTGGGAATGTTCTTTTAGTCAATATGCCCAGTATTTACAATTCACAAACCACTAAGGACTTAGCTTCACAGTTGGCACGAAACCTCGGCTGTCTGTATGCTATTATTCCTATTCAAGAAGCAGTCACGCATACAATTGAACAAATACAGCAAACACCGGTCCACAACTTACATACCGGTGAAAAATTTTCTTTAACCGTTTCTTCCTTTGTCGCCGAAAACATTCAAGCGCGGGACCGGTCCTCGCGGATTCTAGCCGGAATATCAGCTGCATTTGGCGGCGGGTTCACCTGTAATGCCAATAAAAGCGAACTTACCGTTGGTTATTCCACATTGTACGGCGACCAAGCCGGCTTTTTGGCTGCCATCGCTGATTTATGGAAACATCAGGTTTACGAAATGGCGACATACTTAAATGAACACGTCTACCAAAAAGAGGTTATTCCTAAAGAAACAATCACACTAGTCCCCAGCGCAGAATTATCTTTCGACCAATCCGTTGACGAAGGCAAAGGCGATCCTTTGATTTATCCGTATCACGATTACTTATTCCGCGCTTTTGTAGAGCATTGGAACCGGGCTACTCCGGAAGATATCCTCTCCTGGTATGCCGACGGAATATTAGAAAAAAAGCTCGGCTGTCAATCTGGATTGGTAACCCGGATATTCAAAACCGAGCAAGACTTCATCACCGATCTTGAACGTTGGTGGAGGCTGTACACCGGAATGGCCGTAGCCAAAAGAATCCAGGCTCCACCGGTATTGGCAGTCAGCCGCCGCGCATACGGCTTCGATCATCGGGAAGCCCAAAATACGTTGTACTACACATCACGCTATCAGACGCTCAAAAAACAGCTTCTTGGAGGAGATGAAATAAAATGATCGATCCTGCTGAAGGCATGGTATTCCGGCCGCCGAATGAAGCAAACAGCCTCATTTTGCGTGTTACAATTGGTTGTTCCCATAACACCTGTACTTTTTGCGGTATGTATAAAGATGTTCGCTTCCGCATTCGACCTTTGTCTGAAATCATTGCATTGATCGATGCTTATGCGCGCAGATATTCTCATGTACGGCGCGTTTTTCTTGCCGATGGAGATGCTCTCATCGCCCCAACCGAACATCTTTTGGCCATCATGGAGCATTTGCATCAAGTGTTTCCCCATCTAACAAGAATCACCTGTTACGGCGGCCCGCTCTCGATTTTGCGTAAATCCGCCGAAGACCTGGCAAAACTGCGCGCAGCAGGACTCTATACCGTTTATCTGGGAATCGAGAGCGGCGATGATGAAGTCTTGCAGATCGTCAACAAAGGAGTCACTGCCGCCGAAATAATCGAAGCCGGTCAAAAAGTTCTGGCTGCTGAAATCAAGCTATCCGCAATGGTTATTCTCGGTCTGGGAGGACAAGAACGCAGCCGTCAGCATGCAATTCATACCGCCCAAGTCGTCAGTGCCATTAATCCCACATATTTAAGCGCACTGACGCTAATGCTGCACCCCGGATCAGAACTGCGCCGGTCTGCTGATAATGGCACTTTCCGCCCTTTGTCAGCCCATGGTATATTGCAGGAAGTCAGGTTGCTCGCAGCAAACATTTCTGTTACGAAACCGTGCATATTCCGCAGCAATCATATTTCTAATATCTTGCCGCTTGCAGGCACTTTCCCCGAAGATAAGCAATCATTACTAAAAGAGATCGATTCTGCCCTCAACCTCTTTCCTGCCGGACAAGATCCGTTTTACAATGCCCGGGATTCCTATTAGTCCGATAAACGCAAACATAAAAGTTACGCTCGAAACGTATACTCTATTAAAAATCCTGGTCTTAGCGGCAATAATGCGGCATAGGCCAGGATTTTTTGTTTGACTGATGGTATTATTTATTTTCCACAGCCTTACCGTTTTAAAAGACGCATGATAAACCAACCAAGAATACCAGCCGCTGCAAACATCACCGCCATCGGCAGGAAAACGAAAATGAACAATAGAGTGATCACAAGAAAGATTAGTTTTACAATGAATCCGGATGAACCAAATTGAATATGGCGAACATATACTCTCTGCCCCGACTCAAAACTTGTACGTTCATTGCCAGATACCTGTTCGTCTTTATCATCTTGAATTGTTATCCCTTGAAAGTTTTCTCTTTCTTGAGGTGTTAACACCTGCACGACGGAACACGTTTGTCCGCATTTCGGACAATAAGTCATCCCTTCCTTGATCTCTGCGGCACACTGCGTGCACTGCGACATTACAATCTCCCTCCAACTGCCTTTTCCAATAAGGTTATGATGAATATACCAGGTAAATAAACCCTTCTTCATTTAAATAGCGCGGATCATAAGGGTATAATTGCAATAAATCAACCATTTTTTTCTTATTGCTATAAATACTGGCAACAGAAATACGAAAACCGCGGGCAAGATCTTCGGTTGGAATGCCATGTGGAGAATTAAGACGTGAGTATACATACAAAACCGTAGCAGCCCAAATCTTAGGCTTACGAACGGAAATCCCGGCAAGTTGAGAAAAATCGTGCCATAATTTTTGCGCTATCCGCTCATCATGATAGGAAAAACCATATTTCGGAATAGATTGCGCAATCAATTTTTGAACATCCACATTCGGAACACACGCTTCTGTAATTACCGGTAATTTTCTCTCCAACGGTTCGAAAGGAGTAACATTCACCTTTGCTGTCGTCAGCAGCATTTCAATCGTATGCCGCACCAACAAAGCATGACGATTATAAAAATCCCTCCAGGATGCATCCGGATCCTGGATTGAAAACATGGCCTTCTGGCGCAAGACTTCTTGCCGGATACGCCGACGAAGGTTCGTACTAATTTCAACACTCGTCATATAATTCAGCAACACAGAATCCTGTAAAAAAATATGTCCGTAAAAAAGCAATTTTTTCATTCTTTTATAATCGATATCCGGACATGGTAATTGGAATTTTTCACCAGAAAACAAATCTACACATTGAATTTTTTCTTGAGGCAAAATGCGTTCAACAAAAAAAACAACAAAACGGACATTCATCATATCACTCAAAATGTGATGTTCCTCAAACGTTAAACTCTTGGCATGAGTTTCATGAAAATGGGCCAACGCTTTTTTGTCGTTACGCAGCAAACGATAATCCAGTAAAAAATAATCCCAAAAACCCATCCAAAAATCTTCTTGATCCTGCCCGGGAATTTTCGTGTAAGGCCCTGTATACCAAAGCAAAGCCCGCCGAAAATCGGCGCTAAAATCTTCGTTTTGAAAATAAGAACCCAACCGTCCCATCAACCGGCTAACCAATTCTTGATTATTGATTGCGTTCCAATATAGGGATTTCTTTCCGGCCACTTGTTCCGTAACCCCGGATGGCAAACGCGGATTGTTCTTCTCAAAAAACAGGGAGTGGACAATTTCATTTTTTTCTCCCGGCGGGATCAAACGGATTGCAGACTCTAATTCTTCCGTATTATTTACCATTTTTTTGTTTTGTAAAAACCGGAAAAAAGATAACAAAACATCAAAGAAGTAAGAAATTGCACCTAGAGTCGCTTTAAAACCAGAAACACAACCTACCAGCCATTCGATAATCACGCTATATTCCCTACACGTAATTTCATCTAAATTATCATGTTCCGAATGAGCCAAATAAAGAATGAACATCCGCAAATTCTGCCAAATTTCCTGTAACTTTTTATCACTGCTTCCCTGCCAAGCTTTTTGACGTAGGAACCCTTCGATAGTTTCCTGTTGAATAAACGGTTCCCAATCCATCTCTTGGTCAAAAAACAACTGCACTTCATCATAAACATTTTTCATGGGGGCAAAAAGTCTCCTTTAAAACCAAACATTATCGACAGCAACTATTATATCACTTTTATCGTTACTCTTCCATCTTCATTCCTGAAAAATGTAAATTATTGCAAATAAAAAAAGCCGGGCGACCTTAACAAGTCGCCTCGGCTTAGGATATTAACGAAGAAACATCGTCATCGCTTTGTACATTAGCGCGCTTGTGACAGCACTAAAAGGGATCGTGAGTACCCAAGCAAACAACATTTGCTGGGCTACATTCCACCGCACAGCCGTTACCCGTTTAGCTGAACCTACGCCCATAATCGACCCCGAAACTACATGCGTAGTACTAACCGGCAAATGCAAATTGGTAGCAGCAAAAATCACCATCGCTGAATTCAAATCAGCCGCAAAACCATTGATCGGTTCCAGTTTGAAAATTCGCCCGCCCATCGTTTTAATAATCTTCCATCCGCCAACCATTGTTCCCATTCCCATGGCAATCGCACACGATAATTTTACCCATAATGGTACTTCCAAAGTTGTTAGATGACCAGAACTTAAGAGCGCCAGCGTAATAATCCCCATGGCCTTTTGCGCATCATTCGAACCATGGGAAAAAGACATCAAGCTGGCCGACAGGAGTTGCATGCGTTTGAAGCCAGAATTCAATAAATTAGGCGACAAACGACCAAACAACCACAACATGACGATCATGATTATATAACCGCTGCCCAGCGCCACGATTGGCGATAAAACAAGGGACAGAATAATTTTACGAATTCCAATAAGATTGATTGCCTCGAACCCGGAGGCAATAAAAACCGCGCCTAATACACCGCCTACTAAAGCATGGGATGAACTGCTGGGGATGCCCAGCCACCATGTTAACAGGTTCCATACAATTGCGCCAAACAACGCCGCAATAATTACTTCCGAATTGACCATTGACGCCGACTTGACAATGTCGCCGCCGATCGTCTTAGCTACGCCGGTACTGTACAATGCCCCGATAAAATTGAGACAGCCTGCCATAACAACAGCAAACTGCGGCGACAAGGCCCGGGTAGAAACCGATGTGGCAATCGCATTCGCCGTATCATGGAATCCATTGATATAATCAAAAGCCAACGCAAAAAAAACCACCACGTAGAGGAGCGTAAAATCAGGCATATTTTACAACGACTCCTCTTAATAATTTTGCGATATCTTCACATGTATCCAAAATATCTTCCAACTGGAGCAAGATTTCTTTCCATTTAATGATCTCAATGGGATCATTACATTCTCGGAAAAGTTTAGCCATCTCAATGCGATATAAATGATCCGCCTGAACCTCATACTCACAAATACGATTACAGCGAACTTCTAATTTTTCCTTTTGCTTTTTCAATTCCGGAAGGTAGCCGAAACATTTATCAATTTGCTTTACACTCTTCACGACTAAGTTGACCAATTCTTTGGCGCCTTCCGAAGGAGCACCGGTATTATACAGTTCCATCCGTTCAATAATTCCCTGGATCCCGTCCATTAAATCATCCAACTTTTGTGCGATGCTGTAAATATCTTCCCGGTCCAAAGGCGTGATAAACGTTTTATTGAGCAAGCCAAAAATTTGCGCAGTATTCGCATCTGCCTGATGTTCCAAGTCATCCACTTTTGCCATCAGTTCCAAAAGATTTTCATGATTGTTTATG
>JAGFXW010000330.1 GCA_017861495.1 Bacillota bacterium
TTACAAAGGCAAAGATGTTGCGGTCGTTTCTTATACGCCGGAAGGGGAGCATGAGGCCGAATTTTTGCGGGAAATCTGTCACAGCGTAACCTATTTGCCACAATACAAAGGAGATTTTTCCCGGCTGAATCCGGCGATCCGCGTCATGCAAGCCAAGCCAAAAGCGGTAAAGGGCGCCGGACCGGTCGATACATTGGTGACAGATCAGGGCGATGTTACTATTCATGGGGTATTTATTTTGCGGCAGTCCGATCCGGTGGAAAATGTCTTGCCAGGCTTGGAATTAGCCGGCGAGGTCATCAAGGTAAACCGGGACATGTCGACAAATATTCCTGGGGTCTTCGCCGCAGGGGATTGCACCGGAAAACCGTGGCAGATTGCCAAGGCAACCGGGGAAGGCGTCGTTGCTGTTCATAGTGCGATCAGTTACATCGATAAACTGGGTAACCAGTAATCTGGTTCTTGCTGGGGCAAGGATTATAATTCTTGCAGCATGGCAGCCGCGAAGCGGTCTTGCCATGCTGCTTTTTACCGCCATTTATTCGTCACGGTTGTTGTCAGTGAGTGGCGGAGCCCGTTTTTGCTGTAGAGCTTTACATTGCCTGCAGCATGGTATAAAATTAAACAATGGGTTTACGTCGGTATAATAATTGGTTAACGGCAAGCAGCCCTTGTTTGCCGAACGGTTTTATCTTTTTACGGGAGGTTGCAAATAGATATGCTCGATATTAAATTTGTGCGGGAAAATCCGCGGGTTGTGGAGCAAGCTTTACAAAAGCGGGGGGCAAAAATTAGCTTAGAGCCGTTTCTGGCGCTGGAAAAAGAACGACGTGATTTGTTAAGTGCGGTGGAAGCATTGAAAAATAAGCGCAATACCGCATCACAGGAGGTCAGCAGACGGAAAAAAGCGGGCGAAGACGCCGCAGAACTGATCAGCGAAATGCGGGCGGTAGGCGATGAAATCGCTGTTTTGGACAGTAAGGTCAAACAAGTAGAAACGGATTTGCGGGATATTCTGTTGACGATCCCGAATATGCCTCATTCCTCTGTGCCGACTGGCCGGGATGAAGAGAATAACCAGGAGGTCCGCCGCTGGGGTTCGCCGCGGAAATTCGATTTTGACCCATTGCCACACTGGGATATCGGGGAAAAATTGAATATCCTGGATTTTGAACGCGGCAGCAAGGTCACCGGCGCCCGGTTTACTTTTTACCGCGGCCTGGGATCGCGGCTGGAACGTTCCCTGATTAACTTTATGCTGGATTTGCATACGGGCCAGCATGGTTATACTGAATTTTTTCCGCCGTTTATCGTGAATTCCGATAGCATGCTTGGCACCGGTCAATTGCCCAAGTTTGCTGAAGATATGTTCAAATTGGAAGGAACGGACTACTATCTGATTCCAACCGCCGAGGTGCCAATCACCAATTATCACCGACAGGAAATTCTGGATGGACGTGAGTTGCCGTATTATTATACAGCGTACAGCGCCTGTTTCCGGGCCGAAGCCGGAGCAGCCGGCCGGGATACCCGCGGCTTGATCCGCCAGCACCAGTTTAACAAGGTTGAAATGGTGAAGTTCGTAAAGCCGGAGGATTCATACGATGAATTAGAAAAACTAACTAATAATGCGGAACGGGTACTGCAGCTCCTAGGGATCCCTTACCGGGTGGTAGCCTTGTGTGCAGGCGACCTGGGCTTTTCCTCCGCCAAAACGTATGATCTCGAGGTATGGCTGCCCAGCTACGATGATTATAAAGAGATTTCCTCCTGTTCTAACTTTGAAGATTTTCAGGCTCGCCGGGCGGACATTAAATTCCGCCGCGAAGCAAAGGCGAAGCCAGAATTTATCCATACATTGAATGGATCTGGCGTGGCAATCGGCCGCACGGTATCAGCTATTTTGGAAAATTACCAACAAGTTGACGGTTCAGTAATCATTCCGGAAGTATTACGTCCGTATATGGGCGTTGATGTGATCGCTCCGAAATAGGGTAAAGCAACCAAAAAGTTTCAGGAATAAAACGGACCATTACAATCGTGAAAGGATTTGCTGGTTTCACAATTGTACGAATGCAAATAAGACCGGATTTCATTTCAATACAGAAATGAAATCCGGTCTTATTTGCATTCCGGGCGCAGTGAAAACGGAACAAGAGTAAAAAATATTTCGATCCGGTCATGAATTCTTGCCATCATCCTGCGGTTTCCTCTGCCGCAGGATGATGGCAAGAAAAAAGCAGAAGGTATACGGCTTACCGAGTGGGAGGCGATGCAACAGCAGAATTTTTCCGGATGGCGAACAGTAAAAAAGGGCAAAGAAGAATTATTTCTGTAAATGCGAAATAGTTGGCATAAAAATTGCAAAATAGATAAGGTGACAGCGACAATAAAATACGAAGAATGCGCATATTCGCATTTTAGCGGGTCAATGGAGACTGCCAAACAAAAAATTGGCGGTCTCTTTTTCTTTTCAACGGTTACCGTAACTGCGGTTGTTGGTTTCTGCAGGGGGAGAATTCAACGAAGGGGGAAAACGAAACGAACCATAAACGGGGACTGATAACAATAATTCAAAAATAGTGGAGGGAAATAAAGATGTCGAGTGTAAAGGCCACGATTTTATCTACAGGTGAAATTTCCAGTATGAAAGAAAAAATAGAAACGCTTTTATCGACGAAAGGGGTAACGGTAGATCATCCCAAAGTTTTGGATTTATTAGCCCAAGCGGG
>JAGFXW010000118.1 GCA_017861495.1 Bacillota bacterium
TCATGGTGATAAAAAATGGCCGGCATTTATTGGGAACGCAGGACTGCCTGGAGAACCATGATGATTTGGAGATTATTCCGCCTATCATGGGTGGCTAGGCATAATGATGAGTGCGGGAACGGAGGGGGCAGGCGATCTGTAATGGTTGGAGGTTATACCGGTACTATTGCTTATATTGATTTAACCGGCGGCTATATTGAACGGCGGAATTTTGCTGAACGGGACGAGCGGTTGTGGATCGGTGGCTGCGGCATGGGAGCAAAAATTTTGATGGACGAGTGCAAGGTTGACACAGCGCCATTAAGCCCTGAGAATCCCCTGATCTTTATGACCGGCCCAATGACAGGGACGAATATTCCCGGGTCGGGGCGACACCAGGTGGTGGCCAAATCTCCTTTGACTGGAATTTACGGGGAAGCCGATGCCGGCGGCAAGTGGGGTACCGTATTGAAACGAGCCGGTTTTGACGGCCTGGTATTTAAGGGTCGGGCAGAACGGCCGGTTTATGTCTTTATTGAAGACAACCAGGTCCATATTTTGGATGCCGCTTTTTTATGGGGGCTCGATAACTATCAAACCGATGAAGCGCTGAAAGAGCGTCACGGCCAGGATATCGCCGTAGCCAGCATCGGGCCTGCCGGTGAAAAACAGGTTCTCATCGCTACGATTCTCCATGAAGGAAAGAAAGGTCGTTCCGCCGGACGGGGCGGTCTTGGCGCCGTGATGGGATCAAAAAATTTGAAAGCTATTGTTGTAAAGGGCAGCCATTCGATTGCGGTGTTTGATGAGGCCAATTTGCAAGAGCAAATCGATGAAGTTACGCCAAAAATCAAACAGAAGACCAAGGGCTTACAAAATTACGGGACTGCCGGTGCGTTAATCGGATCGGAACGAATCGGTGATTTGCCGGTAAAAAACTGGTCGCAGGGGACTTGGTCGGAAATTGATAAAATATCCGGGCAGACCATGGCGGAAACGATCGTCAAGGGAAAATCCCAATGCCATTCCTGTCCGGTATCGTGCGGCCGCACTATTAAAATTGATGGCGGTTTATATGGTTCGGTCGACGGCAAGGGGCCGGAATACGAAACGCTGGGCATGTTTGGCGGTGCGTGCATGGTTGCCGATCTGGATGCGATTGCGCAGGCGAATGAAGTGTGCAACCGTTATGGGCTTGACACCATATCCAGCGGCGGGGCGATCGCTTTTTTGATGGATATCTATGAACAGGGCCTGATTGCAGATGATGGCATTACTGATGCCGATGGTCAGCCTTTGCGGCC
The DNA here is from genome assembly GCA_017861495.1 of Bacillota bacterium. Next base: position 1,284 of record JAGFXW010000118.1, read on the forward strand.
GTCATGGGGCGACGCCAAAGCGATGCTCAGGCTGCTTCATTCCATCGGCCGGCAACAAGGAATTGGAGAATTACTGGGACAAGGAGTCAAGCGTGCTGCCGAGGTGGTTGGCAAGGGTGCGGAAGATTTTGCGTTTCATGTTAAAGGGCTGGAAATGCCTGCCCATGACCCGCGCGCCTTCAATAGCCTGGCATTGGGTTATGCGACTTCCAATAGGGGAGCCTGTCATTTGCAGGGCGGAAGTTATTTTTTTGAAAAAACAGCCATTCTGCCGGAAATTGGCATTACAAAAGTGCTGGACCGTTTCCGCGATGATAATCAAGGCAATATCCAGGCCCGGCTGCAAAATACCATGTCGGTCATGGATTCGCTCAAATTGTGCAAGTTTCTTTTTTACGGAGGCATTGACCTAACCATTATTACCGGCTGGCTCAATGCGTTAACCGGATTTGATTATACGGTCGATGAAGTACTGACGGCCGGCGAACGTATCTTCACCTTGAAACGCATGTTTAATGTGCAGTGCGGCATTTCCCGATTGGATGATACGCTGCCGAGGCGAATTGCTGAGGTGCCCCGGCCTGACGGCGGGGCCGCGGATAATCTTCCACCGCTTGCCGCCATGCTGGCTGAGTACTATGAAGCCCGCGGCTGGGATGAAGATGGCCGGCCATTGGCGGATACGCTGGGTCGGCTGGGACTAAATTAAACTTCGGCATTAGAAATTACATCGCAATATTCTTCGAGTTCGGGCTGCCTAAAAAGGCAATGAATTTTCTTTCATGGAGCCTGGGCCTGCAGGGTGTGTTGGGAAACCATCATGCCTCCCATTGTGGAAAGAAGGATACGAATAAAATTTACATGGGAGGAGAGAAACTGATGAGAGATGTGAGCAGAAGAACATTCCTCAAGTTGGTGGCAGCGGGTACCACGGCTGCCATGTGGCAAGGCAACGCTGCTGTGCCGGCGATGGCCTCGGCTACGCCATACCGTCTGAAAGACACCAAGATCAGCCCATCTATCTGCATCTATTGTGGTGTAGGCTGTGGCCTGTTGGTGTATGCAAAAGACGGCAAAGTCATCAATGTTGAGGGGGATCCGGACAATCCCAACAACGAGGGCGGCCTTTGCGGCAAGGGGGCTTCCGCATACGAAGTCTATGCAAGTCCTAAACGGCTTCAGAAAGTCTTATACCGGGCTCCGGGCTCCGATAAATGGGAAGAGAAGGAATGGAGCTGGGCGATTCCGGAAATTGCGAAACGGATTAAGAAAACCCGGGATGCCAACTTTACAGTAAAAGACGGGGAGGTGATCGCCAACCGAGCCAATGCACTGGGCCATTTAGGCGGAGCTTCCCATGATACGGATGAATGCTATCTTCTGACGAAGTTTGCCCGTTCCTTAGGAATTGTAAATATTGAGCATCAGGCCCGCATTTGACACAGCTCTACGGTGGCAAGTTTGTCACCTTCATTTGGCCGCGGTGCCATGACACAGCCGTTAACCGATGTAGCGAACGCCGATGTGGTTATGATTTGCGGCGGCAATCCTGCTGAAAATCATCCCGGTGTTGCCCGCTTTATTAACCGTGCCCGTGAAAAAGGCGGTATGGTGATTTCGGTAGATCCCCGCTATACAAAAACTTCCGTCTTATCCGATATTTACGCGCCGATACGGCCGGGTACGGATATTGTGTTCTTTAATGGAATGGTCAACTATGTTTTGCAGCAGAAAAAATATTTTGACACCTATGTCCGTAATTATACCAATGCCAGCTATTTGCTGAAACCGGAGTTTGGTTTCAAGGACGGATATTTCAGCGGCTGGGATGAAGCCAAAAGAGCGTACAATTATGACAGCTGGGCGTATCAAACTGATCCGGACGGGAAGCCGCTGCGCGACATTAGCTTGCAAGATCCAAACTGCGTCTTCCAGCGCATGCTGACCTTTTACAGCCGGTATACCCCGGAAGTCGTGGAAAAAGTCACCGGGATGAAGAAGGACTTGTTCCTCAAAATTTGCGAGACGTATTCGGCCACGGGTGTCCCGGATAAGTCAGGCTGTCTTGTCTATGCCATGGGCTTGACGCAGCATACCGTTGGTACGCAAAATATTCGCGGCTTTTGCATCCTGCAGCTGCTGCTCGGCAACATGGGCGTTCCCGGCGGCGGCGTGAACGCGATGCGTGGGGAAGCCAATGTACAAGGCTCCACGGATATGGCGCTATTGTTTGGCAATTTGCCGGGCTATCTGCCGGCCCCAAGTGTCAAGGCCCATCCCAACCTGAAAGCGTTCCAGGATAAGATCGCCGTCAAAGACAGTTGGGCAGAAAATCTTCCCAAGTATGCGGTCAGTATGTTGAAAGCCTGGTGGGGCGATAAGGCAACAAAGGAGAATGACTTCTGCTACGATTGGCTGCCGAAGTTTGAACGGCCCCATTCCTGGATGGATATGTTCAATGATATGGTGGATTCCAAACTCAAAGGTCTGATGATCTGGGGAATGAATCCGGTTGTTTCCGGCCCCAATTATGAAAAAACAGTCAATGGGCTGGGGAATTTGGAATGGCTTCTGTGCGTGGATCTCTTTGAATCGGAAACAGCCCGCTTCTGGAAGCGGCCCGGAGTTGATCCGAAACAGATCAATACCGAAGTCTTTTTACTGCCGGCTGCATCGATGGTTGAAAAAGACGGTTCCGCCACCAATACCGGACGATTGCTGCAAATGCGCTACAAGTCCGTTGAGCCGATTGGCGATTGCAAGGAAGACGGAGCAATCATCAACCTGTTGGTCCAGGAATTGAAAAATCTGTATGCCAATGATCCTAATGCTGTTTTCCCGGATCCGATTGTCAACCTGACCTGGGGTTATGGCGACGGGCACCATTATGATGCGGATGCGGTTTTCCGGGAAATCAACGGCTGGGACGTGAATACCAAGGCTCAACTGCCCGGTTTTGCGGCGTTGAAAGATGACGGTTCTACGGCAAGCGGCTGCTGGATTTACTGCGGCATGTACCCGCCGGCCGGCAACCTGGCCAAACGGCGTACCCGGGAAAAATCGGGAATCAATCTTAACCTCGAATGGGGTTGGACGTGGCCGATGAACCGCCATATTTTATACAACCGCGCTTCCTGCGATTTGGAAGGAAAACCGTGGAACGATAAAAAAGCGCTTATTCGATGGGATACCGATAAAAAAGCATGGGCGGGGATCGACGTGCCTGATTTTATTGGCGGACGCGCGCCGGATGCTCCGCTGGGCACGGCACCGTTCATCATGATTGGCGGCGGTCTTGGCCGGCTGTTTGCTCCTGGCGGAATGACGGCGGAAGGACCGTGGCCGGAACATTATGAACCGTTGGAATCGCCAGTGCAAAATATGATTGGTTCATCGCAGAACAATCCACTGGCTGTTACTTTTAAATCCGTCTATGACAAATTCTCCGCCGTTGGCAACGCCGATTTCCCGTACATGTGCACGACGTACCGGGTGGCCGAACATTACCAAAGCGGCAACATTACCCGTAAACTGACAACCACAGTCGAGGCCATGCCGGAACTGTTCGTGGAAATCGATCCGGAACTGGCCAAAGAAAAAAACATTGCCTTAGGCGACTGGGTAGAAGTATCTTCGGCCCGCGGCAAGGTAAAAGCCAAAGCGTTTGTTACCCCCCGAATCCAGCCTTTCGTGGTAGACGGCAAGAAAATCCATCTTTTGGGGATGCCGTGGAACTGGGGCTTTACCGGAATTGACCCGATGAGTGAAACGAAGGATGTCCATGTGGCAAATCAGGTTACATTGGCCGGCGGCGATCCGAATTCCCGGATACCGGAGTATAAATCGTTTATGGCCAATATAAGGAGGGTGTAGCCGATGGCAAGAGTCGCATATTATTTTGACAGCTCCAAGTGCGTTGGCTGCCATGGCTGCCAGATTTCCTGCAAACAGTGGAACCAGGAAAAAGCCGTAAAAACCCATTTTGAAACGGGTTACGGCAACCCGCCTGCTTTGAATCCCGATACCCGGATGATTATGCGCTACTATGAAGGTATGGAAAAAACGACAAACCCGGTCAATCTCAATTTTTTGAAATTCCAGTGCTTTCATTGCGGCGATCCGGCGTGCGTAAAAGTTTGCCCGAGTGGGGCCTTGTCCAAAACGGAAACGGGAATTGTGGCGGTGGACCAAGATAAATGTATTGCCTGCGGCTATTGCCACAACGCGTGCCCGTTCTCAATCCCGAGCGTCGGTAAGTATGTCAATAAATGTGACATGTGTCTGAGTCGCACGCAAAGCGGCAATGATAAAGAACGGACATCCATCCCGTCTTGCGTAAAAACGTGTCCGGCCGGTGCCATGGAGTTCGGTGAGCGGACTGCGATGCTGACTAAGGCGCAAAAACGGGTCGAATGGCTGAAATCTCGCGGGTACAAAGAGGCTAGCGTATATGAAGCGAATAGCGTGGGCGGCTTGGGCATTATTCCGGTGCTTAAATATCCGCCGCAACAGTATGGTCTGCCGGCAAACCCGACAATCCCGGCCGAAATTACGGTTTGGAAAGATTTCTTCAATCCATTGGGTTTGGTTATGATGGCTGGCGCCTTCGGCATGACGATCCTGCATCGCCTGATGCAGCGGGGGCAGGACGACAATCATACCTCCGGCCATGACGACGGCAGCGGGAAAGGGGGCATGTAGGATCATGAAGGGCTTTATTTTAAAACACGAAACGCCTACCCGGATCTTTCACTGGGTGAATTTGGTCGTCTTTCTCCTGCTGTTGTGTTCCGGACTGGCGGTTTTCAGTCCCAAGTTGCATTTTCTGGCCCTGATTTTCGGCGGTTTGAAAAATGCGGCGGCGGTTCATCGGTACCTTGGCTATGTGTATATCGTTGTGCCGTTGATCTACATTGTCCTCAACTTTGGCTTGTTTAAACGCTTCTTGCATACAATCACGCACTATAGCGCGGATGATGTGCAATGGCTGAAGGTGGGCGGTGGGTATCTGCAGCCGTTTCTTAAAGGCGAAGTTCCGCCTCAGGACAAATACAATGCCGGGCAGAAAATGCTCGGGCTGATGGTTATTTTCTTTTCCTGTCTATTGGCGGCCAGCGGGCTTCTGATGATCTATTATCAAAATGTGGCGCCGGGCCTGGTTCGATGGGCGTATTTAATCCATTCTTTCTCGGGTATTTTCCTGGGCTGCGGTGTGATTGTCCATGGGTATTTGGCGGCCGTAAATCCGTCATCGAGCAAGGAACTGAAAACGATGCTGGGCAGTGGCTATATAGAAGAAGATTTTGCCAAACATCATAATAGCAAATGGTACCAGCAGGTTGTGGCGAAAAAATAACGTAGCATGAAAAGCGGGAGAATCCGTTCTCCCGCTTTTTCACGGACGAAGAAATGGGGCCTTTTTATGAATTTACAAGCTTTTGGGAGTAAATACCCTTTTCTGCAAGCCAATCTTCCGTTTTGGGAAAAATATCTGACCGCCGAAGCCAATGTGCAGAAACTTCTTCCGGCTATTTTGGACGAAGCCGTGTTGGAACAAACGGCCTTTCTTACCCATTTGGCCGAAGGAAAGCCGTTTCTTGACCGGCAGCGGATACGCTTATCTTCCCAGGATGCCGTGAAGTTGGTGGAAACTTTTTGCCGACCTTTTGGATTGGATGCAAAGTCGATTGCGTTTCCGGAAGAAATCCCGCTATTGGAGAACTTGGAAGTTTCTGCGGATGAGGCCGGTTTTGTCATGGCGGAACTCCATGCAATCATTGCGGCGTACATTGAAGGCGTAATTACTGCCGAGGAAGAGGATTCGATCAATTGGCTGGAGCCAAGTTGTCCGATTTGCGGATCTGAGGCGGGCATGGGACTTATTGCCCCTTCCGGCAAAAAGAATCTGGTATGCAGCCATTGCCAGACGGTATGGGTGTATTCCCGGATTGCCTGCGGTTTTTGCGGCCATGTGGAAGAACGGGGAGCTACGTTTTATACCGCGGATGAAGAACCGGATTGGCTGGTAGAAACCTGTAAAGAATGTAAATCGTATTTGAAAGTGTATGATATGCGAAAATCGTTCCCGGATATTATTACCTATCCTTTATTTTCC
>JAGFXW010000119.1 GCA_017861495.1 Bacillota bacterium
GCTTAAATTCATGTCAATGTGATCGCTCATCTTTTCAGCGGCCGTGCGACTGCCGGTTATTTTGAGGACCGGCACAAACGGAAACCCTTGCGGTGCTCCTCGGCCAGTAGCAAAAGCAATCACGTTCGCTCCGGCGGCAGCCAGGCCAGTAAGAATTTCCGGTTCCCGTCCTGGGGAATCCATGACGACCAAGCCCTTCACTGCAGGCCGTTCACCATACTCATAGACTGCCTGAATAGGAGCAGAACCTGCTTTGGCAATCGCCCCGAGCGATTTTTCTTCGATCGTTGTCAAACCGCCTTTTATATTGCCGCCGGTCGGCTGTCCGCCCCGAATGTCTTCTCCCACAGCCATTGCCCGTTTTTCCATACGATCAACCAAATGAAGGATCTGCTTTGCGACCATATCATTGACAGCATGGCGCGCCAGGATATGTTCCGCCCCGATGAATTCCGTAACTTCTCCCAGAATGGAAACGCCACCGGCTGCCACCAGCAGATCAGAAGCTACTCCAATTGCGGGATTCGGTACTAGGCCCGATGTCGTATCCGAACTGCCGCATTTCATGCCTAACACCAGTTCGCTAATAGGAAACGGCTCCCGTTGCTGCAAAGAGGCTTCCCGCACCATTTCCTGGGCCAATAATACTCCTTGCGCAGACGTTCTCGCCGCCCCGCCGATTTCTTGAACCACCAGATGTTCTACCCGTTTTCCGCCAGCTTGAATTCCAGCAATGACACCGGAAAGATCCGTACTCTCGCACCCCAGACTTACAACAATCACCGAATGAAGATTCGGATTGCGGCCCAGTCCAATTAATGCGTGGTTCACCTTGCCAATATCCAAGGGAGTTTGGCAGCATCCCTGGTGATGAGTAAATCTCGCAGTTCCCTGAACTTGACGAACAATATTCTCCACTACTTCGTTTACGCATACAACGGCCGATAAAACTCCCATTTCTGGTTCCAACAGTGCCGTCTGTACGCCGATATCCCATGAATTCCATATTAACCCTCCTTCGGCAAATCGCCGCGTCCGCGCAAACTCTCGATGTTCTGCACATGAGCGTGACAGCCGGATTGAATATCTGCCGTAGCCCGTCCAATCACTTCGCCATATTTAAGTATCTCTTGCCCTTTGGGAATAAAACGAAGCGCGAACTTATGCCCGTATGGGATCTTTTCCTGAATAACAACCTGCAGCACATCCCGGTTTAACCGAACCATTGCCGTCTGGCCAGGCACGAGATCTTGAACCGTGGTGGCTACATTGTCCGTTGAATGAAGAGCAATCGCGTCAACAACCAAATTATCCAGCCCCCTCCCGATAAATTACATCAATTCTAAATATTCCACCGAAACAAATTCTTTCCTTTTTTCGCCGAGACAAACTTTTGCGCCGTTTTGCCCTCTGTCATTCCAGCAACAAAAAGCCGGTAAGACAACAATACATTATCCAAACCGGCTCATTTTTCACGTTTTAGTTGTCAATGGCCGCCGCGAGTATGCCCCTCATGGTCATGATTGCAGGCATTGCCATAAGAAATGATTTCGCCGCGAGTATACAAAGCAACGAGATTTTCCGGAGTGTCGACCGGAGCGCCGCAGGTAACGAGGATACCGCGCATGGCAAAAATCGATTGAGCCACTTCACCCATTCCGCCCACAACGATATCTGTGCAGCCCTGATCAGCAACCCAATTTAAAGAAACAAAAGAGGCAGACTAGCCGCCCCTCCTGCGTTCTCAATTTGTCATTTCTCTTTTTAAAGCACATGCATCAATCAAAGCAATATTCATGAGACTTTTTTCCTAAAGCCCTTTCTTTTCAAACCAGCGGAATAGCAGCAGCGTCAAAACAATAAACGGGACAATCACAAACCAATGGTTGATCCCCAACACCTGCGGGATAGTGATTTTACCATAGTTTCCCCATGTCAACACCGTTTTCACTAGATACGGATACGCTTCGGCATACAGCCCGGCACCAACCAGCATTCCAATAATGCCCCAGAGCGAATCCCAACGGCCTTCTCCCAAAGCACCCAACGACGTGGCAGGGCAGTAACCGAGAAGACCCCAGCCGAGTCCAAACATCAGCCCGCCGATAACAACGCCGCCCAAAATGGTCGCTTTTAACGACAGTTTAACTAAGCCTATATCGTAAAGGAAATAGACCCCAACCATCGCAACCGCAATATGCGAGAGCATGAACTTCACAATAGTCATGTCCTGAAGCCGCAGCGCAGCAATTTGTTTGTCATAACGAATAACTCGGCCCTTTTGCAGTAAAAATCCAAACAATATGCCGGTAATCAAACCGTACATCAAGTCCATCATTTGCCACCGCCTTTGTAAAGCCAGTTAGCAGTGATCATGCCGCCAATAAAGAAGCAGGCTAACGCAACATAACCACTGACTGCCAACTGCAGTGATCCGCTCAAACCGTGCCCACTTGGGCAGCCATCGGCAAGCCTGGCGCCAAACATGGCAATAATCCCGCCAATAAAGGCGATCCAAGCGCGATAACTTACTGATGGTCCAAATGCATTTCGCCACATATCCGGTATGCCCTGCCAACGGAAACTACCGGAGGTGATTGCCGCAATAAACGCGCCAATGGCAACCCCGAGAACAAACATTGACTGCCAATCGATGATTGGCGCTTCCTTCAAAAAATACGGCATTTTGGCAACCCGCTCAGGCGAGAACAGTTTTTCAATTATGCCAGTAGTTCGGACGAAGGTAGTTGATGCACCAAGATACTTGCCCACAAACCAAACTGAACCAATCGACACCAATCCACTGAGAGCTCCAGCCAAATAAGGGCTCCAGCCACGATCCTTTTCCATCCTCATCCCTCCACTCACTTTCATCGTAAGTAAATATATGAGATAAACACTTGTATCGTCTGCAAGGCATTCAGCATGCTCTTCTTCCTTAATATAAATTCCTATGAGGCATTAGCGGCTAAATGCACTCAAGTGCCGAATCCCTATCATGCTCCTTTCACCAATTTCGGAATATTCTATAATTTTAATATATTACATTTACCTAATAACAACAAGACATTTCGCACTAAATAACCGTTGTTCTTTAATTATCAACAATTATACCATCTACCCCCATAGTAATTTTAAGGACTTTCCTGTTGTGTTCATACAATCAACTAAAACTTCAATAGCCCGGTTGCATTGAGGAACACAACGATCAACAGCACTGGCGATACGTAGCGGATACTAAAATAGAACAATGGCATAATATATTGAATATCTTTCGTTCCCTGATTGGAAAATTCGAACTGCAAATCTTCTTTCTTGACACGGTAACCAATAAACAGGGAAATCAATAGGCCATTGATCGGCAGCATGACGTTAGACGATAGGTAGTCAAACCAGTCAAAAAAACCTCTGCCCCAAAAGGTATAACTTCCAAAAAGGCTGCTCTTATCCACGGACAACGTAGCCAGTATTCCTATTAACGCAATAACAACCGCACTCCCAACAGCCGCTTTCTTCCGCGACAAACCCCATTCCTCGGAAAAATACGCAACCGGTACTTCCACTAGCGATAACATGGCCGTAGTCGCTGCGATTGAAGTTAGGAAGAAAAAGGCAACCAATAACACATTTCCCAGAGGTATTTGCGAGAATACCATCGGAATAGTCATAAACAACAATCCTGGACCGGCGCCAGGCTCCAGGCCGAAAGAAAAGACGGCAGGAAAAATTGCAATACCGGCCAAAAGAGATACAACGGTATCCGATATGGCTACTTTAGCTCCAGTAGCAAATAAATGATTGTCAGCAGTAAAATAACTGCTGTAAGTCATCATGGTACCAACGCCTAGGGACAGTTTGAAAAAGGCCAGACCTAACGCTGTCAAAATAGCGGCTGCCGACAGTTTTGTAAAATCAACCTGGAACAAGAAATTCAAACCTTCACTGGCTCCCGGTAACGTCAAGGCCCGAACATCACAAATGATGATTAAAATAAATAACATCGGCATCAACATTTTTGTGATCCTCTCAATTCCCTGTTTTACTCCGGCCGCCAAAATAGCGGCAACCACTGTCATGACGATAACTTGCCAAAAAATCGGCGAAAGCGGCCCAACAATCGCACTGCCAAACTGACTTTTTGCAGTTTCCATAGTAATGCCGGCAAAATCACCAGCGAGTGCTTTAAACAAATAGAAATACACCCAGCCGGCTACGCAACTGTAGAAAAACATGATTAAATAGGCAGCGATTACCCCCATTGTACCGATATGTTTCCAGGCACTGCCCGGTTTTAACTGTTTTAAGGCGCCAATCGCATTTTTTCTGGTTTTACGGCCTACATAAAATTCACCAAACATGACCGGCAAACCGACAAATAGAATGCATACGAAGTATACCATCAAAAATGCGCCGCCCCCAAACTCGCCGGTTAAATAAGGGAATTTCCATATATTACCTAACCCCACAGCTGAACCCAAGGTCGCAAAAAATACGGCGACCCCGGAAGAAAAGCCTTCCCTCTTCTTTGTTTCCATTTTCCCCTGCTCCTCTCTTGATTGTATTACTGGAGCAACTGTGGCGTATAACAATACCCGTACCGTACCTAATTTCATCAAAAAGTATCTTTCCGCGGAAGACTGCAGCGATCCACCAGGTAGGCAATCGACTGATAACTGATCCCACTGTGATCGGCCAGACCAATTTCACAAGTCCGGCTGTTCGAATAGCCAAACTTGCAATCCAACGGCAACGCTTCTTTCAAATGTTCCAACGCGGAATCGTTGAGCTCCGGAACAGTGAATCCCCTATCCCCGGCGAAACCGCAGCATTTTACTTTTTCAGGAACAATTACTTTTGCTGCGCAGGCTTCTGCTACTGCGCGAAATTTATCGGCAAGACCCATTTTGATGGAACTACAGGTTACATGGATCGCGATAGTTTGAGGGATTTTGTTGAATTCCAGCCGGTTTAGCATATAATCATGAATAAATTCGACGGTTTCTAAGATAAGTAACCGCTTATCCATCACGCGTTTCATACGGTAAACACAGGGACTCGTGTCGCATAACACTGGGTATTCTCCATTGTTGCTGCACTCCAACAACGTTTTTTGCAAGGCTGCGCTCAATTCATCCGCCGCTTCAAAGTATCCTTTGCTTTCAAAAGGCATGCCGCAGCACAATTTTTCAAGATTAGGAGGGAAAATAACATGGTAGCCCGCCTTGTCCAAAAGCGATAACATCACTTGATGCAAAGACCGTTGATCACTGTCATCCTTAGCCGGTCCCATAGTACGGCTGATGCAGCTGGGGAAATAGACAACCGTATTCCCTGCCTTCGACCCTGAAGCAGGTGCACTCAGTTTTGCACTTGCCTGCGGCAACCACTTATTCCACTTGGGAATTTTCCCCCGGCTCACAGAACGAGCCATTCCGGCTAAACTACCGACTGTACAGGTTCCCAGCATAGTATGGGCAAGATGCGCCCCTGCCAAACCTAATTTTGCAAACGAAGTTACCTCTTTGAAATGCTGCGCCATATATTTCGCAATTTTTCGTCCACGCGGGCTGATTCTGGTAGAACGCATGAATTTCGTAAAGCTGCCGGTGTTAATGGACACCGGACAGGTTGTCTCGCATAAACCATCTGTCGCGCAAGTTTCATCGCCAAAATAGGCAAAATCATGTTCTAACCGTTTCCACTGATCTTCCGCTGCACCATCCGCCTTCAGGCGGGCAATTTCACGTTGAAGAACAATGCGCTGCCGTGGACTGCTGGTTAATTTGTGAGAAGGACAATTCACTTCACAAAAACCGCACTCCATACATTTATCGATAATCTCATGGACTTGCGGCATCAGTTTAAGATTCTCAAGATAAACAGTACCTTTATGGGTGATTACTACATCAGGGTTAAGCAAAGTTGAAGGGTCAAAAGCCTGTTTTAATTGTTTCATGTAGTTATAGGCTTGTTGCCCCCATTCTAATTCTACGAAAGGAGCCATATTGCGCCCAGTGCCATGCTCAGCTTTTAAGGCGCCGTCAAATTGCCCTACCACCATACTGCAAACTTCATTGATAAACGTTTTATAACGTTCAATATCCTCGGCCGTGTCAAAATTCTGAGTAAATACAAAATGCACATTCCCATCTAGCGCGTGCCCGTAAATCACACCATCTTGATAGCCATATTTATTCATACTGTTTCGTAGAGCGAGGACCGCTTCCGCCAGACGATCCTTGGGAAAAGCAACATCCTCGATGATTACCGAGGTCCCCTGGCGGCGAATACCGCCGACGGCAGGAAATATTCCGGCACGGATTCGCCACAACTTATCATTTTCTGCTTTCTTATCAGTAAACGAAATCGGAAAAAGAACAGGGATATCCGCCAGGCATTTTTTCGTATTTTCAATGCTGTCTTCAAGAGTTTCCTTGTCTGCTGCTCTAATTTCGACAAGAAGCGCAGTAGCCGCTTCATCTAAGTCTTTTAAATAAGTCGGCATTCCCTCATTATTTTCTACAGAACGAAGCGATATGCGATCAAGCATTTCTGCTGCCGAAACCAACGGGCGGTCCAGTTTCATGGCCGCAAGGCAAGCGTGTTCCATATCAGCAAAAATCATAAGCGCCGATGCTTTATAGGGATGTTCAATAACGGTTTTATATGTTATCTCAGCGATGAAGCCCAAGGTTCCTTCTGATCCAATCATCAAATGAGTGATGATATCGATAGGATCCTGAAAATCAACAAAAGCGTTCATGCTGTACCCGGTCGTGTTTTTGATTTTATATTTTTGCCGTATAAGACTGCACAATTGGGCATCAGCAGCGATTTCATCCCTAATCCGCACAATTTCGGCGATCAATGCTTCGTGGCCTTTCTTAAAATTTTCGCACGAAACAGAATCGGCGGTATCTAACAAAGATCCATCGGCAAAAATAATTTTCATCGCTGCAACCGTTTTATAACTATTATCTGCCGTTCCACAGCACATTCCACTCGCGTTATTGGCCGCAATTCCTCCTATCATGGCATGGTTGATCGACGCCGGATCCGGCCCGATTTTCCGCGAATACGGGCTCAAATATAGGTTTGCTTCTGCACCAAGGATGCCCGGTTCGAGCGCAATCTTGTTTCCATTATCTTCGACCTGGTACTTGCTCCATCCGCCAGCCAAAACAAGTAAAACAGAATCAGAAAGAGCTTGGCCGGAAAGGCTTGTTCCGGCGGCCCGGAAAGTGACGGGAACAGTATACTGCGCTGCAAGTTTAACGATTGCAGCCACTTCTTCCGCCGTACGTACTTTCACGACCAATTTAGGCGTAATACGGTATAAACTAGCATCTACTCCATAGGCCAACCGCCGGATCGGATCGGCGAATATTCTATTTGAGGGGATAAACGATAAAACTTCTTCATGAAAATTGCGGTAATTCTCCGGAAGTTTCATAATGTCAACGTTTTTTGATACTGTGCCCATATCTCCCACTCCTCTTTCCCTATTTCAGGAAAATAATTTATCCACTGCAAAAGCAGGTTAGAATTTTGGAGTTCGGCAAAGCATTATTTTGCCAAAAATAAATCCGTCGTCCAATGCCAGTAAATTTACTAAGAAGGATTATGGCGACAGAAAGCCAAGTTTTTTAGGCTTGGCTTTCCGTTGAACTGGTATTTCACTCGTTCCCTTCTTTTTCTTTTAGTTTGTGAGGATAATCCGTCCAATCAATTGCTTCCCCATTTTCAAAAATATACCCTTTGCGGTCATCATGCATTACATCCATGTTCTTAAACCGTTCGTCATAAACTATATAATGGGTTTCATCAAAATCTTGGAACATTACCGCCTTTTCACCATTCGCCAACTTCAATTCTTCGATGCGGAACCGTAAACCGTATTCATCATACCGCTCCTGTAAAGAGGTTCTGGTAAGGATCGCAATATCTGACATTTTTAATCCCCCTCAATACTATTTTTTCTTTCTTCAAGTGTAGCCGATCTAATCCCAGCCAATATATTTATGATCTTTTTTTCGGCATCTTCTTGGCATTCAACATAACTTCATGTTTGAAGCAGAAATTCCGCAGAAAAATGAATCCCTATATCGTTGCCAATTATCGTCCCGCCCGTGTGCATATCTAAATCAGCACTGAGTCCGAAATTCTTGCGGTTAATTTTGGTTTTGCCCCGGAAAGCACCTCGTGTTTTCCCCCACGGATCATCCACGAAACCACAAAAA
>JAGFXW010000120.1 GCA_017861495.1 Bacillota bacterium
TTGAATTTTCTCTGCGAAGGGAGTTGGAGATATGCACATGGATTATGGTCTCAGACTTGAAATCAGCCAAAAACTATCGATGACTCCGCAGTTATGTCAAGCCATTGCCATTCTTCAACTATCTTCATTGCAATTGGCGGAAAAAGTGGAAGAAGCCTGGCTTGAAAATCCGATTTTGGAACTGGATGACAAGAAACCGGCAGAAACGGATACGGCGGAACATTCGACTGAGAACGAACGGACTGACGTGGCTTTATCGGATCAATATTTTGATTGGCTGGATGACGGCAGCGGGTACGATCAACAGCGGACGGCGAAAGCGGACAGCGATTATTTGTCGCCGATCGGTTTTGCGGCGACCGGTCCGACTTCTTTGCATGAACATTTGGAAATGCAGCTGCATTTAAGTACGGAAAATGACAAGGCCCGCAAGGTGGGCGAATATTTTATCGGCTGCATTGATGACAGCGGCTATTTGCGCTGTACAGTGGAAGAGGCGGCCGAAGCGGTGGGTATAGAAATCCCCTGCGCAGAACAAATCCTGGCATTATTGCAGACCTTCGACCCGGCGGGTGTAGCTGCGCGGGATTTGAAGGAATGTTTGCTGTTGCAGCTTCGGCGGCATGAAATCCATGAACCGCTCCTGGAAGAAATTATTGACGGTTATTTGGATGAAGTGGCTAACGGGCGGATACGCTACATTGCCGACAAGTTGGACTGCACACCCCATGAGGTGCAGGCGGCTGTGGATATGATCCGCATGCTGACGCCGAAACCGGGCCAGGCTTTCGGCGGCGACCGGAATTTGGGTTATGTGCTGCCGGATGTGACGATTGAGCGGGTTCAGAATGAATTTGTGGTTACGGTGAATGACAGCGACGTACCCCGGTTGACGATTAATCCGTATTATCGCCGGGTGGTGCGGGACAACGCCGATGGCGAAGCCAGAAAATTCGTCGAAGGGCGGATTAATGCGGCGGTATGGCTGATCAAAAGTATAGAACAGCGCCGTATGACGCTGTACAATGTGACGAACATGATTGTTAAGCTGCAGGATGAGTTTTTCCGCAACGGTCCGAAAAATCTGCGGCCGATGACCATGAAAAAGGTTGCCGACAGCCTGGGTATTCATGAGTCGACGGTGAGTCGGACGGTCGCCAATAAATATGCAACGACGCCGTTTGGGCTGTTTCCGCTGCGGCATTTTTTCTCGGCCGGCATTACCGGCGTGGACGGCGAATGCATGGCTTCTTCGCGGATTAAGCAGGAATTGCGGGATACGATTACGGCGGAGGACCCGGCCAAGCCGTTTAGTGATCAGATTCTGGCGGAAATGTTGGCCAAACGGGGGATGGAATTATCCCGCCGTACGGTGGCCAAATACCGGGAAGAGATGGGGATCGCGTCGTCTGGGAAGCGCAAACGATACTAGAATTCTGTTATTAGAGCAGATTCGTAGCTGTTACGTGTAGGTTCCCTGCAGCAGGGAGGAGAATTGAATGCTGTCGATCAGCCTGAACTATACAAGCGGCGTTCCCATTTATGTGCAGTTGAAGGATGCAATCAAACTTGCTGTAAAAGCGGGGGTTTATTCCCAAGGCGCGCAGCTGCCGACGGTTCGGCAACTGGCTGTTCAACTGAAAATCAATGCGAATACGGTTAGCCGGGCCTATGCGGAACTGGAACGGGAAGGGGTGCTTTCCACCCAACAGGGGCGGGGGACTTTTATCACTCTGCCGAATGAAATTGATTATGAAAAATTGACCCGTATGGAGCAATTGGCAGAGCAATTATTGGCGGATTCTGCCGGTATGGGGTTTACCATCGATGATGTTCTGGCTGTGATTGAAAACATTCGGCGCACAAAGATGGCCGATCATGAGTAAGAGGTGCGATAATGACCGAAAAAAAAGAACCGGCGTTTGAGGCGGAATTCAAACGGCCCATTGGGCCTAAACATAAAGTGGTATGTTGGCTTCCCCTTACATTGGTTCTTTGTCTGTGCGCCATCAGCATTGTAGTCTACGTTGTCAGTGGGCAACTGTGGCTGCTGGCAATTATGCTTTTTCTGTCGCTTGTCCCTGGTTTGATGATCCGGGTTGCTGCTGAATGGGAAAAAGCAGTTGTTTTACGTTTGGGAAAATATCGAGGCTTGAGGGGGCCGGGCCATTTTTGGGTAATTCCGGTCATCGATACGGTGGCTTACTGGATCGATCAGCGGGTAGTGGCGACACCGTTTGTTGCCGAGCAGACGTTGACGAAAGATACCGTGCCCGTCAATGTGGATGCTATTTTATTTTGGATGGTATGGGATCCGGAAAAAGCTGCCCTGGAGGTCGAAAATTATCAGGAAGCGGTTGCCTGGGTAGCGCAAACTGCGCTCCGCGATGTTGTTGGACGCTCCATGCTGGCGGACATTTTGTCCGGCCGGGAAGCGCTGGACAAGGTGTTGCAGGAGATTATTGACCGTCGTACCGAACCGTGGGGCATCACGGTACAATCGGTTGAGATAAGAGATGTGATTATACCGGAAGAGCTTCAGGATGCTATGAGTAAGGAAGCGCAGGCGGAACGGGAACGGCGGGCCAGAATTATTCTGGGAACCGCAGAAACGGAAATCGCTCATCGTTTTGCCGCGGCGGCGGATGTATATGAAAATAATCCGATCGCATTGCAGTTGCGGGCAATGAATATTCTGTACGAGGGCTTGAAAGAAAAAGGCGGGCTGGTTGTCACCCCTTCCGGCGTGGCCGATGCCCTTAACCTTGGTTCCCTGCTTGCTGTCAGTAAAAGCGCTGCCGGTGCCGCAAAGACGGAAGACGGTTCCAATACTTCGTCTGAACCGTCCTGAAATATAGTTTGTTTTGCGATCAAGACTTGCTGCAGTTGAGTTTTCCCCTTGCTGCCCAAGTCTTTTTTGTTTATTGAAAGTTCGACTATTTTTCTAAAAAAATTCTTGCTATTCAGCAGGAATTTTTATTTTTCCGTATAATTGTATTAATGTATTAGTACAATTGGTACATTTGGGCGGAATAGGACAGGAGGGAGGCTGTCTTGCTGTATCGATGAAAATAGAAGGCGCGTGTAAACTCCAGCAATAATTATCGATGATATTTCTGTATATTGATGCTGGCGGACATCAAGTTGATTGACGGGAGGGACGAAAATGAGCAGGAAATTTTCACGCAGGACATTTTTAAAATTATCCGGTGCAGCGGCGGCAACCGTTGCGGCAGTTCCCGCTTTGCCCAAGATGATGTCTTGGGTTGAGGGGGCCGGCCTGGAAGGGAGCGCGGAGTTTACCAGAAGTTATTGCGAAATGTGTACTTCGCGCTGTCCGATACAGGCGAAAGTCGTCGATGGTAAAACGGTGCTGATTAACGGAAACCCCGAGTGGGCGGCAACGGGCGGCAGGGTTTGTGCCAGGGGAGGATCCGGGTTTTCCCAATTGTATGATCCGCAAAGAATTCAGAAACCCATGATCCGCGCCGGCGAACGTGGCGAAGGCAAGTGGCGCGAGGTGAGCTGGGAGGAGGCCTACTCGTATATTGCCGAAAAAATGGCGAATATCAAGGGACAATACGGACCGGAGGCGATGGCTTTTGCCAACCGGGGCGGCCCCCACATGGCCTATATGGTTACGTTGGCCCGCGCTTATGGGACGCCGAACACGTTTACGCATGAAGCAACCTGTCCGCTGGCCCGTACAGTCGCTTTAGAGGCCACTTTCGGTACGGGGGCGTTGGGGATCGATTACGGCAATGTAAAGTATTTGCTGTCGCTGGGCAGAAATCATTTTGAAGGAATTCATGTCGCCCAGGCGCGCGGGGTTATGTCGGCAATGTCCAAAGGTGCCAAGCTGGTCTCGGTCGATCCGCGTTATTCGGTGACCTCGATGAAGGCGCACGAGTGGTACCCAATCAAGCCGGGAACGGATCTGGCGTTGATGCTGGCGATCAATCATGTGCTGATCCGGGACAAACTGTATGATGAAGATTTTGTGAACAGATACACCGAAGGGTTTGATGCACTGAAAGCTTCCGTGGCGGAATATACGCCGGCCTGGGCGGAACAGGAAACCGGGATCCGCGCAAGTGACATTGAGCGTATTGCCAAAGATATGGCTGCGGCCAAACCGAAAGCGGTGGTTGACTGGGGCTGGCGTACGCAATTTACGACGGAAGAATTTGACCTGCGGCGGGCGATTGTGATTACCAATATGCTGCTTGGCAATCTGGAGGTGCCCGGAGGAACGTTTTTTGTAAAAAGTCCGGGCTTTATTAACGGTCTTGTCGGCAAGGAAGTTGTACCGGATATGAAAGGCTGGAAAATTCCTGCCTTCCCGCCTTCGGGCAAGCCGAGACTGGATGGCGCCGGAGTAAAGGGAAGCCCCAATTTCATGGTGCCGCCGGCCGATGGTGTGGTGCAAATGGTGCCGGAAGCGATTTTGACAGAACAGCCGTATCCGATCAAAGGATGGTTTGTCCTGCGGTATAATCCGGTAACGACGATCCCCAACACCCAGCGGGTGATGGACGCGATTAAAAAATTGGATCTGTTGGTTGTGTGCGATATTTACATGACGGATACAGCCTGGCTGGCGGATGTGGTGTTACCGGAAAGCACGTATTTGGAGCGGGATGAGGGTTTCAATGCGTCGCATGGAGCGGTACCGGGTTTTACGCTGCGGCAGCAGATTGTCAAGCCGGTTTACGATACGAAACCGCATTGGGAAATTTTCAAAGAGCTGGGTGAAAAAATGGGCCTGGGAAGTTATTTCCCGTATCGTTCCATTGAGGAAATCCGCCTTTCCCAGATGAGCGGGCGGGGCGAGCTGGTAAAAGAAGCACAAGAAAAAGGCTTTTTAAGCTTCGGCTTCAAACCGCTTTTTCTGCGTGACAAAAATTCGGTAGCGTCGTTTGTTTCCAAGGTTCCGGATGCATTGAGCCTGGTGAATGAGCAAGGGATCATTGATAAACCGCTGCTATCTCTTAAAACCGGCAGTAAGAAAATTGAATTACTGTCCGGCCAGGCACAGGAGTTATTCGGCAGGGGCGTTCCGGTTTACCGCCCGGTAAAATTAGCCGAAGAAGGCCAACTCTTCTTCATTCAGGGAAAAACAGCAGTGCATACAAACGGCCATACGCATAACGTTCCCTGGTTGTTCAACCTGTTTCCGGCTGCCCGTTTGTGGGTTCATCCAGCGACTGCGGCAAAACTGGGGTTGAAGGATGGCGACAAGGTGGAGTATGAATCGTCAAACGGCAAGTACCAGGCCAAGGTTTTGGTTACTGCCGGCGTTCGGCCGGATACGGCCTTTGCGTATTTTGGCTTTGGGCGGACTTCGCCAGGATTGAAACGCGCTTACCGGCAAGGGGTTAATTCCAATGTCGTGACGCCGATGGCGGTTGCGCCGGTTTGTGGCACCACGCTGCAAACCGTCGGCATCACGCTGCGGAAAGTTTAGGGGGTGAAGGAATATGGCGGAAAAACGTTATGGCATGGTCTACGACAGTAATAAATGTATTGGCTGCCAATCCTGCAGTATAGCCTGCCGGGCGGAAAACAAGGTGCCGGACGGGGTGTCCCGTTTGCAGGTGTGGATGGAAGGGCCGCGCGGCGAATTCCCGAAATTGACAATGGACTTTCACCGGCAGTCTTGCGTAATGTGTGAACAGGCTCCGTGCGTGCCGGTTTGCCCGACCGGAGCTTCTTATGTCAACAAAGACGGGGTTACCATGGTCGATACAAAGAAATGTGTCGGCTGCAAGTATTGCATTGTTGCCTGTCCCTATCAGGCGCGATTTGTCAATCCGCAGACGGGCGCAGCTGATAAATGCACCTTCTGTTATGAAACCCGGGTTTCCCAGGGTATGCTACCGGCGTGTGTCTCCTCTTGTCCGACGAACGCACTCACCTTCGGCGATTTGAATGATGCGCAGAGCGAGGTTCGAACGACGCTGGAAAAACAATATACGGTAAAACCGAAAGAGCATTTGGGAACGAAGCCAAAGCTGCGAACCATCCCAAATTGGCGTGGAGGTGAGGCGTAATGGATACGGTATGGGGAAGCGTGGCGCAGTACTCGGAACTGTATTGGGGTTGGCCGATTGCTGTCTATCTGTTCCTGGCAGGGTTGAGCGCCGGCGCGGTAATGACGGCGCTGCTGGTGAAGTGGATCGAAGGGAATGAAACACAACCTTGGGACGGCCTGATTAAGGCCGGGGCTTTGCTGGCGCCGCCGACGATTATCCTCGGACTGGGATTGCTGATTGTTGATTTGAGTCGTCCAATGGCGTTCTACCAATTAATGCTTCATTATCAACTTCGGTCTGTCATGTCGATTGGTGTTGTTTTGCTGATCCTTTATACCCCGTTGTCATTGTTGTTTGCAGGAAGCATTTTTAAGAAGGCTCTTAGCAGCCATAGTTTCTCGTCTTTGTGGTTTAGGCCGCTGCTGCCGGTAGTGAACCTTTTTGAAAAAACGCGGTCCATGGAAGGGATTTTGTTTGCTTTTGCGGTCGGAGTTGCTATCTACACCGGTTTTCTTCTGTCGGCCCTGGTTGCGAAACCATTGCTGAATGTGGCGGTACTTCCATTGTTATTCCTGGTTTCCGGCCTTTCTGCCGGTATCGCGGCGAATATTTTGCTGGGACTGACGGTTTTCCGCAGCACGGTAGCGAAAGAAAACCTGAAGTTTCTGTTAACGCTGGATCTACGGGTGATTCCGTTTGAACTGTTAACGTTGTTCCTTTTGTTTACCGGCCTGTATTTTCACGGCGGAACCTATGCGGCTATCGCCGGCGCCGCCTTGACGGCCGGTATTTGGGCGAAGGTTTTTTGGATCGGAGTGGTTGGGATCGGATTGGCGCTGCCGGTGATCATCGCGGTCACGTCGCTTCATGGCCATGTTTATAAGCTGCAGATGGTATTGCTAAACTCCGCCCTGGCGTTGGTCGGTGTTTTGCTGCTGCGGTTGTATATTTTATATGCCGGGCAGATTTTCAGTTAAATTCAATCATCCCAAAACGGGGGCGGCGCAATCGATGCCGCTTCCCGTTTTTGTTCGTCAGAAAATATAAAATTCCATCGGCTTAGAAGAAGGCTAATCCGTGATTTTGACTGCCACGGAGGGCTTCGGGCAAACCGGGTTTTCTGAAATGGATCCGCCTGGCGGAACAAGAGAACCGGGTAAAGGGTAGTTTAAACGCAAAAATAAAAATAAAAAAGTTATGGTGGACAGCAGGAGTTCAGTAGGCAGGCAGCGAAAACATAAAAAGCAAAGGTATCTTTCTAATTCCCATGGGACATTTTTTGTTCCATGATGGACAACTAAGAACCCAGAGGAGACTGCCATGAAAAAGATAGTCGTGGTCTGGTTGATTTTTCCCCATTGGGAATGACCGTAACCAGGGAAGGACAGGAAATTCTGCTGGAAATGGCGGAATACATCCGTTTGCTGCATGATGTCACGTCGTTGGAGGAAGAACTGGCGGCCAAGCTTCGCCTGAAACGGGTGATCATCATCCCGGGGGACAGCGATGTCGACAGTGCGGTGCAACGGGAATTGGGCCGGGCTGCAGCGGCCCTGCTGCGGCAGTTTCTCAGCAATAATATGATTATTGCCGTGAGTGGTGGATCAACCATGGCGCGCGTTGCCGAAGCCGTAACGATGCATGCTCCGGGTACGATGGTGGTTCCGGCTCGCGGTGGCCTGGGCGAACAGGTGGAACATCAGGCTAACACGATTGCTTCTGTTATGGCGTCTAAGTTAGGCGGCCGCTACCGTCTGCTGCATATTCCCGACGGGGTTAGCGAAGAGGCGTTGAAAGTAATCACGGCCAGTGACGCGAATGTCCGCGAACTGGCGCAGATCATTCGGCGGCCGGATATTTTGATGTATGGGATCGGCCAGGCGGCGGAAATGGCAATCCGCCGCGGCGTAGACAATTCCATCATCACGCAAATGATCCGCAGCGGCGCCGTAGGGGAATCGCTGGGTCAGTATTGTACCATGGAAGGAAAAATTGTCTATGCGACAAGCAGCCTGGGGCTGCATTTGAATGATCTGGCAGGCATCCGGGTGGCAATTGCCGTAGCCGGCGGCCGGAAAAAAGCCGAAGCCATTGTTGCCGTGTCCGGCGCAGGGCGGGGCGGCGAGAGTATTCTGGTCACGGATGAAGGGGCTGCCAAAGCAATCCATGCAATTATCAATCATTAACAGGCGGGGAGGAATTTATTTATGAAAACAAAAGTTGGAATCAATGGTTTTGGACGCATTGGACGGTTGGCGTTGCGGGGGGCGATCCATAATCCGGATATAGAGGTTGTAGCCATTAATAGTTCAGCCAGTGTGGAGACCCTGGCCCATTTGCTCAAGTATGACTCGACGCACGGAACGATGCAGGAAACGGTAACGACCCAGGAAGGGAAGATTTTGATCAACGGCAAACCGATCCAGGTGCTGTCGGAACGGGAGCCGAGCGCTCTTCCCTGGGATCAACTGGGTGTTGAGATCGTTATCGAAAGCACCGGCAAATTCAATGATGCGAAAAAAGCCTCTGCCCACTTGAAGCCGGGAGTAAAAAAAGTGATCATCAGCGCGCCGGCCAAGAATGAAGATATCACGATTGTCATGGGGGTCAACGAAGATCAATATGATCCGGACAAACATCATATTATTTCCAATGCTTCCTGTACGACGAACTGTTTGGCGCCGGTGGCCAAGGTGCTGCAGGATAACTTCGGCATCAACAGCGGTTTGATGACGACGGTCCATTCCTATACGAACGACCAGAGAATCCTGGATAAATCGCATAAAGATTTGCGGCGGGCCCGCGCTGCCGCTGTTTCAATCATTCCGACAACGACCGGGGCGGCCAGCGCGGTATCCCTGGTTATTCCGGAACTGGCCGGGAAATTTAACGGAATGTCTTTGCGTGTGCCTACGCCGAACGTATCGCTGGTCGACTTGGTCGTGGACTTGGAGAAGAAGGCTACGGCGGAAGAAATCAATGCAGCGTTCAAGGCGGCGGCCGAAGGACCGATGAAAGGCGTTCTCGGCTATTGCGACGAACCGTTGGTTTCCTGCGATTTCAATCATAACAGCAATTCCTCCATTGTTGATTCCATGTTGACCATGGTGCTGGACGGCGGTCTGGTGAAAGTCATTTCCTGGTACGACAATGAATGGGGTTATGCAATGCGGGTTGTCGATTTGGCGGCCTATGTTGCCAAAAAAGGCTTATAATAACGATAGGAAGAGAGGGCGAGAAAAGTTGGGTAAGCAAAGTATTCGTAATGTAACGATGACCGGAAAGAAAGTGTTCGTACGCGTAGATTACAATGTGCCGATG
>JAGFXW010000121.1 GCA_017861495.1 Bacillota bacterium
TGTTCGGATTATGCTCCTTTGTAGGGAATGCGCCGGTTACGGCTGCGGTAATGATTGTTTTGTCCAAAATAAATCACCTCAACTATTATTTTGCTATACAATATTGCAAATTGTATGCCATGTTACCGGGCGAGTCAGCAGCAGGAAATACAAGTATGGCTGGGTATGAAACAAAGGCATCTGATGAATTAATTCATCAGATGCCTTTGTAAAAAACGGAAAACTATATGCAATTTTACCTGATTTTATATGATGAAAAAATGCATCAACCCTGATGTGCTTTTTCATCGCATAGACGAATGCCAAGCCGCTGCGCCTTTTTTACAATCGTGGATTGGTCAATCTTTAAAATTTTCGCGGCTTTGCGCGTACTTTTATGGAGGGACAATACTTTTTCGATCGTTTTCCGTTCGACATTTTCCACAATTTCTTTCAGCCCCAGTTCCTTATGAACCAGTGCGGTATAGTAGGGATCGATGTTGAGCAGGGCGGCAATTTGCTCCGCCCGGATAATGGAGACGTGTCCGGCGACAATCACCAGCCGCTCGATAATGTTTTGCAGTTCGCGGATGTTGCCCGGCCAGGCGTATTCTTTCAATAATTCAAATCCGGCTTCTTCAATGACGGTGACGATTCCGTATTTCGCCGTATAGACGTTTAAGAAGTGCCGGGCCAACAGTTCAATATCGTCAGCCCGATGACGCAGCGGCGGGATTTGAATGGGAAAGACATTGAGGCGGTAGTATAAATCCTCACGGAACCGGCCTTGTTTGACGAGCTGCAGGAGATTGCAATTGGTAGAGGAAATGATGCGGATATCCAGTTTGATCGGTTTGGTGCCGCCGATGCGGGTGATTTCCTTATGCTGGATAACGCGCAGCAGCTTGGATTGCAATTCCAAGGACATTTCGCCGATTTCATCCAATAATAAGGTGCCTTTGTCGGCCAGTTCGAACATGCCTAACTTTCCGCATTGATTCGCGCCCGTAAAGGCGCCTTTTTCGTAGCCGAACAGTTCGGCTTCCAGCAGATTTGCGGGGATGGCCGCGCAGTTTACTTTGATAAACGGCCCGTTGGGACGGTTGCTGTTCAGGTAAATTTCATTGGCGACGACTTCTTTGCCGGAGCCTGTTTCGCCCGTGATCAGCACGGTAACGTCCAAGGGGGCGACTTGCTCGATCATCTGGACGATTTTTTGAATTTCCGGCGTGTTGCCGATCAGGTTTTTATTCAATTGCGATTTCCGGAGATGCTCAATTTCCTGTTTCGCGCGGAATTGGTCGTTTTCTACGGCTTTCATTTTTTGCTGGGAAGATTCCAGCTCCGCTTTCATCGTGAGCAGGTCGGTAATATCCCGGTCTACGACGACTACTTTTTTTACGTTGCCGGTATCATCGAAAATCGGGTTGCCGCTAATCAGCATTTTGTTTCCGTTACGCATGCTTTCTCCCATGGAATTTACTTGCTGTTTGTGTCGGATCACTTCCGGCGTCACGGCGTTTTTATAGAACGAAGCGCTCTCACAATCCCGGACATATTTGCCCACAATTTCTTCTGGCTGAATACCGGTAATTCGGGTGTAGGCCTTGTTCACGTAGAGAGTTTTCCCATTGCCGTCGGCGATATAGATACCGTCGTAAAGATGATCGCCGATTTCACGAAAGTCGAAATCTTTCGCCTGCTGTATTTCCTGCATGACTTTCTGCAAACTGTCTTGAACGAATTGACGGTGTTTGGCGAGGTCATATTCCGGTGAACCGATTTGCTGGATTAACTCGGTTAAAAAAGCAATCGCACTAAATTGATTTTCTGTCTGGATCATGAAAATCACTTCCTGCAAAATATTCTTTGAAAAACAGCCGGTGGTATGGAAGAATACAGTCCCATCATAGCCGAAACAGGACAAAATTGCAAACCGATGGATGGCCAGACTGAAAAGCGAACCCGTTTTTCAGATGGCACAGAAATTGCATTTAAAAATAGTACCAGGGGTAACGAATTGCAATTTTTTTATAATCGAGGAGGAAGTGCGAAAACAAAACAGAAACAAAAAGGAAGAAGCGTGCACGATTTCAAAATTTACAATGACTAAGGAGGATTTCAGATGACGAACAAGGTGGTTGTAACAGCAGCGATTACGGGAGGCATACACACGCCTTCCATGAGCCCGTATTTGCCGATTACTCCCCAACAGATTGCGGATGAAGCGGTGCGGGCGTATGAAGCTGGCGCAGCAGTGGCGCATATTCATGTGCGCAATCCGGAAAACGGCGCCCCGTCGGCAGATATGGATTTGTTCCGGCAAGTCGTGACCAGTGTCAAACAACGGTGTGACATGATCCTGTGTTTGACGACCGGCGGCGGCTTGGGGCAAACGGCAGAACAGCGGGTGGCGACGGTGCGAACCTTCAAACCGGAATTGGGTTCGTTCAATTTTGGCTCGATCAACTTTGCCCTGTTCCAGGTTTTGGCGGGCAAAAAAGAGTTTCAATATGACTGGGAGCCCGCCTATCTTGGCATGACGGAAGATTTCATTTTCCCGAATACCTTTAAAACCATGCGGGAGTTCTGCGGTATTTTTAATGAAAATGAAACCAAGCCGGAGTTGGAAATCTACGATCTGGGCATGATCAACAATGTTGCCTTTATGATTGAACGCGGTTATTTGAAAAAGCCGGTGTATTTGCAGTTTGTTTTGGGCATTTTGGGCGGCGCGCCGGCAACGGTCGACAATCTGATGCATTTGGTGCGGGCGGCGAAGGAGCAGATCGGCGATTTTAAATGGTCGGTCTGCGCGGCCGGCAGAAGCCAGATGGCCATGTGTACGGCGGCCTTGCTGCTAGGCGGCGGCGTGCGGGTTGGTTTGGAAGACAATTTATACATCGAAAAAGGGGTTATGGCAAAAAGCAGTGCGGAACAGGTAAGCAAAATTGTCCGCATTGCCAAGGAACTCGGTCAGGAACCGGCAACTCCGGACGAGGCGCGGGCTATATTGCAATTGAAAGGGATCGATAAAGTAAATTATTAAGCAGTTCACGCTGTGGATTGGTTAGAAAGCGGCTGCTGCCTGATATTTCAGGCGGCAGCCGCTTTCAATACGCCGGAACGTATGAAATTTTTCTCCCAGACGTTTTACTATATGACATATCAGAACCTATGAATGGCCGGGCAAAGCGGAGTATCTCCAGGTTTCTAACTAATGGGATTTATGCTATCATTAAATAAACGGATACCATCAAGAACATCACAGAAACAAGGGGGCGCTGCGTTGCAAACCAAGATCGAAATTCGGAAAGAACGTTGCAAGGGCTGTAATATTTGTGTGGCTTTCTGCCCGAAGCAAGTGTTGGCTTTGGATGACCTGGGAAAAGTGTATGTTGTCGATAAAAAAGCGTGTATCGGTTGTGGCCAATGTGAATTGCGCTGTCCTGACTTTGCCATCCGCATTAAAAAGGAAGAATAACAATACCTCTGCTTTTCCTGCGTATGCGGTTGGCGATGACAAAATCAGCAAACCAATTGGAGGGAACGGAGCATGAAAGAGATACGCTTATCCGGATCAGGCGGACAAGGGCTGATCACTGCCGGTATTATTCTCGCGGAAGCGGCTGTCATGGAAGGAAAACAGGCCGTTCAGTCGCAGTCCTATGGACCGGAAGCGCGCGGAGGGTCTTCAAAGGCGGAAGTTTTGATTGACGATCAATTTATTTATCATCCTAAAGTAGTGAAACCGCAAATTTTTCTGGCCATGACGCAACAGGCGATGGACAAATATTGCCACGACCTTACAGCGGACAGTATTGTCATTGTCGATGAGGATCTGGTACCGCGGCCGCATGGATCGGAGCATATCGTGAAGGTGCCGATTACCCGCCTGTCCGTGCAGCATTTGGGCCGGGATTTGTTTGCCAACATGATTGCTTTGGGGTTGCTGGTTAAGGTGAGCGGCGCAGTATCGTTTGAGAGTATTCAAAAAGCGGTAGCCAAGCGGGTTCCGCCGGCGACGGTAGCGAAAAACATGGAAGCGCTGCGTATTGGCTACGAAAGTGTGCAATAAATGCAGGATGTTGAAAAAGGCCAATCTGCGTTGTTACAGCTACAATTGCTTGCTTGCATACGTTTTGGTAGGCGACGCAGCGCAAGCCTCACTGTTCCTGGCATCTCGACCTTTTTGAACACCCTGCCTGTTTGATTGCAAGGAATCTTTGTGTAAATTACAGGAGTTGTCGTTATTACGCTGTGCAATAAATGCACGACTGTTCAGATAATGCACAGCTAATGCACTGTTGGGCAGGTTAATTCGAAATATAGATACATAGTGGTAGGGATTAATTGTACATATTTCTATCCAACGCTTCGACTCTATCGCTTGACCTCTGCTTATGGATAGCAATATGTACAATGCCGCATTGACAGGGAAGCGGTTCCAATTAAGCGATTTTGATACGAAAAATTAAAAAACCCGGTTTGCATCTCGTCTTTTAGACGAGGGCAAGCCGGGTTTTCTAATAGGTATAGATATTTTCGAAATTATTTATTGCATCCGATAATGTGACCAAATGCAGTGCAGGCCGCGGATGGTGCTGCCGCAGCGGCAGCCGTTCTGCCCGCACAGCCGGGTACATACTGTGTCCACTCCGGACGGTGTGGGTGGAACTGCAGCCGGTTGCCGCTTTGCAGGGAGAAACGGTATCGGCTTATTGTCAAGAGCGGTTCCCAACCGGCAAAACCAGGCCCATAGCTTCATAGTCATCTTCCTCCACAAGTGTACGTTTTGTCTCTAGCATATACGGAAGCATGTGGCGGCGCTATGATTTATATCACAGTTTGCAATTTCATTCTTAAAGTCGGACGGAGGTCAGGTTTCGCCCATGATTTGCCCGGTTTGCGATAAATCGTAGCCGCCCATGCCGGAAATTTCATTGCGAAAGGCCTGTGACTGCAAAATGGACAGCAATGCTTTGAACTGAGGAAGTTCTGCATCGCCTTTGCGGATGACCAGGTCATAGCGTTCCTTTTTCAAAGGCACAAAATCGATCCCGCTCACTTGCAGCGCAGCTTTTTCGGTTCCTACGCCTACGTCTGCTTCCCCTCTGGCAACGCAGCTGGCTACTGCCAGGTGGCTTGCTTCCTCGTGATCGTAGCCGCTGATGGTTGCGTAGTCGATTTTCAGGATTCGGAGCTGCTCGTCGATTAATACTCTGGCGCCGGAACCGCGCTCGCGGTTTACGAACCGGACATCCGGTCTGGCCAAATCCTGCCAGGCATTGATGTTTTTCGGATTCCCCTTGGCGACATAAAAACCTTCCATCCGGGAAACAAGATTGATGATCAACGTTCTGTGGCCGGGTAACAGGCGGCGGACGTAAGGGATATTGTAGGTATCCGTATCACTGTCCCAGAGATGCGCAGTAACTGCGTTCGCCGTACCGCGGTACAATGCCAGCAGTCCATCGATGCTGCCATCGTAATTGCGGAGGAAACGAACTTGCGGCATCTTTTTTTCCAAATGCCGCGCCAAGATATCCAAGACAATGTCCTGGCCGCAGATGATCATGGTCTCCGGCAGGGAAACCGGAGCCGCGGCAACTTGCTGAAGCTGCAGTTGCGCCGGGGATTGGCCTTTGGATTTTTTGATATAGTTTTCCAGGTCGGGAGCTTCAATCCGCATTTTTCGGCCAATCCGGTAAGCAGTTAAATCGCCGCGTTTTATCATCTCATACACCGTAAAGCGTGATATTTTTAAAATTTGCGCCACTTCTTCCGGTGTGTAAGCAGCAACATTCGTCATGAATTCCACCTCGCTTTTCATTTTTATAAAACAAGTACAGGGAATTTAAAGTTACCCCTTGCATTAATATTACAATAAATACTATAATTACACCATCGGGTTTATGTTTGTTTATGTTTAGTATAGTATTGTTTAGTGGAAATTTGTAAAATTAAATACTATTTAATGACAAAAGGGGAGATTTTTTGTGAGAAAAAGTGTAGTATTGTTTGTGATAGGCATTGTTGTGGCAGCCGTTTTAGCAGCCGGCTGTGGCGGAACGAAACAAGAACCGGCCAAACAGGCGGCCCAGACGTTTGAATTGAACATTTCGGCAGCTGTGAGCTTAAAGGATGCGTTGACGGAAATCCAAACGAAATACCAGGCGAAAGCGCCAAACGTCAAGCTGGTGTATAACTTGGGCGCGTCCGGGTCGCTGCAACGGCAAATTGAGCAAGGCGCTCCGGCGGATATTTTCATTTCTGCCGCTCCCAAGCAAATGAATGATTTGGAAGCTAAGAATCTGGTTGATAAAGCAACACGAAAAAATTTAGTGAAAAATAAGCTGGTTCTGATTATTCCCAAGGATTCAAAATTGGAAATCAATAAGTTTGAAGATGTTAAGAGTGATGGCGTACAGAAGATTGCTGTTGGCGAAACAGCGGTAGTGCCTGCCGGACAATATACGCAGCAGGCGTTGCAAAAATTGGGGATTTGGGAATCGGTGAAGGATAAAGCGGTGTTTGCCAAGGATGTCCGTACCGTGCTTTCCTATGTGGAAACCGGGAACACGGAGGCGGGATTTGTGTACAAGACGGATGCCGTTTCCAGTCAAAAGAGTAAAATTGTTGCAACCGCGCCGGAAGGATCGCATGAACCGATTGTTTATCCGGCGGCTATTTTGGCGGGAACCAAAAATCATAAAGCAGCAGAAGAGTTTATGGCCTACTTAAACAGTGACGAGAGTAAAGCCGTTTTTGAAAAATACGGTTTTACCATGAGTAAATGATTTGCTGTCCCCGGCCTTTTCCGTATGGCCGGGGATGCTGTTTTCCTGCGGAAGAATGATCGCGAAGGGTGATTTTGTTTGGTCGATTTGCATCCGGTTTTGTTGTCCATTCAAGTTGCGTCAATATCGTTGGTGTTTGTTTTTTTGGTTGGTGTTGCCGCAGCATACGTTATGCAAAAAATGGAATTTGCCGGCAAAGCGGTATTGGAAGCTTTGTTTGTCATGCCGTTGGTCATGCCGCCAGTTGTAACCGGTTTTCTTCTCCTGCTTTTGATTGGCAAACAAGGTCCGGTCGGCAAAATCCTGGGGGAGCAATTTGGGGTGCAGTTGATTTTTACTCCCTATGCGGCCATTCTTGCCGGTACCGTGGTTTCTTTTCCTCTCATGTACCAGAGCACCAAAGCGGCCTTCGCCAATGTTGACCATACTTTGGAAGAGGCGGCCAGAACCTTGGGGGCGGGAGAATGGCGCGTGTTTTTGACGGTGACGCTTCCGTTGGCCTGGCAAGGACTGGTAGCCGGGTTGATCTTGTCGTTCTCCCGGGCGCTTGGTGAATTTGGCGCTACGATTATGGTGGCCGGCAAGAACCTTTGGACCAAATCCAAAGGGGCTGCGGGGAAAAGGATTTTCTAAGAATGGCAGAGGGTGAGCTGTAATGGTTACACTTGATCAGAGAAACCAAAGAAAAGTTAAAAAAGTTGTTGCAAAATGAAATATTCGATGGTATGATGTAGCTAATTTCATATTGAACCACAACAGCGTTGATGGGGAAGAGTAGTCGAGAAACGAGCTTTTCAGCGAACGGGGGGTAGTGCAAGCTCCGTAAGTATCTTTTCGGTGAATGGGCCCTTGAGCTGCTAACCGAAATTAGAGTAGGCTTAGCCGGAACGTCTCACCGTTACTGAAGAGACAAGGTATCGGAGTCATCCCGTACCTCAAAGCGAGGCTATCATGCCTAACAAGGTGGTACCACGGAAGTGTAAACTTTCGTCCTTAACAGGACGAAAGTTTTTTGTTTTCCAGTGGCAATGATAGCGCAGCGGACAGGTGCGTTCTGAATCCCGTACTGTAAAGTGAGGCCGTATGGCCTACCAAGGGTGGCACCGCGGAAGTTAAACCTTTCGTCCTTTTTTCGAAGGACGAAAGGTTTTT
>JAGFXW010000331.1 GCA_017861495.1 Bacillota bacterium
GTAATCAAGTCTGACCGGTACTGAAATTGGTCAATGACTCGGGAAAAGTCCTGTAAGGCCGCACCTTGATGCTCCACCACTTTTTTCAATACAATTTTTTCATCATCAAACACGGCAAATTTGCTGGATGTCGCGCCCGGATTGATCGCCAAAACTCTTTTCATTCTTCTTATTTCCTCCTTATGTTGGTCGGTGTAATGTAAAATGAGAACTGTTAATCCAACAACGATTTAGCGATTACTGTTTCCGGAAAATCAATAGAACTGTTCTTAGTAATAACTCCCTTGATATCGCGGAAGAAGCGCGAAGCCGCCATATCTTCGCTATAGCCATAGCCACCTTCAATTTGCACTACGTCGATCAAGGCACTTTGTCCAATGCGCGCCGCAAACAACTTAATCATCGCAGCTTCCGCAGTGAACGGTTCATCGTTATCAATCAGGCCGGCAGCATGATAAACCGCCAATCGTAACATATGGATATTCGTTGCCATTTCCGCCAACATGGTTTGTATCGCCGGAAAACGGGCAATTGGCTGCTTGAACTGGATCCGCTGCATGCCATATTTCACCGCATCATCCATGGCAGCTTGCGCAATTCCGACAACCATAGCCCCTTCGGCTACACCGGCAACAGCTTGCGCTTTTGCAACAATGGCCAGGCCGTCGCCTTCTGCACCCAACAAATTATTGGCCGGTATCTTCACGTTATCAAAAAGCATTTCCGCCGATTGGCAGCCCCGCAAGCCCATCTTTTTGATGGTGCGAGCCACTGACAAGCCAGGAGTATCGCCATCAACCAAAAACGCGCTCATACCTTTCGTTCCGACATCCGGGTCCGTCAAGGCAACCACTATATAAACACCGGCTTCGCCGCCGTTGGCCACATAACATTTCCGACCATTCAAACTATATGAATCCCCATCTTTGCGGGCAATTACTTTGGCTTCGCCGACTCCAGGCGCAGCATCCGGTTCAGCAAAAGCAAAAGTT
Source organism: Bacillota bacterium (assembly GCA_017861495.1). The sequence continues at coordinate 993 of JAGFXW010000331.1, forward strand.
CCCAGGATTTCACCAGTACACATAGCCGATAAATATTGGTCTTTTTGTTCCTTGGAGCCCCACGCATTGATTGAATAAGCCGCCATCGCTGCATGATGATTTAAAATAGAAGCAACTGCGCCGCTCGATTTGGAAATTTCTTCAACAATCAAGGCATAACAGAGAAATCCAGCTTCGGCACCGTCAAACTCTTCCGGTAAAAACATCCCCATAAACCCCTGTTCCGCCAAAGACTGCACCAGTTCCTGCGGATGAATTGCCGCGCGGTCAATTTCTGCCGCCACCGGCTCGATACAACCCTGTGTAAATTCGCGGGCTGTCTGTTGGATAATTTCTTGTTCCTCCGTGAATGCGTAACCCATGATTTAGCCTCCTATTCCTTTCTCTCCTACGAATTCAGCAGCAAACCAGAAATGACAATTCGCTGAACTTGGTTCGTTCCTTCATAAATTTGTGTTACTTTCGCATCACGCATCAGCTTTTCGACAACCGAATCCTTGGAGTAACCATAGTCGCCCATCAGTTCAACAGCCTCGGAAGTAACCCGCATGGCAGTATCTGTGCAAAACGTCTTGGCCATAGCTGCTTCTTTCGTATAAGGCACACCCATATCTTTCAACCGCAGCGCACTGCGAACCAATTGTCTGGCCGCTTCTACCTGGGTAGCCATATCGGCTAACTTAAATGCTACTGCCTGATGTTTAGCGATTGGTTTGCCATTCACATCCAGATAGGTTTTGGCAAATTGAACCGCTTCATCCAACGCCCGTCGGGCAATTCCCACACTCACGGAAGCCACGATGGGTCTGGCCATATCCAGCGTCTTCATGGCAATTTTCATGCCTTCGCCTTCTTTGCCCAGCAAATGAGTTTTGGGAACCCGGACGTTTTTGAGTCGCAATTCCACTGTGTTGGAACTGCGAATGCCCATTTTATGTTCCTCCGCTCCTACCACAACGCCTTCCCGTTCTTTCTCAACAATGAATGCGCTGAGTCCTTTCACGCCTTTATCCGGATCAGTAGAAGCAAACACGACCATTATGGAAGCGTGGCCACAGGTCGTGGCAAAACACTTGGTCCCGTTGATGACCCATTCGTCACCATCCAATTTGGCGACGGTGGCGCAAGAACCGGCATCGGAACCGGCTCCCGGTTCGGTAAGGGCAAATCCGCCCATACCGCCGTCCACCAAACGCCCGTAATAGATTTTTTTCTGTTCATCCGTCCCGGCAATCGCCAACGGATAGGAGCTTAAACCGTTGCCGGCCAACGTGGTGGCAAAAGCGGCGCATCCGTACCCCCACTCCTCAGCCACCAAAGATTGGGTGACCGAATCGTAGCCGGGTCCGCCATACTCTACCGGTACCGCCATACAATTCAAACCGACTTCTTTATTCTCCGCCAGGATGAATTCATGAAACCCGCCTCGTTCATCCCATTCCCGGTCTACCGGAATGATATATTTCGCCGTAAACTCCCGTGCCTTTTGCTGAATTGTCTGTTGTTCGGGAGTAATCGTCAAATCCTGCATTATTTCATCAACCTCTCTTTTCGCATCCTTGATTCTATCAGTCCGTTATCTCGTTAACAGCCTGTAATACCCACAGGGCACAGGGACTCCGCCCTCTTAGGTCGGGGATCAACAGGCTATAACACTCGAAACCCTAAAGGGAAACTTCGGCTTCGCGAAATCAAAGATTTCGAGCCTCAGTCTTAAGCATATTCAACTCTACGGAATCGGTGTATTTCTCCAGCAAATGTTTCTTTTTGTAGCCAATCCCATGTTCGCCCGATAAGCGTCCACCCAATGGATAAATCACCGCATAAATCTCGTCTTGAATAGCGGCCAGCTTTTCATCCCACTGTTCCGAAGAAATCGTTCCCGGCATAATGCATAAATGAATGTTGCCGTCGCCGGCGTGGCTGACTACCCGGGCCACTCCGTCGTGTTTTTCACAGATTTCCACCATGGCCTTCATAGCTTCAGGCAGCTGGTCTAATGGCACGACCGCATCTTCATTGCTTTGAACCAGAGATTCATGACGGAACGCTTCCGCAACCGATTTGCGTATTTTCCATATCTTTTCACTTTCCGGCATCAACACTTCCAACGCATGGTTTTCCGTACACAGTTCGTCAATTTTAGCCGCCTTGTCGTCCAATTCTTCATCATTTTCCGCTTCAACCTGGATGATCAGATAGTTACCGTCTTCACTGTGGGGAAGTTTTTCCTTAAGGTATACTTCTACACACCGAATAGCGCGGCCATCCATAAATTCTACGCAGGTTGGTTTCACACCGGCTTTTATTACTTTGGTAACAGTGGCAATGGCCGAATCAATATCCGGGAATACAGCCAGCAAATCGACCACACTGGGCGGCTGGGGAGCAAGCTTCAGCGTCACCTTGGTAATAATGCCCAAGGTTCCTTCCGAGCCAATCACCAGTTGCTCCAACGCATAGCCGGTGCTGCATTTCGCCAAGCGGCCGCCGAGGACGGTGATTTCGCCGGTAGGCGTTACCACTTCCATACTATAAACCTGATGCCGGGTTGTGCCGTATTTTACCGCTTTATTGCCACCGGCGTTTGTCGCAACATTGCCGCCGATAAAACAGCTGTCACCGCTGCAGGGATCGCCGGGATAATACAAACCCACATCGTTAGCCGCCTTCTGCACATCACCGGTCAGCACGCCGGCTTCCGCTTCAATATACAAATTATCGGCATCCACTTTGATGATTTTATTCAGCCTGTCGGTAGTCAGCACGATGCCGCCATGTATCGGCGTAGCGCCGCAGGATAAGCCCGTCCCGGCTCCGCGAGGCACAAGAGGGATTACTTCCCGGTTTGCAAGCTTGACAACTTGGGCAATCTGTTCTGCTGTTTCCGGAAAAACGACAACCTCCGGCATATAAATATAGTGAGGATCCATTACTTCATCATGGCTGTAATCTTTCAGCTTTTTCTCATCCACCGTAATATTTTCTGCGCCAACAATCCCTTTCAGTTCTTCCAGGATCGGGGCAGTCACTTTGTTGTAATTCACCACTATCTTACCCTCCTACGCTTTCGCTTGTTGTATTGCTTCCGTTAACGCAGGGACAATCTCCTCGTAATTGCCGACGATCCCGTAGTCCGCAGCCGCAAAAATCGGTTCTTTTTCGTTGGTATTGA
>JAGFXW010000122.1 GCA_017861495.1 Bacillota bacterium
GGCAGAGGGGCCGAACCATCCGGAAGTAAAAGCGATGATCGAAGATTTGCTGCGCCGGGGCCGGGAAAAGGGCATCATCATGGGTGTGATGGCCGGCAGCATTGAAGATATTCCCCGCTGCGCCTCGTTGGGTGCCAAGTTTGTCACTCTCGTTTCTTCGGGTTTGATTTCGGCGAAGTTTAAAGAAATGGTCAAAGTAGGGCGAAGCGAAACCGCAAAATAATCTAAAATCGATGAAGGTTTACAAGGGCGCGTGCTGACACGTGCCCTTTGTGTTGCCTGGTTCAAAACCAAATGGTTGCGCCTCTTATGGGCGAGTGGATTGAAACGTGTTATACTTGGATTAAAACTATAATTTGTCTGCGCTATCTATAGGTAGCTATCGCTGGTACAAACGCAGCCAACGGGAAACTAGGTGTGCGATGTGACAAAGTGAGGAGGCGTTTTTTGTGAGTATCGTACAGGAACTGTTACAAGGCACGGTGTTGCCGCGAATGGTAAAAATACGTCAAAAATTTACAACTACGGAAATCAGCGATGTAGAAGCGTTTCTGCGGCAAGAGTTTAAAAAGCCTGGTGTAGGTGATCGGATAAAAGCAGGTATGAGCATTGCAGTTGCCGTAGGCAGCCGTGGGTTGAATCAACTTCCTACGCTTGTGCGGGTGACTGTGGAAGAGATCAAAGCGCGCGGCGGGAACCCGTTCATCGTACCGGCAATGGGCAGCCATGGTGGTGCAACGGCTGAGGGGCAACAAGAATTGCTTGCGCATCTTGGTATTACCGAAGAAAGTGCGAATTGTCCAATTCGGTCGTCAATGGAAGTGGTTGAATTAGGCAAATTGGAAAATGGTTTGGCTGTGCACATGGATAAAAATGCATACGAAGCGGATGGAATTGTAATAATTAACCGGATAAAACCACATACCGCCTATCGTGGTCCTTGTGAAAGCGGCCTTGCTAAAATGCTTACGATTGGGTTGGGCAAACAAAAAGGCGCGGCATCCTGCCACGCTTACAGCTTCAAGCATATGGCCGAGTTTGTTTTTGAAATGGCAAAAATGAAAATTGAAAAATCAAAGGTCTTGTTTGGTATTGCCACTGTGGAAAATGCGTATGATAAAATTTCAACGTTGGTAGCCGCGCCGAGGGATCAGATCATGGAAATTGACCAGAAGCTGCTGTTGGAAGCGAAAGACAAAATGCCGAAAATTATGTTCGATTCGATCGATGTGCTTGTGGTGGATCAGATTGGTAAAGAAATATCCGGCGATGGAATGGATCCGAATATTACCGGCCGTTTCCCCACTCCTTATGCCAGCGGCGGCGCAACGGTGAATAAATTAGTAATCAGGGATCTCACGGAAGAAACCCATGGAAATGCCAGCGGCATGGGTGTCGGCGATTATATTACGCGGAGGCTATTTAACAAAATTGATTTTAATTACGTCTATGCCAATTCTCTTACCAATACAATCACTGAACCGGCCAAAATCCCTATCATTATGGAAACGGACCGGGATGCGCTTCTGGCTGCCGTTAAAACTTGCAATGCTCAAAATTTGACCTGGGTAAAAATGGTTCGCATCAAAGACACTCTGCATCTGCAGGATTTGTATATTTCTGAAGCGTTATTGGATGAGGCGCGCAGAAATCCGAATATTGAGATTTGCGGCGAATTAGTGGAAATGCAGTTTGATGTTGAGGGGAACCTTCTTGGATAACGGAAAAAATAATGATTGGAAAGTTTGAGCTGAAGTGAGGAAAGGATATTTCTGCAATGATGATTTGGAGATGCTCTAAGGAGGTAGTCATTGATTGATGCCAATAAATAAGGTGGCCATTTTTCTTATGGCTATTGGTTTGGAAAAAGGCCAAAATGTTATAGCGTTGATGGATACTAGTGAAATTAAAGCGGTAGTTTCTGAGATCCGGGGCCTGAAGTCAATAACCCCGGAAATACAGGAAAAAGTATGGTCTGAGTTTACACAGCTGGGTTACGAAGAGGAAATGAAACCTCCCGAAATATTGACGATTATGCGGTTCTTATTTAATGGCAGTAAGATTACAGAGAAATACAAATAGCGCTGTGGGGCGAAAATTGTTTGAAGCCCCTGCCGGGTGATGAAAAATAGGAAATGGTTGGGTGCTGTACTATGAAAACAATTCTGTATATCGCTCCTTCCAACGTAATGATGGATATTGGAAAACGTATCATATCTGAACTGGGTTTGGATGATCAAGTGGACTGCAGTATGGGCTGGTTGCACGAAGGAATTGATATTGCCCGTAAGGCGGAAGTCAGTGGAGTCGATGTAATTGTAGCCCGCGGCGGAACGGCCGAATACATTTCCCGGGCGGAGATCCAGATACCTGTTGTCGAAATCCCTATTTCGGTACAGGACTTGGCCGAGGTCTTATTACAGGCAAAAAAACTTACCGTAAAGGAGACTCCGAAAATCGGTGTAGTTGCTTTTCGGAATATGATTGGAAATATTGAGACTTTCGCAAAAGTCATGAATATTCATCTGCAACTTTTCCTGATAAACCCGGGGGATAATATGGAAGCGGCAGTGGAGGCGGCAATTCTGTCGGGCGCCGATGTTATTATCGGAGGGATAAGAACCGTAGAATTGGCCGCGAAACGAGGCAAACATACCCTGTTATTGACATCGGGGGAAGATTCTTTTCGCAACGCTTTTCTCCAGGCCATGAAGGTTTCCTACGCGCGAACTCTGGAAAAAGAGCGTATGGAAAAATTCCGGATCCTTGTCGATTATTCGATCCAGGGTATTATCAACATCGAAAGCAATGGATTGATTTCTGTTTTCAATTCCGCTGCGGAACGTCTGCTGGGTTTGAAAAATCACGAGGTTGTCGGGCGTAGTGTGTATTCGGTGTTGTCTGATTTAGGGTTGCCGGCCGAATTGAATAAGGTAAAACCTGCTTTCGGGGAGTTAATCAATATCAATCAACAGAAATTCCTGGTCAATGTTGTGCCGATTGATGTCAACGGCAAAGTCAGCGGCGTTATGGTTACAGTTGAAGATATCGGTAAAATTATCAAGCAGGAAGCTGCTATACGCAGTGAATTGTACAGCAAAGGCTTGACTGCCCAGTATAGTTTTGACGACATCAAAGGAGTATCGCCCGAAATCACCGAGGTGAAACGGGTTGCTCTGCAATATGCCGGGACGGATGCGACAGTGTTGATTACAGGGGCTTCGGGTACAGGAAAGGAGTTGTTTGCGCAGAGTATTCACCGTTCCAGCCATAGGTCAAACGGGCCATTTGTTGCCGTAAACTGTGGAGCGATTACGCCGAGCCTGCTGGAAAGTGAATTGTTCGGCTACGCTGAGGGTGCCTTCACGGGGGCGACGAAAAAAGGCAAACCGGGTTATTTTGAACTGGCTCATGGAGGAAGTATTTTCTTGGATGAAATCGGCGAAATGGACAAAAATGCGCAAACGAGATTACTCAGGGTCATTCAAGAACGGCGTATTATGCGATTGGGCGGTGACAAATATTTGCCGGTCGATGTCCGGATTATTGCTGCAACCAATCAAAGCCTGGCGCAATTGAGGCAGGAAGGGAAGTTCCGGGAAGACCTGTTTTATCGCATCAATGTGTTGACGCTCGATTTGCCGGCCATTAAAGATCGGCCGGGGGATGCAATTGTAATCGCTGAGGATTTTTTGACGATATACAACCAACGGTACGATAAAACAATTCACCTGAGTGAACAAGCGAAAGCCTTTATTAATAACTATGACTGGCCCGGCAACGTCCGGCAGCTGAGAAATTATATCGAAAAACTTGTTGTAACAGCGAAGGATAATTACAGTTGTGAGGACCTGAAACCTTCACTCATAGAGCCTATCGGCAAAGAAAAAGTCCTGACAGGACCAATGGGTTCTGAAGTTTCGTCCGAGCAGTCCAGGATCATTAGGGCGCTGAAAGAAACAGGATATAACCAGAAGGAAGCCGCCAAACGATTAGGTATGGACCGCAGCACCCTATACCGAAAACTTCGCGCTTTTAACATCCAGGTAAAAAAAGGAATACCGCACATGATGCAATAAATGCATCATGTGTTTCGGACCTGCATCATATGATGCAGGTTTTTTGTTTTTTATGCTACCCAGACACATCGGGTCGTTGCTGGTTTTAAGCCGCAAAGAGAAGAAAAACAGCGCAGCAAGGTAGTTCTTTAGTGCGATTTTGAGAGTTGGCATGTTAATTGCAATTATAAAATGGCAAACGTTTTAATAAGCTTTTGGTTTGTGAAAAACTGTATGATGCAAAGAAAACGAGGTGAACATGGTTGTTGTAAAAAGTCGGAATTATACGGTGTGTTTTGCGAATCAAACATTACGAGGAGATGAGTATTTTGAGTGCTGCTATCACAAAGGGAGAAAAAGCCTCTCGTGTCCGTTGGTTTATGGTTCTTGTTCTTTTTATTCTTACTACCGTCAACTATGCTGACCGGGCGACGCTATCGTTGGCGGGTCCGGTTGCTTCCAAAGCGCTGGGCTTGAGTTCCGTGCAAATGGGGTTTATCTTTTCGGCTTTTGCCTGGGCGTATGTAGCAGGTCAGATACCGGGCGGTTGGTTACTGGATCGCTTCGGCACAAAAAAGGTTTACTTTTTTAGTCTGTTTTTCTGGTCTTTGTTCACCTTGATGCAAGGTTATGTCGGCCTTTTGGGTGCTGGACTGGCAGCTACCGGCCTTTTTGTCCTACGGTTTTTGGTAGGCCTCTCCGAATCACCGTCATTCCCGGGGAACAGTCGGATTGTGGCAGCTTGGTTTCCCACGAAAGAGCGGGGAACGGCAGCGGCGATTTTCAACTCCGCGCAATATTTTGCTACGGTACTGTTTGCCCCTATTATGGGCTGGATTGTTCATTCATGGGGATGGCAGTATGTTTTCACAGTCATGGGAACTCTTGGCATCATTCTGGCTTTTGTCTGGTTGAAAGTTATGTACGGACCGAAAGAACACCCTTGGGTAAATCAAGCTGAGCTTGATTATATCGAGAAAGGCGGAGCTCTGGTCAGCTCGGAACGTTCGAATAAGAAAGACGATAACAGCAACGCTCTTCCAACCTGGTGGTGCATTAAGCAGTTGTTGGGAAGCCGGATGCTGCTGGGCGTGTATTTTGGACAATATTGCATCACAACGCTGACCTATTTCTTTATTACCTGGTTTCCGGTTTACTTGGTGCAGGCCCGCGGCATGTCGATCTTAAAGGCTGGTTTTGTGGCCGTTTTGCCGGCATTATGCGGATTTGTCGGCGGTGTTCTGGGCGGTATTTTTTCCGACTATCTTTTGCGCAAGGGCTATTCGTTGTCGGTAGCTCGTAAGACCCCGATTGTTCTGGGGATGCTTTTGTCCACGGCAATGATTGTCTGCAATTACACCAATGTTGAGTGGGTCGTTGTCGCTATCATGGCGATGGCTTTCTTCGGCAAGGGAGTAGGTGCGCTGGGGTGGGCCGTAGTATCTGATACTTCGCCAAAAGAAATTGGCGGCCTAAGCGGTGGTTTATTCAATACATTCGGCAACGTGGCTGGAATTACCACTCCGATTATCATTGGCTACATTATCCAAGGAACAGGTTCCTTTAATGGCGCATTGGTGTTTGTCGGGCTAAATGCCCTGGGTGCTATCCTCAGTTATTTGTTGATCGTTGGAGACATCAAACGGATGGAATTGAAATTACCCGGCAGCGCCGGTCAAACACAGGAAAAAATTGTTTAATAAGTAATGCAGGATCATTTGTTATAAATACGGATAGCTTTTTATAAAATAGGAGGAGTTTTTATGAACAACAATATTGCTGGTCAATTTGATTTTGGCGCTCCAGTCGTAACAGAGATGCAAGTCATTCCCGTTGCCGGTCAAGACAGTATGCTGCTCAATCTTAGCGGGGCTCATGCGCCATTTTTTACTCGTAACATCGTAATTCTCAAAGACAACGCCGGGCATACCGGTGTAGGAGAGGTGCCGGGCGGTGAAAAAATCCGCAAGACCCTTGAAGACGCAAAAGAACTGGTTATCGGAAAATCTGTGGCATGCTATAACAATATATTGAATTCGGTCAGACATCAATTTGCTGACCGGGATGCCGGCGGGCGCGGGCAACAGACGTTTGATCTCAGAACTACGATCCATGCCGTTACAGCCTTGGAAGCATCCCTGCTGGATCTTTTGGGACAATTCCTGAACGTTCCGGTAGCGGCATTGCTGGGGAGCGGACAGCAACGGAGCGAGGTGGAGATGCTCGGCTACCTGTTCTATGTCGGCGACAGAAAAAAGACGAACCTTCCGTATCTAAGCGGTGACCATGCCAAAAATGATTGGTATCGTATTCGCCATGAAGAGGCGCTGACACCGGAGATTATCGTTCGGCACGCGGAAGCGACTTATGAGCTCTACGGCTTTAAAGACTTCAAGCTCAAAGGCGGTGTTCTTCGCGGTGAAGAAGAGATTGAAGCGATCACCGCACTTGCCAAACGGTTCCCGGATGCTAGGATCACCTTGGATCCTAATGGTGGCTGGTTATTGGAAGATGCAATCCGCCTGTGCCGCAATATGCACGGTATTCTGGCCTATGCCGAAGATCCCTGCGGCGCAGAAAACGGCTATTCGGGCCGGGAAATTATGGCCGAATTCCGCCGGGCGACCGGTCTCCCCACGGCTACCAACATGATAGCCACCGATTGGCGGCAAATGGGGCATACGATTCAACTGCATTCCGTTGATATCCCACTGGCAGATCCTCATTTCTGGACAATGCAGGGTTCGGTACGGGTAGCGCAGATGTGCCATGAGTGGGGCCTGACCTGGGGTTCGCACTCCAATAACCACTTTGATATTTCTTTGGCTATGTTCACCCACGTTGGAGCTGCAGCGCCTGGTAAAATCACTGCCCTTGATACCCACTGGATTTGGCAGGAAGGACAAGAACGCCTCACCAAAGAACCGTTCAAAATTAAGGGCGGAAAAGTGGCTGTGCCAGATAAACCGGGCTTGGGTGTCGAGATCGATATGGAGCAAATCGAAAAAGCCCACAAAGTGTATATGCAACATGGATTGGGAGCAAGAGATGATGCCATGGCGATGCAATATCTGGTTCCAGGTTGGAAATTTGATAACAAAAAGCCTTGCATGGTGCGATAAAGTCAACTTGCAGAGCAACCACCCATCAATGCATATTATAATTGAATAGAGGAGTCAAGTTTACATGAAAATAGGATTTATAGGGCTTGGCATTATGGGCAAGCCCATGTGCAAAAATCTGATGAAAGCCGGTTATGAAGTGGTGATCCCGGCTCGTAATAAA